>JAFSNB010000037.1 GCA_017447625.1 Bacteroidaceae bacterium
AAGGGAGTCATATCCTGCAAAATGAGCTATTGAGCATTTTCTAACGTCGAATTATGCTTTGAAACGTTTGAATCACTTAAAACACCAGTAACAATCAATATTTGAAGGGTGTTCTATCCTGCAATTTGAGCTATAGGTCTAATTTTTCATGCTCTGGAGTTAAGTCTCCCTGACTATGGATTGGAGATAAATGACCTCCTTTTCCACGAATCATATAATATCCTTTCTCATCCTGATATTTAAATTTTTCTTTATATCCCTCTGCATATCCTTCTAAGACATCACTCGCATTAAATATCCAATTTTGAGATTTTGTATACACAAAAATGTTATCGTGCTTCCTATTCCAATTGTTCTTTGATTTGCACATTGAGCCATAACACCATATAATTTCATTAAGCATCATATCTTTACCGAAAATATCATCCAACAATATTTTCAAATATGAACCAATATGCCAATCAATATGTACATATATGCTTCCTTTGTCTGAAAGTAATTCTTTCATAAGTGCAAGTCGTGGATAAATCATTCTTAAGTACGAAATCGTTCCTTGTTCCCATGTATCCGCATACGCGAACTGCTCAATGACCGTTGGCTTCTGCTGAATATCCGTTCCAGGCAAAGAAATTTTGGTACGATAGTCTGCTTTCGAATCAAACGGAGGGTCAATATAAATAAGGTCAACTTTACCACGAAGCGAGGGGAGTCCTGTCTGGGCATCACCAGCAAGCAGGGCTTGCATCGCCAAAAGATTGTCTCCATAGATGAGGCGGTTCATCCACTCCCCATTGCCGCCAGCCATAGTGAAGGCATTTGGAATCTGAGGCGTGCTGCCCTTAAACAGCCCACTCACATCCTTACTCGGTAACACCAGTTCATTGGTCTGAAGACCGATCTGCGTACCACTACTTAGCCGCTCCAGTATCTGTGCAGCCTCACGCCTGCCCTCGCTCACAATACGGGGCAGTTCTTCAATTAACGATTTAGCCATGTAGCATTATAGTTTTATAATGCGTCGAGCCAATAAACAAAATTATTCCTGCAAGCACCCGTATGGACACAAAACGTGGACGAATCCCCGTTCAGTGCTCCAGGTACTTGCAGGAAACCTAATCAAAGAAACAGGAAAACGCCCACTATACAAGTGAGCGTGTCCATTATTATCTTTGATTGTTCTTTCTACCTGCAAGTTTCGGAACACTTTGAATAATAGCCAACGCTAAATGATTTTTCCGTAAAGATTTGAACAGGGCACCTCCGCTGAGTTTGCACGACCTATTGAGGCCGATTTATGTCCTTTCGGGGGCAAAAGTACGAATAAGCGAGCGAAATGCAAAAGAAAAGTCCGATTTTCTTTCCATTTCCGAGAGAAAGTACTTTCGACCGGGAGGACTTTCAACTGCCAATCCTTCATGATTCATTATAGCATGGCCCTATCTTCTTTTGACCATGGGCAAAACACAAATACACCTCGATGTAATCACCATTACACCTTGATGTAATCGTGAATACACCTTGATGCATTCACCCTTACACCTCGATGTAATTGACGGCCCCCCTTAATCCCCCCGGAGGGGGGAGAAGGGTTGACGGAAGATCGTTCAGCATCGAACCTTCATTCGTACAGCATCAAACCACCATTCGTACAGCATCAGTATGCTGTTGGACCTGCATCAATTTTCGAGGCTTGCCTAAATAATAGTAACCTTCATCATTTCTCATTTAAACTACTGATTAATAAGATGTTACATCAAAACAAACCTACATCAAACCTACATGCAACCATCATTATGTAGGTTCAATGTAGGTTTGATGTAGGTTTATTTTGAAATAGATTCCTACAAATCAGGCACTTAGGCTCAAAATGATGAAGGTTACTGTCGTTCTTAGCGTAGACACCCTTCTTGGTGGAGAGTGCCCTTTCATTCATAGGAGCAAAGTTGGTTTACTTCTCGGGAGTGATTTCCAGACCGCGCAGTTTTTCGTCTTTCTGCAGTCCCTTTTTGATTTCGATGTTGATGCCGTCCGAGAGGCCGGTGACGACGGCGCGACGCTCGTATGTCTGCTGGCTGCCCTCACCGTGAATAACGTGGACGAAGGCGGTGTCGCCGCTGAAGGTGATGGCTCCCTCGGGGATGGAAAGCACCTGCTTGGCTTCGGCCAGTACGATTTGGGCGGTGGCGCTGTAACCGCTGCGGATGTCAGCTGCGGCTCCGTCGGCTGTGGCTGGTATGGTAACGGCGGCTTTAATCTCGAACTGATTGACTCCGCTGGCTTCGGTTGCCTTCGGGCTGATATATTCCAGACGGGCTTCGAAGCGTGTGTTCTGCAGGGCACCGATGGTTATCTGCATCGGCATCCCCACGGAGAGGCGGCCCACCTCGGTCTCGTCGATGTTGCCGCGGAAGATGAGGTCGGACATGTCGGCTACGGAGGCGATAGTTGTACCGTCGTTGAAGGTGTTGCTGAGGATTACGGAGTTACCGACCTTGACGGGGATGTTGAGGATGCGGCCGCTGATGGTACTGCGGACGAGGGTGTTGGACGAGGAGGCGTTGGAGGAGGAGACGCCGTCGCGAACGACCTCTAACTGGTCTTGGGCTGCCAGCACCTCTTCGCGCGACTGGTCGTAGGCTTGTTTCGCTTTCTCGAACTCGTTGGCAGAGATGAGGCCTTTGTCGAAGAGGCGCTGCTGACGCTCGAAGTCGGTGCGGGCCTGGTTGGCGTTGATGTTGGCCAGACGGACGCGGGCCTCGGCGCTGCTGAGCTGGTTCATGTCGGGGATTACTTTCAGACGGGCTATCACCTCGCCTTTCTCCACGCGGTCGCCGGCCTCTTTGAGCAGCTCAGCGATGATGCCGCTCATCTGCGGCTTCACGTTCACCTCGTCGCGCGGCTCAATCTTACCGGTGATTACGGTGGTTTTGCTTATGTCACGCAGCATGGGCGTGACGGTCTCATAGACCGTGGGGGTGGGGCGTGACTGCCACCAGAGGAATACGAATGTCCCGACAAAAAGCAGCAGGACGAGCAGGATTACGATGGGTCGGATAATCTTTTTCATTGTGATAAGACCCACCCCCGAACCCCTCCCGTGAGGGAGGGGAGCGGCTAGCGCTTGGAGGTTTATAGGGTCATTATTTTAAATTAACGATTTTACTATTAACGATTTACTATTGATATTTATTTTAAATACATCCCGCAGGATTCCCCTCCATTACGGGCGACTGGGGTCTTTAGAGAAGCCACTGAATGTGGCTTCGGCCCCACAAAGGGGAGCGAATCCCCATTCGCGACGGAGGGCAGGTGCCCTTTAGGGCGGGGTGGGTCTTAATCCTCATGCATGGCCTCGACGGGCTTGATGCGCATGGCGCGGAGGGCAGGCGGGAGACCGGCAAGGATGCCAAGGACGGTGAGCAGGAGGACTGCGCCGATGGCGGTGCCTACTGCCACCTGGAAATGTGCGGCGACGATGCCGTCCTCGGTGTTCGCCAGTTGCAGCATCTGCAGGATCATCACGGCAAAGAGAATGCCGCTCATGCCCGCCACGGCCGTGAGCACGATGCTCTCGCTTATGATTTGGGATAGGATTTTCAGTGGTGTGGCTCCGATGGCGCGGCGGATGCCGATCTCTGTGGTTCGTTCACGCACCGTCACCATCATTATGTTGGAAACGCCGATGGCTCCGGCAAGCAGGGTGCCGATGCCCACGAGCCAGATGAGGAAATTGACTCCGCTGAAGAGGTTGTCCATAACGCCGAAGAGGACTTCGGTGTTGAAGATCATCACCGCCTTCTCGTCCTCCGGGTCAACGTCATGAGCGCGGGCTATCACCTCGCGCATACGCGGGGTAATCTGACTGATGGTCACGCCGGGCTTGCCCGTGACGGCAATGAGTTCCAGCGTGTCGCCCATGTTGTATGCCTGCTGCATCAGGGTGAACGGCACACACACGCTCTCGTCTGCCGACCCGTTGATGTTCATGTTGCCCTCGGCATAATCCACGCCGATGACCTGGTAATAGGTCGAGTCTATGCGAATAAGCTCGCCCGAGGGGTCGCCGCCGCCGGGGAACAGGGTCTTGTAGATCTTCTTGCCTATGACACACACCTTGCGGTTCTGCATCATGTCCATGTCGTTGAGATAACGTCCGAAACGGATGCGGGGCGCATCGACCTTGGCGTAGTCGGGTTGCAGGCCCTTGACGTTGCATGAGACGCGATGGTCGCCATAGACGGCTCCCGCTCCCCAGTGGGAGAGCACGGGTGAGACGACATCCAGCCCGGGAACCTGAGCCTGCAGACGTTCCACGTCGTGACGGACCATGCTCCAGCGGCGTCCCTTGCGGAAGCCGTGGTAAGGGCGTGTCGTAGGCTGGGACCAGACGAGGGCAGAATTGGTGGCGAAGCCCTCGAAGGTGTTCTCCAGAAGTTCCTTCAGGCCGTCGCCTCCGCCTATCAGGGCCACGAGCATGAACACGCCCCAGAACACGCCGAATCCGGTGAGGAAAGAGCGCGTCTTGTTGCGGAGCAATGTCTCCGTAATCTCGCGGAAGGAATCAGGGTCGAACCAGAGCATGTTTGATGTAAAATCTTTTACTTTTTAATTTTTACTTTTTCCTTTTCATTTGTTTAGTGCCTCTATCGGGCGGATGCGGGCGGCTTTGAGGGCCGGAACGAGTCCGGCGAGGGTGCCTGCGACGATGAGGACTATGGTGACGCCGATGCTGGTGCCGAGACCAACGGTGGGGTTCACGAACATCGTGGTCTGGAAGAGGCCAGTGTCGATGACGCGGCTGCCGAGGGTGGCATCCATATATAGGTTGGCAATCACTCCGAGCAGCATACCGATGTAGCCGAAGATGGCTGTGATGATGATGCTCTCGGTGATGATGATGCGGAGGATGGAGGCGGGTGTGGCGCCGATGGCTTTGCGGATACCGAACTCGCGTGTGCGCTCGCGTACCGTTATCAGCATTATGTTCGAGACGCCCACGATGCCGCTGAGCAGGGTGAAGAGTCCGATGATCCACAGCGAAGTGCGGATGATATTCATACCCATAGCCATCTGCATGGCCTGCGTGAAGCGATTCCACAGCCAGATGGCCTCCTCGTCGTCCGGCGCCGCCTGGTGGTTGCGGTTCAGGGCAGCGCGGTAGCGGCCCTCGAACTCTTCGTTCGCCTTTTCGGTGGCGAGACCGTGGAAGGTGAAGGCGATGCGGTCGGCGCGGTCGCCACGGTTGTATATGGAGCGCAGGGTGGTGAAGGGGGTGGTCACGTCGGTGTTGCTGCGGCTCTTGTCCTCCTGCTCGATACCGACTACGGTGAATACCATCCCGCCGACTTTCACGTTCTGTCCCACGAGCGAGCGCGGGGCGCGGGGATAGAGCTCACGAGCCATATTCTCCGGCAGAACGAGGACTTTGCGCTGGTCGCGTATGTCGAGATCGTTGATGAAACGGCCTGCGGCCATCTTCGTCTTGCTGATTTCGGCGTTTACGGGATATACTCCACGCAGGCTGCCGTTGACGTAGTTCTCGCCGTAGGTGATGATGGCTCCGCCCTGTTGTATTATACCTCCTGAGCGGTCGATATTCTCGGTGAAACGGGTGTTTGTAATCAGCATGTCACCGTCGTTGAGGTTTATGTTTCGCCCTTCTTTCAGACCCTCGTAGCCCTTAGATGTCTGTCCGCCGAACACCATCATGGAGTTATCGACCCAGCGGTCGTTGTTCGCCTCCTGAGCGTTGATGAGGCCGTTGCCCGCTCCGAGCAGGACAATGAGCATGAAGATGCCCCACGCCACAGCGAATCCTGTGAGCGCGGTGCGGAGGCGGTTGCGCCTCGCTGTCTGCCATATTTCCCTCAGAAGTTCAAACACCTTAGTTTAATTCATAATTCTTAATGCATAATTCATAATTATTCGACTACGCTCATCAGTACGTCATAAATAGGCTGCGCGAAGCTATCAATAAACGAACACTAATCTCACTAATTAAACGAATCATTCTTCAACATTAATTGCCATTAATTGGCACGTTAATTTATCATTAATGAATAATTATATGGACAAATTTATAATAATTATATGTGAAAAATAAAAGGGTTCGCGCAGCCCAATGGTCAATGTTCAATGGTCAATGTTCAATGTTTAAAGTTCAATGTTCAATGATCAATGTTCAATGTTCAATGATGCCGTCTTTAATGCGGATTATGCGGTTGGTCTGCGCGGCCACGCCAGGGTCGTGGGTTACGATGACCATGGTGATATGCTCCTCGCGGTTGAGGCGTTTCAGCAGTTCCATCACTTCGACGCCGGTGGCGGAGTCAAGGGCGCCGGTGGGCTCGTCAGCGAGGATGATCTGCGGACGTGTGATTAGTGCGCGGGCTATGGCTACGCGCTGTCTCTGTCCGCCACTCATCTCTGCCGGATAGTGCTCGCTCCAGCCCGTAAGCCCCATGTATTCAAGCTGCTGCATGGCCAGCTCGTGACGTTTGCGCTTCGACACACCCTGATAGAACAGGGGCAGCTCGACGTTCTCCACCGCCGTCTTGAAATTGATGAGGTTGAAGCTCTGGAAGATGAAGCCGATCATCCGGTTGCGGTAGTGGGCGGCACGTGTCTCGCTCAGGTCTTTGATGAGGGTGCCGTTTAGCCGGTAGGTGCCGCTGTCGTAGTCGTCGAGTATGCCGAGGATGTTGAGCAGGGTACTCTTGCCGGAACCGGAGGCTCCCATGATGCTCACCAGCTCTCCCTCGGCGATGTCGAGGTTGATGCCCTTCAGCACATGCAGGGGCTGGGCACCGGCGTAGGTCTTGTTTATGTCGCGTAGTTCTATCATCTTGAAGTCATTGTGAGGCGCAAAAGACCGATGAAACGGCCGTTTTTGCCCATTTGGTTGTCTATGACGCTTTGCCCGTCGAGGTTCTGCAGCACTTCGGGCCGAGTGAAATAAGTGTGGCTGTGACCGCCAAGGACGATGTCTATGTTGCGGGTTGCAGGTATCAGCTCCTCATCGCTCGTGCCGTCTATTTTCCATCCGAGGTGGCTGAGACAGATGATGAGGTCGCAGTGTTCCACGTCACGCAGGTAGTCAGCCACGGGCTGAGCCGCCTCGATGGGGTCGGTGTATTTCACCCCCTTGGACGTGGAGGCTGACACCAGCCCCTCCAGTTTCGGGCCTACGCCGAGGATGCCTATCCTCGCGCCCGCGCGATTAATAATAATGTATGGTTTTACGAGTCCCTCGCAGGGAGTGCCCGTGAAGTCGTAGTTGCAGCAGACGATGGGGAACTTGGCCAAGCGGAAGATGCGGGCCATGTTCTCCAGTCCGAAATCAAACTCATGATTGCCGATGGTGGCAGCGTCGTAGCGCATCAGATTCATCAGACCCACCTCCACGTCGCCCTTGTACAGCGAGTAGTAGGTGGAACCTTGGGAGAAGTCGCCGCAGTCGAACAGCAGCAGGTCGGGGTTCTTCTGTCGCAGGTCGCGCAGGAACGCCATGCGGCGCAGATATCCGCCCTTGTCTGCCTGTGCTGTGTCGGACAGGTTCGGGTTCAGCGGCTCAACGCACGAGTGGGTGTCGTTGGTATGGACAACCAACAGGGTGGAGGACTCTCCCCCCGCCCTCCCTGTGAGGGAGGGAGCAGAATGAGTTTGGCTGGATGTAGTCCTGCTTTGTATATCTTGTTCCTTGTCTGGCGAGTAACTACTCCCCTCCCTCACAGGGAGGGGCAGGGGGGAGAGTCCGCCGCTAATGCGTCCCTCAACCTGTGCTTTGGCTTTCTCGCCGCGTTCGTTCAGATAGGTGAAGTACTGGCAGAGCAGGTCGCGGGTGGGGACAGGGTAGTCCTTGCGGGCCACTGCGCTCTTCAGAGCCGTCATCTTGTCGTTGCCGTCGGCGAGGTAATTCAAAGTGGATATAGTGTATGTGGCCTCGGGGTCGATGGGCTTGCCGTCAAGTGTGGCAGATACCAGCGTGCGTGTCTGTGTGTTTATCACCAGACGCACCTCGCGGCTCACTCCCTCGCCACCAACGAACGCGATATTCTCGAAGAGGCGGGTCAGGTCGCGACCTTTCAGCTGCACAATGCTCAGCACGTTCTCGAACGGCGCGATTGCCATGATGTCACCCACGCGCACCGTGTCCTTCGGCATCGCCGCACGCAGACCGCCAATGTTGCACAGTCCCATGTCAATCTTCTGGCCCTGCTGCTCGCCTGCCCATTTCATCACGTCAGCCACCCAGTTGGAAAGCGGGCTCTCGGGTCGGCGGGCGTACATGCATTCCTCGCTCAAGCCGACAAACGGGCGGCGCAGCGAATCCACACCCGCTTTATACGGGGCTATGAATTCCTCTGCCTCACGCGACGGGTTCGCATCCAGCCTCTTCGTCACCTCATAGCGCGACGGGCGCACGCGGCTCAGACGATAATTCTGCGCGAAACATTGAAGAGGGAGGAGCAGCAGAAGTAATACTTTATATCTCATTTTTACATTAAACTTTAAACCTTAACTTTTTAACGATTTAATTTTTTAAGCTTTTAACCTTAAATGGATGCGCAAAGGTACGTAAAAGTTGCAAAAGGGAAGTCGAGATTAGGTTAAATAAGTCAAATAAGGTCTCAAAAAGCACTTTTTTATGCCAAAAGAGAAAAAAACTATGAATAATGAATTGTCAATTGTGAATTAATCCGTACCTTTGCGCCCGCTTTCGGCGTGGGTCGCTGGCAGGAAGGTTCGAGTTGCCTGTTATGCCCATGCTTGATCGACAAACAATTTTAAAACCATCAACAAAATGGCAGACTTACTTAAAATTGCTGAAGAAGCATTTGCTACTGGCAAGAGCCACCCCACATTCAAGGCTGGTGACACCGTGACTGTAGCTTACAAAATTGTCGAGGGTAACAAGGAGCGCATCCAGCTCTATCGCGGCGTAGTCATCAAGATCTGCGGTCACGGAGAGAAGAAGCGTTTCACCGTTCGCAAGATGAGCGGCACCGTCGGTGTGGAGCGTATCTTCCCCATCGAGAGCCCGAACATTGACAGCATCACCGTCAACAAGGTCGGTAAGGTGCGTCGCGCTAAACTCTATTATCTGCGTAACCTCACCGGTAAGAAGGCACGCATCGCTGAGAAGCGTCCCAATGGCGGCAAGCAGGTTGAGGATTAAAGAGCAAGGCAATCCAATAAGACACATCGGTATCTTATTCAAATATAGGCGGCACGTAAATGTCGCCTATGTTTTGTTTATGAGATTTTAATTTGCTTACTTGTAAATCGGGCCGAAGTTCTGGCAGGCACGGTAGTCTGCTCCCTCCTTGTCCATTCCGAAGGCGTTCCAAGCGGCTGGCCTGAAGATGTCCTTGTCAGCAACATTGTGCATGCAGACGGGTATGCGGAGGATGCTGCAGAGGGTGATGAGGTCGGCACCGATGTGACCGTAGGCGATGGCGCCGTGGTTAGCTCCCCAGCAGTTCATCACGCTATAGACGTCCTTGAAGCAGTCCTTAGTCGGGTCGAGACGCGGCACGAACCACGTGGTGGGCCAAGTCGGGTCGGTGCGCTTGTCCAGGATATCGTGGGTCTTCGGGTCGAGTTCCACGGTCCAACCCTCAGCCAGCTGCAGCACAGGACCGAGCCCCGCTACCATATTCACGCGCATCATCGTCATCGGCATCCCACCTTTAGTCACGAAGTGAGAGCTGTAACCGCCTCCACGGAAATAGTCGCGGTCGGCCGGCATCCACGATGTGGCTTTCAGACAGGCTTCTGCGTCTTCGGGAGTGATGTTCCACGGCTCCTTCATCGTGGGCTTGCCGTCAGATGCAGTCATCGCGCCGGTGGCATCGAGGGTGGTAGCACCGCTGTTGATGAGGTGGATGAAGCCCTGAGCGGGCAAGCCGCTCAGCACGGTGCCCGTGACGCGCTTGACGGCTTCGGGACTCCAGTAGGTGCGGATATCAGAGAACATAACGCCGCGGTTCGTCAGCAAATGTCCGAAGAGCATCGAGAGGCCGTTCAGGAAGTCGTTCTCTGTGGCGAGAACGTCGGCCTCGCGCGTGCCGTTCCAGTCGAACGAGGTGCAGAGCATCGACTCGGGGAAGTCGAAGTTGGGGCGGTAGTCGGTCCACTGGCGCTGACCCTGCACGCCGCCGAAGAGGGCGTTGTGGCCCAGAGCCTCTTCCTTGTAGCCAAGTTCCAGTAGGCGCGGGTTGCCGTGCATGAGGTCGCGGATAATCATCATCGTCTTTACGGTGAACTCCCAGTCGGCGTCCTTCTCCTCGCGGTTCTTACCTTTGCCCTTACCGTTGAAGGTGGTCATCGGCGTGCCCGGGAAGAGCGGACGGTCCTCGTTGTAGTCGTGACCCTCCTGCGGCTTGCAGTATTTCTCTACCCAAGCCATAGCCTTTTTAAACTCTTCGGGGTCGAAGATATTGAAGTCCACGCGGCGCAGAATCTCTACGAGCGAGACATACTCTGTGCGCATACCGAGGTAGTGCTGCAGGAAGTCTGCATCCACGATTGAGCCGGCAATGCCCATACAGGTGTTGCCCATAGAGAGGTAGCTCTTGCCGCGCATAGTAGCCACAGCCTGGGCTGCGCGAGCGAAGCGCAGAATCTTCTCAGCCACGTCCTCGGGGATAGTGTTGTCGTTGATGTCCTGCACGTCGTGACCGTAGATGCCGAAAGCGGGCAGACCCTTCTGAGCGTGGGCGGCCAGAACGGCAGCGAGATAGACAGCGCCCGGGCGCTCTGTGCCGTTGAAGCCCCACACGGCCTTGGGGTAATGCGGGTTCATGTCCATGGTCTCAGAACCGTAGCACCAGCAGGAGGTGACTGTGATGGTAGAGCCCACGCCCTCGCGCTCGAACTTCTCGGCGCAGGCGGCGCTCTCAGCCACGCGACCGATAGTAGAGTCTGCGATGACGCACTCCACGGGCGAGCCGTCGCCGTTGCGCAGATTCGTGCTAATCAAGTCAGCGACGGCTCTGGCGAGTGCCATAGTTTTTTCTTCAAGACTCTCGCGGACCCCGCCCTGACGGCCGTCAATGGTGGGACGGATGCCGATTTTGGGATAGGATGAGCCACTTCCTGGAATGGTTTGTTGTTTGTGAGCAGAAAAAGATTGAGCAGATGACTTCATAGTTGGATAGTTTTTATGGTTTCTGATTTCCGACTGCAAATGTACGAAAAGAGTTTGAGTTAGAAATTTTCTCTTTATTTTTTTAGGATAATTAACTCATCACCGATACATAATTGAAAGACAAATCCTTAAGCACCCATCAGAATTATTGTCCCGATATAAGGCCACCCTTACGCCATCTGACGCTTAAAGTTCATAAACTTTCGTGCATTTATCCGAAGGGTTTTCGCTAAAACCATATAGGGTTTGGGGCAAAACCCCATGGACTTCTTGAATCGTGATGCAAGGGTTCTTGCGGAAGCAGAGTGCCGTCATTTATCCAGAACGGAAGGATGCATTCGTAGCTCTGATGACCGGTTTGGGATGATCCCTGACAGCCTTATGAGAATGAGGCAAAGCCCCCCCTATGGCCCCCTATATAGGGGCCTAAGGGGAGGGGCTATTGCCTAAGACGGCGGCAACGGGTCGAACTAGCCCCAAGTTCCTTGTCTCCCAGAACATGTTGTTCCATATCCGTGAACCGCAACTGAGCAACGACTGCACCCTGGCATGCATATCGCTGTAGAAAATGCGTCCAGTACACCATAGGGCATGAGTAATGCAGGGCGAAACCGTTGCACGGCCGCCTTGAACAGTCGTAGGCGCTGCATTTGCAGAACCTTGTCAAGAAAACAACAGACCATAAGTATGGCGTTGAAGAGAGTCTTAGGGCTCTTAGCCTTGCCTGTGGCGGCTACCAGCTCGCCGCGTGGGAAGTATGGTTTCCCGATAATATGGAACAGGAACTTTATTGGCGGCAGTATTGTGTCACGCCTGATGTGCAGCTTTTCAAACCGTCTCTTGTCGTCGGTCATTGGATGTTGAACCACCGACAGATGTACTAAGTAAAAATTTTTCTCATTCATAATAGTAACTTTGACCGGTCTCGGATAATGATTGTGAGTTATTAGTTTATTAGTTTATTAGTTTAGTGGTTTAGTAGTTTATTAGTTTAATAGTTAGTAGCCCTTACACTCCCCTTTAGGGGGCTTGGGGGCTCTTACACTCCCCTTTAGGGGGCTTGGGGGCAAGCATTGGGTGCAAAGGTAATCAATTATCAGCAAACTCGCATGGAAAGCGTTCCAACAATGTTGGCACGAAAAAGTGATAATTTAACTTTTATTTAACCCAAATTTCTGAAGTAGTTAAGTAGTCAGTAGTTAAGAAGTTGAGCAACAAGCGAAACTTAAAATGTTCAGCCCTAATCATTAGAACGTGATGTATAGGGTCTGAAATATACGGCTCTTTAAATAATACAACTGCCGAACCCACACTTTACTGTGCAGATTCGACAGTTTATAGAGACATCTTTTCTGACGACGTTGCTTTCTAGAATAACCCTATTATTTGCCAATGAAACTTAATTTCAAGACATAAAGAATTGTTGTATGAAAGAAAATCTGTACCTTTGCAGCATGAAATTCAAAATTGTGTAAAATGACGTAATAGTTTAACAAGACATATCATCAGAAGAAGTGTTTTACTTCTTGCATGTGACATTCGGAAAATCGCCAGTTAGAAGAATGAGCCACAATAGCAAGTTAGTGAAATGCTTGTACCTACGGGTGCAGGCTTTCCTTATTTGTGTGGCAATGGTGTTTGGCGATACCTCCGAATGTGCAAATACAGGATTGTTTGCACCTTTTCTTTTTGTGTGTCGCAAAACAAAATGGGCAATGAGTAATTTTAGAAAATGGGAATTATCATATTTTTGTGGGATATATGGAAGAGTTATCCCTCATTATCTGCCAGATGGAAAGCATTTCGTTTCCTTCCATTGCAGTAATCGTGATGGGGATACGCCAACAATTAAGGTTGATGATTCTCTTGGTGAGATGAGGTTTGTTGACCTTTTTGGCTATAACAAAAGCATTGTACAGATAGGAGATGAATATGTTTTGTGTTCAAATGAAAGGGCAGATGCCTTGGAGCAAGAACACAGAGAAACAGAAACTTCCCACAATACAATACCCCGTGCAATGCAAGACACTTCATATAAAGCATACGAAAAGTGTACAACTTATGACATAAAAATGGAATCTTTGTTTTTCAGTCCTATGATGTTGCAAAGTAGATATAGTTTAATCTGTAAGGATGATTGTTTATATCCCACATGTCCATTTTACTCAAAATGGGCAATTGACAATCGTGCTTATCAGCATAAAAACGACTATGATGAATGGATAGTAGAAGCATATAAACAGCTGAAATGAAGCATAAATATGAATGCAATAGAGTTAATAGTTGCTATAATCCTTGGCTCATTTGTAGCCATCCCACTTTTTCTCCTAATTGCAGGATTTGTTAAGAATAATATAGATAAGGGAGAGAAAGAAAGCACAGGAATAGTAGGGTGGATAATTGCAATACTCATTGCTTGTGCCATCTTTTATGCTCTATTCTTTGCTGATGAGTGCAACTTTGACCATTTTAGACATACTTAAAGATGAAAGCATTAGACTACATATTGGCGAATTACCAACAAGAGAAGTACCAAGCCAGTCTTGCTGAAAGGGGTGTTTTGAGAGCTTTGGTACATACCCTCAACAAGGAAGAACTGCTTATACTTCAAAAGAAATTGAAGCGTGGCACTTCCAAATGGAGTGTAGGTAATGGACTTTACGAAGAAGCCGCTAAAGTCTTGAATAGGATACAGCCACATAAGAATGAAAGCATTTCTGCCCTATTGAATGCCTTTACAGACAAACAGAGTGGCAAGGTTGCAGAAGCAAGGGCAGAACTACGAGACAGATTTGGCAAGCAATCTTTCCAGATGCAGCGTAAGATACTCAAAGCCATGCTTTCTGCGTCAAAGCAAGACAGAGTTTGGACATACAAGCAATTAGGCAATGTTTGGGACGATTATTTCTTTGAAGATGTGAAAAACTTATGGGAACAGTACCATGAAAAAGAATGTGGTGCTATGATTATAAAGCACTTCCCTATGGAATATGTATATGATAACCTGTCCGCATTAGATATACGTGGCAACTACACTAATCTTTGCATCAAGTTAATACATCACCCAAAGTTCCAGATAGATAAGAAGAGGCTAAAAGAAGCACCTGTATTTTATGGTAGCCCCGAAGTGGAATATCTCTACATCCTGGCTAAGTCTAAAAGTAAGATAGAAAAAGGAGAAGCCACACGTACATTATTTAATCAGATGGCAGTATTTATCAACATAGTTAATACTCCACCCCAATTTATAGGCAACAGGGCATACAACTTTGAACGTCAGATAGAAGAAAGGGATGTTTCCACCAAGCATTTCGATTTTGTATCTGGCATTCTCTGGTGCATGGGAGAACTTGGATTGGTTGATGAACTGATTGCTTTTGAAGAATGGGACAACATGGTTAGGATAAAGTTCTTGGGAAGTGAGGAACTGCAATATATGGGAAATGCCTATTCTTTTGAAGAAAAAAAGGAGTTGTGGCACCTCTTTCTTCAAACTCTAATTGAATGTTTGCCGACAGAATATCAGCAGTTAGTCCAAGCGAAGTGTCCCTCAACCTCAAAGCCAACAAAGGAGGATTTGCTTAACAACAACCCTGCTCTTAAATATCTTGTGGAGAAACTTGGGTTAGAAATTGTGCGATACTGAAAAACAAAGAGGAACAAATAATCAGTTACCCTGCTTACCTTGTGAAGGGTAAGAGGGTAACTGAAAAATCAAAGTTATTCAAATTCAGTGTTTTTTCTCCTTTACCAAATATCCATACACCCCATTCCTTTTCACTCTTTCAAATTTTATGTCTCTAAGAATGCGACCCAAAACCTGAATGGAAAGCGACTTAAAGCATGTTTCCTGAACCAAAGCCTGCTGTATCTGTGTGGTCTGTAGAAAAGAGGTCTCGTCCCCTGCATGGCATGGTTCAAAATGTGCTTCTAAAGCCTCTTCTTCTACAGATATATACCTAAACTGGGCATTTTTCTCATTGAGCAGGGCTATCTCGCTTTCATCGAACCAAAACTGAAACCCAGTCTTGAAGAGGTGAAGCAATTGGGCGTATAATTGATTCAAAGGTACTTGGTGATTGAGATTGATGTTCTCCACTTCAAAACAAAGAAATCTCCTATTGCCTGTTAAGTCTGTGAGAAACTGTTTCTTGTTTACCGTACCCGCGAAAGAAGCCCTCCTTGTGTAGGACTGGCTGATGGTCTGATAGGCTCTCCTCATGTAGATACTCTCTTGTGTCATAAGCATCTTCAATGCGTCGATGTTCCTGTCTGACATATTTTCAAGTTCATCCATCAAAATAAGAATGCACTCCGAAAGTCTCACGTTTGTTTCCTTGTCCTTTGTTTGGATGTAACCCTCGTAGATAAACTCTTTCAATTCTGGAGAAATAATTGTGTGAAACCACCTTGTTTTGCCAATCCCTTGTGGACCAGAGAAGATAATTGCGGTATGGTTCACCGCTTTCTCATCAACAAGTGAAGCCACCATTGCGACAAGCCACTTTTTCAAACAGAAGACCCAATGCTTTTGGTCTGTAGTGGTAACACTATCTGCAAGTTTACTCACATAATCTGTTCCGTCCCATTCTGGCAAACCATTTAGGTAAGCCAGAAATGGGTCAAACTTGTTTACGTAGTCTGAGAACAGCACCACTCTCAACAAGTCCTTGGAACATCTGATATTGGCTATCTTGATGTTCTTTAGAATTGTGTTAAACTCAAAATCAGTCAGATAGTGAAAATCATCCGTCCCTGATTTTGATTTAACAAGCAATCTGTTAGTGTTGCCATTATACTTGAACAGGTAATTGGCCGTCAGATAATTTTACACCATCTGCACATTAGTAATCGTTGTGCTCTCTGGTACTTGGGTCATAATATACCTCCTTTCTGCACGATTACGGCTTCAAGTTGCTTGTGCGTTAAATACAATCTACCTCCAAAATCTATCAAGGGAAAAATACCTTTAGCCCTCCAATTGAAAAGAGTTCTCTTGGTTACTTTGAAAAGTGGTTAACAGAAGTCGATGCTCAGCGCGGCTCTTTAAATAATACAACTGCCGAACCCACACTTTACTGTGCAGATTCGGCAGTTTTTTATTTGATGATGCTTGATGATATTTATTTCACCAATTGCAGATTATAGTATCGGTTAGAGATTGTAGCGAAGCATCACGAAGGAGTAGGGGGCCAGAGTGGTCTTGAACTTCTTCTCGGGTTTGAAGGTCTCGGTCTTGGGCTTGATGGGCTGAGCGTCGTAGTTGTTCTCATCCTCGGGCTGACCGCTGAGGGTGGTCTTCGTGGCAGTCTTGCGAAGGCCGAAACGGGAGAGGTCGATAGAGGCCGTCTTGGGTTCGGCGGTGGCGTTGCAGAGTTTTACGAAGAGCTGACGGGTACGGGTGTTGAGGACGACGGACTGTCCGTAGTGTACGTCCTCCTGGGGCTGCTCAATGCCCTCGGCATCGCCGTCGAAGCGGACGCAGTTTCCGTAGTAGTACTGGCCTGAGCTCTGACCGAACATCTGTTGGATGTAATAGCTACATGTGAGGTAGGGGCGTTCGTTGTCAAAGTAAATCAGGTCGGGATTCCAGTTGGTGCCGTCCTTCTTGGCAAAGAGGGGGGCATAGGAAGTCATGGCCACGATGTCGCCATTGCGCTCCACATGCAGGAGGTAGAGACCTTCAGCCAGGGCGTCGATGAGTTTCTTGTCTTTGGCTGCATACTCGCCGAGATAGACCTTGGTGTTGCGGGTGCGCGGGTATTTGTCGTACTGGCGGCTCTTGAGGAAATAGTCGTTCTTCTCATAATAGTGCTCATCAATTATGGGCATATCGAGCTCTTCTGCCAGCTTCCAGCCGTTCTCAAGGTCGGGGTTGCCGGGGTGTGAACCGGGGCCTGCTGTGCCCACGATGACGATGTCGGGGTATTTAGCCGTCACTTTCTTGTAGATGTAGCGGAAACGCTCGGAGAACTCGGGAGTAATCTTCTCCTCGTTGCCGAGACCCAGATACTTCAGATTGAAAGGCTCCGGGTGTCCGGCTTCAGCACGCTTACGGGCCCATTGGTTCTTAGCGGGGTCGCCGTTGGCCCACTCTATGAGGTCGATGGCCTCGCTGACCCACTCGTCCATCTCAGACATCGGCACCACGTCCTGAGCCTGAGTCTTCATATTCCAACCGCCGTTTGTTCCTTGGCAGCTGACACCACATGGCAGGATAGGCAATGGCTCCATGCCCAAGTCTTCGCAGAACTGGAAATACTCGAAGTAACCAAGACCCATGCTCTGATGGTAGCCCCAGGTGTTCTTCAGCTGACGGCGCTGTTCCTTCGGACCGATAGTGGTCTTCCAGCGGTAGGTGTTCCAGAAGCCGTCGCCGCCGCCGTGAACTACGCATCCGCCGGGGAAGCGCATAAACTTAGGCTTCAGGTCTGCAAGAGCCTGAGCGAGGTCCTTGCGTAGGCCGTGGCCTTTGTATGTTTCCTGCGGCATAAGGGAGACCATGTCGATGTCGAGGTCACCTTTGGTCAGCACGAGAATCTGAAGGGCTGCGTTCTGTGCACTCTCAGAAGGCATAAGGGTGGTCTCGTATTTCTTCCAGTTGGGAGAGCCAACGCCCAAGATTGCCTCTGCCAGAAGCTTGGGCGCTTTGCCCCAGCCCTGAGGCACCACGAGAGCCACGCGCACCTGCTTTGCGCCGCCGCCGGAGTTGCGGCAGAAGGCGGAGAAGTCATAGAGGTTGCCGGCTTTTACGCTGATGCCGCCGAAACCGTCGTTCTGCAAGCCGAATCCTTTCCAACCGTCGTAGTCGTAATACTCCTTCACGCGCTCGGTGTGCAGGCGCATATAGGTCGGGTTGTTCTGGTGAATAGGCTTGTCCATTCGAGCCTCCATATATCCCAGAGAATGTCCCGGGCGGAGCATACGCCACGCGGTGCTTGGCCCCCAGCCGTCGCGTTCGTTTCCGTTGAACTCGAAGGAGCCGTTCTGAATGAGCTCGGCGTAGAGACCGCCGTCGGCGCTGGAGCTGATGTCCTCGAAGAAGATTCCTATCAGTTCGTCGCTGATGGGTTTGCCGCCTTCAGGTGCCTTCATAGCTTTCTGGGCATTGGCGGTGAGGGTGGCAAAGAGGAACAGCCACCCGATGAAATGTGCACGATTTAGAGTTGTTAGCATAATTTGATTTTTAAGATTTGGACTCTCCCCCGCCCTCCCTGTTAGGGAGGGAGCAGAATGAGGAAAGGCTAATTATTTAAATGTTTATAATTCGTGAAATCCGTTGTTTTACAAAAAATGAGTGGTCTCACTTGAGCCGTATAATGTTCAGGGAGAAGGGTTGAGCGGCGAAGAGGAAGGGAGTGCCGACGCGCAGAGAGGTCTCTGTGGGAGACACGTTCATGGGGCGCTCCATCGTGTTCTCGTCCTTGCCGTTGCCGGAGGTGAGGCGGATAAGGCGTGCCGTAGTGGGTTTGAAGCCGCGGATGTCGATGTTGAGGGCGGCCGCCTCTGCGGTCGGGTTCACGAGTTTGATAATCATTTCGTCGTTGCCGTTCATCGCAGCTGCGGTGTATATATGCTGCGGCTCGGGCAGGGTGAAGTCAAACATCTGACTGCCATCCAAAGAGCAGGTTACGTGAGTGCCGCGCACCTCGATGTGAGCTTTGTAGGGGCGGCCGGTCTCAAGAGAGCCGCGCACGGCCTTGATGGTGCTTTTCGAGCCGGAAGAAATGTGCTCGATGGCGTGCTGACCATTGCCCCAGCCTCCGAGATTCCACCATAGGTAGTTGTCTGCGTCCTCGTAACCAAACACTATGATTGCACCCTCGGCACCTTCCTTGCGGGTGAAGGTGAGGTCGATGGCGTAGTTGTTGCCAAAGCGTGTGGAGTTGAGGAATACAGAGCCTTCGCTGCGCTGGTCGTTCTGCGTGACGGAGCCTCCGCTCAGAGTCCAGTCGCCGAGGCTGCCGCGCTGTCCGGGCTGTGCTTTCCAGTCGGAAGAGAGGGCTACGGGTTTGCCGCTGTCGAGGTCTGTGATCCGGAAGTCGGAGTAAGAGACCTGAGTTCCCCAAGAGGAGACGCCCATCTGATGTCCGATGCGTGCCGGCAACAGGTTGTTGTTGATGTCAAAGGCTATGTTTTGAGTTCCGACGTTGTTTGCCATCAGGTTCTGGACCCAATAGGACGGAGTCCCGAAACTCTTGGCTGCGTTGAAACGTATCATGTCAGGCCTCCAGGCCTGATCCTCCTCGTGAACAAAGATGGGGGCGTAAGAAGCGTGAGCCACGATGTCGGCGTTGCGCTCCATTCCCAGCATGTAAATGGCCTCGCCGAGTCCGGCCGTGAGGTGGCCATTGGTGCCGAAGTCACTGGTGACAGCATATTCGCCAACATAAATCTTCGGTCCCTTGCGGTCGTAGGAATCGTATTTGTGGTAACGCGCAGCGAACCAAGAGGGGCTGCGATAGTAATGCTCATCGAGCAGATCCACGGGCAGCTGACTGCGCCATGAAGGCTCGTCCGTTCCCCACGACTCCACGTTGCCGATGATCTGAACGTCGGGGTATTTCTTCTTTATGGCATCGTAGAACATCTTGTAGCGCTCGAAGTACTTATGGCTTTGGTCGCTGTTGTCGTCGAAGTGGAAGTTCGCGTTCTCGTTGCCCACTTCCAGCAGACGCAGGCCGAAGGGAGCCGGATGTCCGTTGCGGGCGCGCTCCTTGCCCCATTTGGTTTTCTTAGCGTCGCCGTTGGCATATTCGATAGCGTCAAGAGCCTCCTGGATATAGGGCTGCAGGCTGTCCAGAGGGACCATCCACCCGTGACCAAGACCCACGTTCACCACGAAGAGAGGCTCTGCGCCGAGGTCTTCGGAGAGTTGCAGCATCTCGTGGTAGCCAAGTCCGTCGCTCACGTTGTAGCGCCAGTTTACGTTCAGATGACCCGGACGCTGTTCGATAGGGCCAACGGTGTTTGACCACACGAAACGGTTTTGTTTGCCGTTGCCTGCAGTCTGACCCTCGACATAGCAACCGCCTGGGAAGCGCATAAATCGCGGATGCAAATCAGCCAGAAGCTGTGCGAGGTCGGGGCGGCAGCCGTTGGGCCGGTCTTTGAAGGTAGGCGGGAAGAGGCTCACCACATCCATGAGGACAGTGCCCGGCTGGTCGAATGTGAGATACAGATTGGCCTGAGTGTCGGATTTCGCGGCCGTGATGTCTGCCTCCACCTTTGTCCATTTCCCTTTTGTCTTAACCTGAGTCTGAGCCGAGCCGAGAATAACGTCGGCGTTATCGCTGTTGCGCAGAGAAACAGTCATCTTAGGCGTGTATTTCTTATCGGTCTTAACCCACGCAGAGAAATGGTATTTCTTTCCGGCCGTGACATTTATTCCCCAAAAGCCTTCGTTGCGTATGCCGCCGTCAGCCTTGCTGATAATCAGTTTCAGGGAGCGTGTCTGGGCGTTGTTCAGCAGGTTCGCGGAGTCGAGCATCATCTCTGCATCCACGGTGTGCCAACCGGTGATGGCATTGCGCGGGCCTGTGACTCTGCGGCCGTCGGGACGTACGCGACCACCGTGACGGGGTGAGTTTGGTCCCCAAGCAACATCGTCCTCAAAAGAACGGTTGCGAACAAGCTCAGCATAGATGCCGCCGTCGCCTGCGTGGTTTATCTCCTCGAAGAAGATGCCGTAGAGATCGCCGATAGGAGCTCCTTTGCGTGATGCGTCGATGATAAGAGTCTGCTGCGCGCATACATCAAGTGTCAAGGCGAGCATGAAGAGGGAAATGAAAAGTTTGCGCATAATAATATAATAATGTAATAATGTAAAATGTCAAATGTAAAAGCGGCCGTCCAATCGTAAATTATCTTCAATTTGGGGCAAAGGTACAAAAAAGGCAGGGTTACGAACAACTTTTGCCCGCTTTTTTTTGTCAATCCCCGTCCTTTGCTGTATTTTTGCGCTCTCAAAATAGAAAAAGTATGCCTTTTATAGAAATAGAGAATGCCGAAGAAGCCACCAAACGATGGTGGATGGAACATTACGGAACTCCTCTTCCCGATGAAGTCCGCAGTTGGTTACGGAGTATGTCGCGTCAGGAGGCGCAGCGTGCTTTGCGCATGGAGCACATCATGGATGATGCGACTCTTGTGAAGACTCAGGAGAGCCGCCGCCTTGTAACTACCCGTTTGGCTAACGTGGAAGACCAGATATCACAGATTCACAAGCAACAGGAGTTGCTGCACCGGTTTGTACGCATCAACACCGAACTGCGCGAACAGATGCAGAAGCTCTATGACGTGAACAAACGCAGAGCCTGTGTGCTGAGCGAAGAACGTGAACTGAATCGTTTTGAGACGTTCGAGGCCGTGAACGGTCGTTTCCAGCGTCTGCATATGCTCACTCGCACCATCAACGGGTCTCGCTCAGAGCAGAGCCGCCTTTCGGTTGAAGCAGAAGAGGCCCAACGACAGGCTGACGACAAGGAGAAGGTTTTGAATATAGAGAAGCAGAAAGCTAAAGAACTGCAGGCAGAGGTGGAGCAGACAGCCCTCCTGCTGAGTGATAGCGAGCGTCTGCACGCCTCCATAGCAACTATGGAGACTTGTGAAGACGATTATTCAGAGCTGGACAACTCTCAGAGAATATACCTGCAGTCACTGCACAAGGAACTGCAGGAGCAGGAGGCAACGAAAGCGACCTTGCAGGAACAGTTGGATGAACTGCAAAAAGAACGTCAGATGTTGGAAGCGCACCACGAAATGATTATTCACGGCGATGCCCTTCAGATACAGTTGGACGAGTTGCTTGCTGCCATGCAACTGCATGATGATCTGCAACAGCAGCTCGGAATAGCTGTGCGCCAACAGAATGAGCGCAATGAGCAACTAAGCCGACTCTTCACTGAAAGCCAGAACTTAGAGTCCAGTACGCAGACGATGAGGGAGGAAGTTGAAGCACACCGTAGAAGTATTGCAGGCCTTACCAGCTATGCGTTACAGAACCGTGTGATGGAACTTCGCAGTAGGCATCTGATGCTTGAGACCGCACTCTCACTATGGAAGAGCATTGCAGCCGGATTCGACCAAATAGAAACCAAGGAGCATCTTATCACCCAGATGCGTCTCGAAGCAGACCACCTGAACCGCACTATAGATTCACTTGACACAGAGGTGAGGTCGCTGTGTCGTCAGGCTGAAGAAAAAGAATATCATTGGACACTCTCCAAAAGTCAGAATGTAGTGTCTCTGCGCCAGGATCTTGAAGAGGCTGTTCCGTGTCCTGTATGCGGCGCAACCCACCACCCTTGGCACAGCGAAACCGTTACGCAGCAGAATGCGCTTATAGCCTCCATGAAAGCCGACTGTGAAATGTTAGAAGCGGAGGTCGGGGCAAAGAAGAAACAGCTTTTGGAACTGCAACTCAAACTGACATCTGTCCGGGGTAAGATTCAGACGGAGACCGAAAACATGGAAATGCTGAAGGAACGTCAGAAGAAAGACACAGACGAATGGGGTACATTCAGTCAGCTGGACCGTTCCTTTACTGACTGCTCGCCGTCAACGAACCGTGAGGCCCGCACTGCGATGCTTCGGCAGCTGATAGAGAAAACCACCGTTGACGAGGAGACGGCCCAAAAGGACTTGAATATGTTCAACTTCCACATGGATGCCATCAGCCGGCTCGGAAGCGAGATTCAGAGCAAACAGCTAGAGGCAAACGACTTGGCTGTGCGCCTGAACGAACTGAACACCGCATGTCAGGTGATGGCAGGCCAGGTGGATCGCCTGAATAACCGCTTGGCAGCTGCGACTCAGGACTTCAGCCACAGATTTGATGCAGTCGATAATATTATTACAATTCCCGATTGGGTACGTATGTGGAAAAGCTCATCTGAGAGTGTCAAACTGCGTATATCTGATATGGTAGAGAAATGGCGCTCTACGTCAGAAGGTATCAGTAATTTTGAGGCTCAGATGATGAAGACACAGGCCCTCATTGAGATCCTGAACCGTGGAATAGCAAACATCACAACCACTATTACAGAGACGGAAGTCTTCTGGCGTAAGGCTGGAGAACAGGTCTCTAAATGGAAGGACGCATCTCAGAAATTGTTCGAGGGCGGCGACGGACATATCAAATTCAGCCAGGCTTGCGATGCTTTGAAGGCACAACAGGATAAATGCAGAAGGGTAGAGGCTGATTATCTGCAATCTATCAGCCGTCTGGCGGACACAAAGGCTCAATATGCATTCATGGATTATCAGATTCACCGCGCTGAGACAATGTCGGCTTCAGAACAGCAAGAACTGGATGTCTGGATGCATAGCTACAACGCAAATAATCCTCCTGTACAAATGGGCGAATTGGAGCGACTGCTGGCTGACGGAAGAGACTGGACTGAACTGCGCAGCCAGATTCGTGCCATAGCGCTTGAACAGGCTCTCGTTCAGGCCCGTGTAGATGAACTCCGTGCGGAGATAATCGCGCTTCAGGCCGAAGGAATGCAGCCTGTGGCTGAAGACGGGCGGGCAGAGCAGGATTCACTTCAAGCCCAGCTGTTGGATTTGGAACGCCAGCGTCGTGATATATTGAAGCAGATTGCACATTATGATGAGTTGTTAGACGCTCATGAGAAGGCCCAAAATGCAGGACAAATATTAAATAATTAAAAAATATCAAAAAAGCCGACAAAAGACTATGGCTGCTTTATTCTTTTTCATAACTTTGCGCCCAAATTAACAATCGAAGCAATCAACACTTTTACACAATCGCACTATTATGGAGAAATACAACTATCATCAGAAAAAGGAGAAAGTGGCAGCTTACCGCACATTGGTAAAGCCCGAGGTTATGGACGAAATCTATGAGCAGATCTTGAAAAAGATGGTTGTAGAGAAAAAGTACCGTGACCCCAATTACTCTGCAAAACTACTTGCCAACGAGATCGGCACTAACACACGTTACATCAGTGCAACCGTGAATCTGCGATTTCAGATGAACTATTCTGAGCTCGTGAACGGTTACCGCATTCGTGATGCGATGTACATGCTCACAGACCGTCGCAACCGCAACATGACGATGGGAGAGGTGGCTACGGCCGTTGGCTTCTCAAACCGTCAGTCGTTCTATTCGTCATTTTATCACATTCAAAAGCAGACTCCGAGAGAATACCAGATGGCTTTCTTCGAGAAGATGAAGCAGGCTGGCAGAGAACCGAAGGAGAGTAAAGCAAAGGCGTAAAACGATGACACTAAAACGTTTTATCATTGTTATGACATTATTTACCGCGGCTACTGCCCAAGAGGCAGTGGCCGAAACTTTTTCATATAATAACGAGCGTTTTGCAGACCTGCAAATGCTGAGATATCAAGTCTCCGGCTTTGAGAATTTGACGCTGAAACAGAAGAAACTGATTTATTATCTCAGCGAGGCTGCTCTCTGCGGGCGTGATATCCTTTGGGATCAGAACGGGCGTTACAACCTGCGTATCCGTCAGTTGCTTGAGAGCATCTATATCTCTTACAGCGGCGACCGCTCCACCACCGAGTGGCAGGCTTTCGTGACTTATCTGAAGCGCGTCTGGTTCAGCAACGGAATCCATCATCATTACGGCTGCGACAAGTTCCAGCCGGGATTCTCCGAGCAGTTCTTGCGCGAGGCTATCCGTCAGTCTGACATGAGCCGCTTCCCGTTGGCTAAAGGCCAGACGATGGAGGCCTTCTGTGCTGAGCTCTTCCCTGTGATTTTCGACCCGGCGGTGATGCCCAAGCGTGTGAATCAGGCTGATGGCGAAGACCTCATCCTGACCAGTGCTGAGAATTATTACGGCGTTGGTGTCACACAGGCTGAGGCTGAGGAGTTCTACGGTAAGATGAAGGAAGCCGCTCCCGACCCGCAGCGTCCCGTGATGTTTGGGATGAACAGCCGTCTCGTGAAAGAAGGCGGCAAGATTAAGGAGCGGGTGTGGCGCAGCGGCGGTCTCTACGGAGAGGCCATAGACCGCATTGTCTTCTGGCTTCAGAAGGCTCGCACTGTGGCTGAGAGCGCCAAGCAGGAAGCTGTGATTGACAAGCTGATTGAAGTCTATCGCACAGGCGACCTCAAGGCTTTTGATGACTACACCATACTGTGGGTGAACAACACCGAGGACGATGTGGATTTCACCAATTATTTCACAGAGAGCTACGGCGATCCGCTCGGGATGAAGGCCTCGTGGGAGGCTATTGCGAACTTCAAGGATCACGCTGCTACAGAACGCACACGCAAGCTGAGCTCCAACGCACAGTGGTTTGAGGACCATTCGCCCGTGGATCCGCGTTTCCGCAAGGACCGCGTGAAGGGCGTGTCTGCAAAAGTTATCGTGGCAGCAATCCTCGGCGGAGACCTCTATCCCAGCACAGCGATAGGCATCAACCTGCCAAACAGCAACTGGGTGCGAGCTGAACACGGTTCGAAGAGCGTGACCATCGGAAACCTTACAGACGCCTACAACAAGGCGGCTCACGGAAACGGTTTCCAGGCGGAGTTCGTCATCGATGCCGAGACTCAGAAGAATATAGACGATTATGGCGACTACTGCGACGACCTGCACACAGACCTTCATGAGTGTCTAGGCCACGGGAGCGGCAAGCTTCTACCCGGTGTTGATGTGGATTCGCTGAAGGCATACGGGAGCTCTATTGAGGAAGGGCGTGCCGACCTCTTTGCACTTTACTATCTGGCTGATCCCAAGCTGGTTGAGTTGGGCCTCCTGCCTAATGGCGATGCCTACAAGAGCCAGTATTACACATATCTGATGAATGGCCTAATGACACAGCTTGTGCGTATCGAGCCGGGCAAGAATGTCGAGGAGGCTCACATGCGTAACCGCTCTTTCATTGCCCACTGGGCTTTGGAGCAAGGTCGCGGCAAGGCGGCAGGCGGCGGCGATGTCGTTGCTCTCGTGAAACGCGATGGCAAGACTTACGTCAAGATAAACGACTATAAAGCCCTGCGCGGTCTCTTTGGAACCCTCTTGGCTGAGGTTCAGCGAATCAAGAGCGAGGGTGATTTCGAGGCCGCACGTCAGCTCGTTGAGACTTACGGCGTTAAGGTCGATGCATCTCTTCATCAGGAGGTGCTTGCACGCTATAAAGCACTGAACATCGCTCCATACAAAGGATTCATCAATCCTCGCTACGAGGCGGTAACGGACAACAACGGCGAGATTACCGATGTGCGAATCTCCTACGACGAACATTACGATCAGCAGATGCTCCGTTACAGTAGGGAATACAGCACCCTGCCGTTAGAGAATTAAGGCCCCCTTAATGTTCAATGTTCAATGTTCAATGAAATATTGAAAAATATCAAAGCCGACCTTCGCTCTGCGATGAACGGAGTGACTGCCGCCCGTATTCGTGAGAGCGGGATGGATTACCATCTGGTGTTTGGCGTTGAGTATCCGCGCTTGCAGTCTATAGCAGCCGCATACACGCCCGACCGCCAGTTGGCACAAGCGCTCTGGCAGGAGGACGTGCGTGAGAGCCGCATCCTGGCAACGATGCTTATGCCCATAGAGGACTTCTTTCCGGAGTTGGCAGATCTGTGGGCTGAAAGTATAAAGCCCACGCAGGCCGAACTGGCAGGATTCCTCGTGGCGAATCTCCTCTGCCGCGCGCCTTATGCCTCTGATAAGGCATTCGTGTGGATGGCAACGGACGACCCGGTCCTGCAGCTTCTCGGCTTCCTCCTCATCACCCGTTTGCTGAGGCAGGGTGCACAACTCTCGCCCGACGCAGAAGCCGAGTTCTTGGATCAGGCAGAGGCCACACTCCCGTCGCCTTTCCTCCCGCTGCGCAAGGCGGTTCAGAATGCGCTTATGGCGCATCAAAATGCAGAATGTAAAATGTAAAATGCGGCAATCCGCAATGTAAAATATAAAATGTAGAATCACTTCTGCCCTCGCCCCTATAGGCAGTCCTCCCCACCAGGGGGGAGTTAGAGGGGGGCCAATCACCTTGTCCGAACTTCAGAACATACAGAAAAATGTTGCCGAGCGATTGCAAACCTACTTGAAGGCGTGCAAGTTGCGGCAGACGCGTGAGCGTTTTGCCATTTTGGAGGCTATATATGACACCGAAGGGACGTTTACGGCAGAGAATCTGCAGGAAATAATGCTTCAGCGGAAATTCCCAGTGAGCATAGCCACGATATACTCGACAACACGTCTGTTGGTGCAGGCCAACCTGTTGCTGAGACATCCGTATAATTCGGCATCCGCCGTTTTTGAACGCATATTGGACTCGCGTCCGCGTACGTATCTTGTGTGTGACCATTGCGGCAGTGTCACACCGTTAAAGAATAAGGAGCTGGCATCTGTTTTTGAGACAACTCGCACCCCGCGTTTCACCTCGACACACCGCATAGCGTACATTTACGGTAACTGCTCCAAGTGCCAGCGCAGCCTTCGAGCTAAAAAGAAGGGTCAAAGTTCTAAAGCCTAAAGGCCCCCCATAATCCCCCGAAGGGGATGTGGGAAAGAGAAAAAGAGAAAAAATAAACGGCTGCAAAATCGTAAATAAACTCAATTGTAAATAAATCGTAAATAGTAAATAGTCAAATCGTAAATTTAATAGTGATGAACTCAATAACACCTAAGACGAACAGAGGACAGGTAGATGCCCTGCTCGGTATAGTTTTTGGAGACGAAGGCAAAGGAAAAGTCGTGGATGTGTTCACTCCGCGCTATGATGTCGTAGCCCGTTTCGCAGGCGGCCCCAATGCCGGACATACGATTATCTTCGAAGGAAAGAAGTTCGTTCTTCGCAGTATTCCATCGGGAATCTTTGATGAGGGCAAGCTGAATATCATTGGCAATGGGTGCGTGATAGCCCCGGATCTCTTTATGAATGAGGCCCGCGAGCTGGAGACTGCCGGTTACGACCTGCGCAGCCGTCTTCACATCAGCAACCGCGCTCATCTTATCCTTCCTACCCACCGTGTGCTCGACCGTGCTTACGAAGCAGCCAAAGGCAAGAACAAAGTAGGCACAACCGGCAAGGGAATCGGCCCCACCTACAGCGAGAAAGCGAGCCGTACGGGCCTTCGTGTGGGTGATATCATGGAAGGTTTCGAAGCCAAATATGCAGCTTTGAAGGCTCGTCATGAGCAGATCCTGCGCGACCTGCATTACACGGACTATGACATCACTGACGAAGAGCGTTTGTGGCTCGAGGGCGTTGAATACATGCGTCAGTTCGTAATCACCGACACAGCAACGGAAATCAACCGCCTTATTGACGAAGGCAAGAATGTTCTTGCCGAGGGCGCTCAGGGCACGATGCTCGACATCGATCACGGCACATATCCGTTTGTCTCCTCATCTTCAACCACCACGGGCGGCGTATGCACCGGACTTGGCGTGGCTCCGAACCGTCTTGGCGAAGTATTCGGAATCTTCAAGGCTTATTCCACACGTGTCGGTTCCGGTCCCTTCCCCGTGGAGCTGTTCGACGAGACGGGCGACCGCATCCGCGAGATTGGTCATGAGTACGGGGCTGTCACAGGCCGTAACCGCCGTTGTGGGTGGGTTGATCTTGTGGCTCTGAAATACGCTATAATGATAAACGGAGTCACCCAGCTGATAATGATGAAGGGAGACGTTCTGGACGGTTTCGACACCATCCGGGCCTGCGTTGCCTATGAGAAGAACGGACAGCGCGTCACAGATATGCCGTTTGACACCGAGGGCTGGCAGCCTGTCTATCGCGACTTCCCCGGCTGGACGGAGGATCTCTCTACGATGACTTCGGAGCAGCAGTTCCCAAAGAACTTCAGCGATTATATCTCGTTCCTCGAATCTGAACTCCAGACCCCGATAACGATTATCTCTGTAGGTCCGGACCGAGCACAGACGATTATCAGGGGATAAGGCCTCTCCCCCAACCCCTCCCCGTGGGGGAGGGGAGTCCACAAACCACTAAATCAACGATAACGCTAACGTTAACGATAACGACCAAGCTACTAAGCTACTAAACCACTAACCCCATTGGCCCAACCTCTCCCCCCCCCACGGGGGGAGCTGGAGGGGGGCCTACCAAACCACCAAACCACCAAAAAATCAGGGGAAGTTAATTGGACCAATCGTCCTTTTAACTTCCTTTTCGTTTCTCTATATCTTCCTCACAGCTTCATTCCTCAATACATGGAAACATTTTTATAATTATTTGAGACGTGAAACGAACTATTCATAAATATATTTATGTATCTTTGCCGCCGAATAATACGAAACTTAATACCTATGAAGAAGATTGTATTACCTATCGCCTGTCTGATGTTGCAGCTGTCAGCAAGCGCCCAATTGCTTCTGGGGGCGGGCAGCGAACCGACAGGAAAAGAGTGGGACCAACCCTCGATTTCAAACGTGAACCGTGAGACAGCCCACACTCTGGCTATACCGATGACTACGCCAGACATGGTGTCTGCAAATGACATCACGCAGTCGCCCTTCTACGTCTCGCTCGATGGCACTTGGAAATTCAAATGGGTGAAGACGCCCACTCAGGCATCGGCAACCTGGTGCACGAAGAGCTACAACGACTCCGGCTGGGACAATATCGATGTGCCGTCGAGCTGGCAGGTCTTTGGCCTTCGCAACGGCAAGGACTGGGACAAACCGTTGTACAGCAACACCGTATATCCTTTCTCTTATGACGAATCGACCTATAGCATCATGGCCGACCGCCCCGGCTGGTTCACTTATAACAACAACATGCCGAACCCCGTTGGCACCTACCGCCGTACTTTTACCGTGCCGGCAGACTGGGCTGGACGCGACGTATATGTGCGTTTCAACGGCGTAGGTCACGGATATTATCTCTGGATAAACGGCCACCGCGTCGGTTATAGCGAAGACTCTTATCTCCCTTCGGAATTCAACATCACAGAGTACCTAGAGGAGGGTGAGAACAGTATAGCCCTGCAGGTTTATCGTTTCACGAGCGGCTCGTTCCTCGAGTGTCAGGACTACTGGCGTCTCACCGGTATCCAGCGCCACTGTTTCCTCTGGTCTGCGCCTAAGAGTCAGATTCGCGACTATTTCTTCACCACCGACCTCGATGCCTCTTACACCAATGCCAAAGCAAGTGTGCAGGTGTGGCTTCAGGGTCAGGAGGCCGTTGATGGCGGAACCCTTGAGGTGGAGGTTAAGGATGGCGGAACCCCAATCGCCTCACAGTCACTTGACGTCACCTCACAACTGTCAACTGTCAACTGTCAACTCTCCGTTACCAGCCCTCGTCTGTGGAGTGCCGAAGAGCCAAATCTCTACGACCTCGTGCTGACGCTGAAGGATGCTTCTGGCAATATCGTTGATATTCGTGGGGGCAAAGTGGGCTTCCGCGAAGTGGAAATCCGCAATGACGGCGCACTGACCATCAACGGCAAGCGAATCGTGTTCCACGGTGTGAACCGCCACGACTTCAGTCCGATTAACGGCCGGGCAATCACCGACGCCGAAATTGAAGAGGACTTGAAGACTATGAAGCGGCTGAACATCAATGCCGTCCGCACGTCTCACTATCCCAACGACCCGGTCTTCTACGACCTCTGCGACAAATACGGCCTTTACGTTCTGGCTGAGGCTAATGTGGAGTGTCACGGGAACATGGGACTCTCGTCCGTAGAGCTCTTCCGCAATGCTATGGTGGAGCGCTCCACGAACCACGTGCGCTGGCTCCGCAACCACGTTTGTATCTGTCTGTGGTCGCTTGGTAACGAGTCCGGCAACGGCAACAATTTCCAGTCTTCTTACAACGGCATAAAACAGTTGGACAAGACGCGTCCCGTTCACTATGAGGGAAACAGCGACTATGGCGACGTGAGCAGCACTATGTACGGTAGCTATGAAGCTATCAAATGGATCGGTTCCTCGCGAATGGGCAAGACGGGTCAGAAGCCTCATATCCAGTGTGAGAACAGCCACTCTATGGGTAACTCTATGGGTAACGTGCGCGAGATGTTCGACCTCTATGAGTATTATCCCAGCCTGACTGGAGAGTTCATCTGGGACTTCAAGGATCAGGGACTTCTTACTGATAAGATGATGGTCAACGGCCAATGGTCAAATGTCAGCGGTGCTTGGGCCTATGGCGGCGACTTCGGCGACAACCCCAACACGGGCAACTTCTGCATCAACGGCCTTGTCCGTCCCGACTGGAGCTACACGGCCAAGACCTACAACACCAAGAAAATCTACCAGCCCTTGGAGTTCAAGGCCGTGAGGAACAACTCCTCGGCATTTATCGTGAAGAACAAAATGACGTTCCTGCCGAGCACCACATACGACACAAGCTATCGCATTGTCGATGAGGAGGGGAACACCCTCGCTAGCGGAACCGTAAACGCAAATGTGGCAGCCGGAGACAGCACGACGATAAGCCTGGATATGTCTTCGCTTTCAGCTCTGGATGCATCCGTAGAGGCATTCATCTATTTTTCGTCCGTACAGCGCGAAACAACGCCGTGGGCAGAAGCCGGTTATGTTGTGGCCGAGGAGAAACTGCCGGTGAAGACAGCAACAAAGCCTGCTTATGACCTCACGAGCCTTTCCGACTGCGAAGACCTCACTCTCTCTGAGACCACCAGCGAGATAACGCTATCTACATCCAAGTTCTCGGTCGTATTCAACAAGACATCCGGCACTCTGAAACAATATACCTTCGATGGCGTGACTATGCTCAACCGCCCCATGAAACTCAATGCCTTCCGCCTGCCCACAGACAACGATGGGCGAATGACAGAGTCCTGGGATAATATGGGACTGAGGAACCTGACCAGTCGCTGCAAGGAGTCTTCGGCTGTCATGAACGAAGACAAGAAGACAGCCTCCGTGATGCTTGCCACCACTTATACAGGTCAGAACGGCACGACCTTCGACGTTCAGCTCGACTTCATTGTATGTGCAGACGGAGTGATAATGGTTAACTCATTCATAAAACCGTCTGCCGTCGGAGCCGTACTTCCCAAACTGGGTTTCCGCTTTGAGATGCCCTCAGCTATGGAGCAGCTCAGCTGGTTTGGACGCGGCCCGTGGGACAGCTACCGCGACCGCAAGGAGGCCTGTCTGCCCGCAATCTATAACAGCACCGTTACAGACCAGCGCGAGGATTATGTATTCCCGCAGGAGCACGGCACCAAGCAGGAGGTGCGATGGATGGCTGTCACCAACGAGTCTGGCACGGGTCTGCTCTATGTGGCTCCCGACCAGATGGCGGCTTCGGCAGTCCATTTCCGTCCTGAAGACAACTACACCGACCGCAACAACCGCTGCCGCCACATATTCCAATTTAAGACTTGTGTCGGAACGGTCGTCTCTCTCGACTGCGCCACACGCGGTCTGGGCAACGCCAGCTGCGGTCCCGATGTGATGGATAAATACGAGCTGAAGGCCGCAAACACCCGCTTCCGCTTCGCGTTAGTGCCTCTGAAGGCAGACGTGAAGCCCGCCGCAGCAGCGCGCTTCGAGATTCCTGTCTGTCAGCCCGTGGATTGCGAACGCATAAGCAACGGACGTATCAAGATGACCACTACGACTCCCAAAGCCACAATCTACTATAGCATCAATGGCGGCGAGTGGCAGACCTACAGATCAACTGTTTTGCACAATGACGCCTGCGATATCCAGGCCTACTGCGCTGTCGATGGCCTCTTGGACAGTCCCGTAACCTCATTCTCTTTCCCGCTCTTCATCAACAAGGGAACGTGGCGACTCGTCAGCGTTGACAGTCAGCACGGCGGAAACGAAGCCTCCAAAGCCTTTGACAACGACCTCTCTACGTTCTGGCACACCGAATATGCCGGCAGCGAACCCTCCTGCCCGCACACGCTCATTGTAGATATGAAACGGACTTATATGGTCACCGCTTTCACCTACAACGCCCGCAACGACGGTACACAAAACGGTATGGTTAAGGACTTCGAGGTCTATCTGAGCAAGGACGGCTCCACATGGGGCAGCGCCGTAGTCTCTGGTCAGTTCGAGAACACCACCTCTACGCAGGTAAAAGCCCTTAGCACCCCCACCGCCGGCCGCTATCTGAAATTCGTGGCCAAGTCGGAGATAAACGGCAGAGCCTGGTCTTCGGCTGCGGAAATCGGTATTCAGGCAGAGGCTGATGTGACAGGAATTGAAAGACCCACCCCCGACCCCTCCCGTAATGGAGGGGAGGCTGGCGCGGTGTATGACCTCAGCGGCCGAAGAATAATGGTCAATGGTCAATGGTCACGTACTGTTGAGCAAAGCCGAAAAATGTTCAATGGCAAGAAGAGGAGTCTCGGCATCTTCGTCACCCCCGACGGCAAAGTCCGCAAAATCCTCTATTGACAAGAAACGAACACGAATCTACCTAATCACACGAATAATTCTTCAACATTAATTGCCATTAATTATCCCGTTAATTTATCATTAATGAATAATTATATGGACAAATTTATGATAATTATATGTGAAAAAATAAAAAGCATCGCGCCAGCCAAATTCGTACAATTAACTTTGTTGATTGTACTCCCGCTCGGCAGACTGAAAGCAAGCTTTCGTATGCTCTCGCTTATTCGTACAATTCGTTCTATTTGTGTTCGAAAATAAAGGCATCGCGCAGCCTAATTATGCATTATGCATTAAAAATTATGAATTGAACAAAGGCCGCCAAATCCTTAAATATAAAATCTATAAATCCTTAAATAGCGTTATGAAAAAATATTGTTTACTGCTTTTGGCATTTGCCTTGCAATGCGCTTCTCTGTTCGCCCAAGAGCGCAGACCCATTGACTCGCAACACCCGCTGTGGCTCATCCATATCGATGTGTGGAACAAGGCTGACCCACAGAAAATCATCGACCTTATCCCTGATGATGTGAAACCCTATGTTTGTATGAACCTCTCTCTCTCCTGTCAGTACGACACCCAGAAGAACGTCTATAAGATGCCGCAGAACGCCGTCCGCACATATAAGTCGTGGGCAACTGTCTGTCAGGCAAACGGACTTTGGTTCACTTGCCAGCCGGCCAGCGGCGGCCACACCCACATCCAGGACAACGACCTCGAGACCTTCGAATACTTCTACAAACGCTATCCCAACTTCCTCGGATGGAACTATGCCGAGCAGTTCTGGGGATTCGACGAGGCCGGCGATCGCAGCTCCAGCACACAGGCTTCACGTATCGCCCTGTTCGCTAAGTTAGTGCCTATGGCTCACAAATACGGCGGTTTCCTCACCGTCTCCTTCTGCGGTAACATCTGGAGTCACCCGCTGAACCCCATCGGGATGATGAAGCGCAACAAAGACCTCTTGGATGCCTGCAAGGAGTACCCCGAGGCCATCCTCTGGCTCTATAAATACACCACCTCCAGCTGCTTCTACAACAACGAGAGCGTCACCTTCGGTCCCTTTATTTCCGGTCTGGCCAAGAACTATGGCGTGCGTTACGACAACTGCGGATGGAACGGAGCTTTGGATGCTCTGCTCGGAGATGGACACGGTAAGAAATATCCCATCGCTGCCGGCATCGGAACGGTTATGGAACAGACCGCCGTCAACGGAGGCGCCGTGTGGGACGGCCCCGAACTCATCTGGACCGAGGACTTCCAGAACCTGAACAACACCACCGTTAGCGGTTACACGCGCCGCAACTGGGGCACATTCTCCAGTTTCGACAACGCCTGGATAGATATGTTCCGCAAGATTATCGACGGAACATTGCGTATCCCCACACGTGAAGAGGTCGTGCAGAAGACCAAGATCGTGGTCATAAACAACATCACATCCGGCAACGACGAGCAGAAATACGCAGCCTGGGGAGACCTCTATGACGGCCTATACAAGCAGACCGACCCGTTCAACAGAGGCAACGGACAGTGGATGGACAACTTCTGCTATTTCAAGAGCACGGGTCGCTATGCCGCTATTCCCATCGTCACGGGACTCTATGACGACGCGGCCAACGCTATTCCCGTCAAGGTGAACAAATCTGCCTACACCACGCGCTGGTCCACTCAGACCAAGAAGGTGAACGAGTTCAACAAGCAATATCCCGAAGTCTCCAAAGGCGACCTCTACGTGAGTCGCAGAGGCAACCAGCTCGTCACCTACACCCCCTACACCTATCTGAACAAGAAGAAGACGGCCACAGCCGAGATACCTCTGGTCTATAACGCTTGCGACACGCTTCAGCTCACCTGGGGCAAACTCAGCAGCGGTCTTATCCGCGAGTTCTCACACCACATCGACTTCTATTTGAACAACTACCGCAGCGACACCACCACCGTGCAGCTCGATAAGATTGTCATCAAGGGAGCCGTCTCCGAACCCACCTACACCTTTACCAAACGCGCTAAGGCAACGGGCTCCGCTACAGCCACCTACGATGCCGAGGCGAAGACCTACACCCTTGAGGTCAAGCACAATGGTCCCGTAGATATCACCATCAGCGACTGCTACGGCAACAATGTGCGCGAGGATATAGCTGAACGCGAGATTGAGCCTCTGTCTCTGCCCAAACAGCCGGAGGAGTATGTCGGTGAGATCATCATCGAGGCCGAGGATATGGATTACAAGAGCATCAAGAACTGCGCCACAGACCCATACAATTGGTATCCCAACGTGCGCGGACACTCAGGCAACGGATTCATAGACCTCGGTACGAGCACTTCGGCCGCCCTGCGCCACGTCCTTAACCTGAAACAGGGTGGTGACTACACCATTGCCGTCAGATACACGGGCTGCACCCAGACGGGCAAGAAACTGACCGCCACCGCAGGCGGCCGCCGCGGTTCGCTGCCGCTTGAGGTAACAGCCACCAACGAGTGGAAGAAAGCCGTCTATACCGCCACCCTGAAAGAGGGTAACAACACGCTCACTCTCGTCAATACCAGCGGTGTAGGCATCTTCATAGACCAGATAATCTACACTCCCGTCGGAGTGCCTGCTGAGAAGTTCCTCGTCACCGTAGGTGAGGCCGAGAACGGAACCGTAACCGCCGACGTGGATGAGGCAGCCGAGGGTGACACCGTGACGCTCTCTGTCGCTCCTGCTGACGGCTTCGCGCTCACAGGCTGGATCGTGGGCCACGGAGGAGTAACCCCGTCTCTGGCTGAGGAGACTGAGGACGGCTTGGTTGCCTCGTTCGTTATGCCCGACGACAACGTAACCATCACTCCCGTGTTCAAAGACACCACAGTAGTCTATGCCCTTGATTTCACGAACTTCGTCGGTGGCACTATGCCCGAGGGCTGGCGCACCATTCAGGGCAGCGACGAGAAGCACGAATATCCCAACACCTACACCTCCGGCGCACGCATATTCGCAGGCTTCACTGGCTATCAGGGCAAAGCCCTCTACTGGCGTGAGAACTGCGCCGAGTACGGTCGTCTGTCGGCTTATCCCCTCAACCTCAAGCCCGGCTCTTACACCCTCTCGTTCGCCTGCGCCGCGTGGAAAGGCACACCGAAATACAAGGTCAGCATCCTCTCCGCTGCGGGTGAGGCGGTGGCTGAATCAGCCGTGTGCAACGCCACACCCAACGCCAACGGCAACTCTTCTGCCAACCTCTCCTCGGCAAAAATCTATCAGCTGGACTTCGACATCACAACACAGGGCAAGTATATCATCAGTTTCCAGAACAACGGCACCGGCTTCGATGAGTTCCTCCTGCTCGAATGTCGCATCAACTCCACCGTTCCGGTTGGGATTGCTAACATTGAACATTCACCATTGAACATTGAACATTCTGCTGGCGCGGTGTATGACCTCAGCGGCCGAAGAATAATGGTCAATGGCAAGAAGAGGAGTCTCGGCATCTTCGTCACCCCCGACGGTAAAGTCCGCAAAATCCTCTATTGACAAGAAACGAACACGAGATTTGTCGCAGACCCACGAGGAACGCAGTAATTTTGCGAATTGTACGAATAAGCGAGAGCAGATGAAAGCTTGCTTTCGATATGCCGAGCGAGAGTACAATCAACGAAGTTAATTAAACGAATTATTCCTCAAACAACGGATTACGCGGATTTTACGGATTTAAATCAATGCTTAATGCATAATTAAAAATGCATAATTGGCAGACTGCTATCATAAAACGAACACGAATCTTACGAATTAAACGAATTAAAAATCGCGCCAGCCTATATTCGTACAATTAACTTTGTTGATTATACTCCCGCTCGGCAGACTGAAAGCAAGCTTTCGTATGCTCTCGCTTATTCGTACAATTCGTATGATTCGTGTTCGAAAATAAAGCATCGCGCAGCCTAAATCATTAAATATAAAATCATTAAATCTTTAAGTTTCGTTATGAAACAAAAATTTCTTTTGAGCACAACTCTCTTGAGCGCCTTTATGATGTTTATTTCAATTTCATCTGTGGCTCAGGAAAACAAGTTGAACAGCCCGGACAGCCAACTGTCAGTAACCCTGAACCTGTCTGGCGGCAAACCCACATATAGCGTCTCCCGCGCCGGAGCCGTATGTCTGGAGAACTCCCCTCTGGGTCTGAAGATGGACTTCGAGGACCTCACACAGGGTCTCACCCTGAAGGAGAGTAACATCCAGCCCGTGAAGGACGAGTACTCACTGAAGACCATCAAGCAGAGCCGTGTCACATACGAGGCCACCGAGGGCGTGTTCCAGTTCGAGAAGGACGGCCGTCACGCCTTGGACATCATCTTCCGCGTGTCCAACCGCGACGTCGCTTTCCGCTATGTTGTATATCCGAAGAAGGGGAGACTCGTTGGAGTCGTGCAGAGCGAGGCCAGCGGCTTCAACCTGCCCGACGGCACAACCACCTTCCTCTGCCCGCAGTCGAAGCCTATGGGCGGTTTCGCACGCACCTCTCCCAGCTACGAGACCTCCTACACCCTCGACGAGCCCGCAGGCAAGAACGGCTGGGGCGAGGGCTACACCTTCCCCTGCCTCTTCCGCCTCCCCTCCAAACTGTCAACTTCTCTCCCCCCCACGACTTCTCTCCCCCCTACGGGGGGAGCCGGAGAGGGGCTCGGAGAGGGGCCTTGGGTCTTGATCTCCGAGACCGGCACCGATGGCAATTACGTGGGCTGTCGCCTGCTTAACGACGGCGGCGCTGCCTACAAAATTGGCTTCCCGCAGGCTGGCGAGATGAACGGCGTCGGCTCTACCACGCCCTCTATCGCTCTGCCCGCAGCTACCCCTTGGCGCACCATAACCGTAGGTCCCACACTGAAGGAGATCGTGGAGACCACCGTCCCCTGGGATCTCGTTCAGCCCAAATACAAGGCCTCACGTGAATACACCTACGGCTGCGGTACCTGGTCCTGGATCATCAAGATGGACTCCAGCTGCAATTTCGACGAGCAGAAACAGTACATCGACTTCGCCGCCGCCCTTGGCTACCGCTCCGTGCTCATCGATGCACTCTGGGACGTGCAGATTGGTTACGAGCGCATGGAAGAGCTGGCTCGCTACGGCCGCTCCAAGGGCGTGGGCATCTTCCTCTGGTACAACTCCAACGGCGCGTGGAACGACGCTCCGCAGTCGCCCCTCGGCAAGATGGACCGCTCTGCCGCCCGTCGTCGTGAGATGGCTTGGATGCAGCGCACCGGCATCCTCGGCATCAAAGTGGATTTCTTCGGCGGTGACAAGCAGCCCATGATGCAACTCTACGAGGACATCCTTACCGACGCCAACGAGTTCGGTATTCAGGTCATCTTCCACGGCTGCACTCTGCCGCGTGGCTGGGAGCGTATGTATCCCAACTATGTCGCTTCGGAGGCCGTGCTCGCTTCGGAGAACCTCCATTTCGGTCAGGGCGCCTGCGACGCCGAGGCCCGCAACGGCTGCATCCATCCGTTCATCCGTAACACCGTCGGCTCTATGGATTTCGGAGGCTCCACGCTGAACAAGCGCTACAGCGCAGACAATCAGCATGGCACCTACCGTCGCACCAGCGATGTCTATGCCCTCGCCACCGCCGTCCTCTTCCAGAGCAGCGTCCAGCACTTCGCTATGGCTCCCAACAACCTCACCGACGCTCCTGCCTGGGCCATCGACTTCATGAAACAGGTTCCCACCACTTGGGACGAGGTCCGTTTCCTCGACGGCTATCCCGGTAAATACGTCATCTTTGCCCGTCGCAACGGTGACAAGTGGTACATCGCCGGCATCAACGCCGAAGCAAAGCCGCTGAAGACCACCCTCACCCTGCCCATGTTCCCCGCGAAGTCCGAGGTCACCCTCTATGCCGACGACGCCACTCTCACCGGCAGCGTGAAAGCCGTCAAACTGAACAAAAAACAGCAGCTCTCCATCACAATCCCCCAGAACGGCGGCCTCGTAATCCTCGGGAAATAAAACCCCTTCAAAAGTTAAAACAGCCTTATCTTCGACGTTATTACGTTATATCGTTATATCGTTATTTCGCCGGGCCGCTAAATCGTAAAATAAACATTATTGAAATGAATATGAAGAATCTTCTTATGCTGCTGTTTGCTGTCACGCTGACGGCACAGGCACAGAACACGCCCAAGGAACCTTATTATCAGAAGGTGGAGGCGATTCAGAACCCGATGTTGTGGGCAGATGTGCCTGACCCCGACGTGATCAGGGTGGGGGACACCTATTATCTGGTTTCGACCACGATGCACCTGATGCCGGGCGCACCCGTGATGCGGTCCAAAGACCTGAAGAACTGGGAGACCGTGGGCTATATCTTCGACCGGCTGACGGACTCGCCCAAATACGACCTGCAGGAAGGCACGGTATATGGCCGCGGGCAGTGGGCTACGTCACTGAAGTATCACGACGGGAAGTTCTGGGCTCTGCTGGCTCCGAACGAGATGGGCAGTATGGGAGATACGTATATCTTCACCGCTCCGAAGGCCGAAGGGCCGTGGACTATCCACTCGCGTCTGCGCCACTTCCACGACGCGACGCTGTTCTTCGACGACGACGGCACGCCGTATGTGTTCTTCGGAACGGGCGAGATGTGCCAGCTGACACGTGACCTGAAGGGGGTGGTAGATGGAAGTCTGCGCCGCTATTTCCAGAAAGAGGAGGACGAGCGCGGTCTGCTGGAAGGTACCCGCGTGATCAAGCACCGCGGCACCTACTACGCGCTGCTCATCAGCCACACGTACGCTCCCGGCCGTCACCGCCGCGAGGTCTGCTACCGCACGAAGGACCTGAAGGGGACGTGGGAGAAGAACGTGGTGTTAGAGAGCGATTTCGGCGGCTTCTCGTATCTGGCTCAGGGAACGATTGTGGATAGCGAATACGGCGACTGGTACGGTATTATGTTCCAGGATCGAGGCGGCGTGGGCCGTGTGCTCACGGTGTCGCCCGTGCGCTGGATTGACGGCTGGCCGCAGCTCGGCGACGAGAACGGCCGTGTGCCGGAGACGATGCGCCCACTGGTGAGCTGGCAGCCCGCAACGCAGATTGTGTGCAGCGACGACTTCAGCTCGACGAAACTGGGGCTGCACTGGCAGTGGAACCACAACCCGATAGACAACGCCTGGAGTCTGACTGAGCGCCCGGGATGCCTGCGTCTGAAGACCAACCGCGTGGTGCCGAACCTGTATCTGGCCCCGAACACTCTGACTCAGCGTATGTTTGGCCCGACATGCAGCGGCGCCGTATGCATAGATTTCGCGAAGATGAAGGACGGCGACTGCGCCGGATTCTCTGCCTTCAACGGCGACAGCGGCGTGCTCACGCTCAAGAAGAAGGGCAAGACCGTGACGCTGGAGATGAGCGAGCAGAAGGTGAGTCTGACTGACCGCGAGAAGGCCGTAACGAACGTGGATGAGAAGATTGTGGAGACTGTGGCACTCAGCAAGCTGTTACCCAAAGCCACGAAGATATGGCTGCGTATCGACGGCGACTTCCAACCCCGCCACAACGACGCTGCCAACTTCTTCTACAGCATGGACGGGCAGAACTGGACACAGATCGGCACCAAGGACTACCGTTGTGTGTTCGATTACCGCCGCTTCTTCATGGGTTCGAAATTCGCCATCTTCAACTATGCCACAAAGAAAGCCGGAGGTTATGTCGATGTGGAGGAATTTAAGATAAATGGCCCCCTATAATCCCCCGGCGGGGGATAAGGGGGAGAGACGAATTGCCCAAGCGAAGGCGAAAAAAAAGAAAAGAGAGATTTTCAGAGAAAAGATTTAAGCGGCCTGAGGGTTATTCGATTGACGATTAAACGATTAAAAATTATTCGGGATTTAAAGGCCGCAAAATAAGACTGCGTGATGAGAAAAATTATAACAATATTCGTGTTTATTGTGCTGGCAGCCGGAGCAGTGGTGCGTGCGGCCGACGGGTTCGTGACCTTTGCACCGCGGGCAGATGCGCTGCCGCTGAAGGGCGCCACCATAGGTTACAGCGAACAGGACTACGAGGGCGTGAAGATTGCCATTCGCAGTCTGCAAGCGGATTTCGAGCGTGTGCTGGGTGAGCGCCCAAACACCGTGACGGCTGACTCACCGGCTGGCAAACCGACAATCCTGATAGGGACGCTCGGCAAGAACAAGGATATCGACCGTCTGAAACTGGCAGACCTGAAAGGTAAGTGCGAGAAATTCGTCATCACCACAGTGGGCAGTCAGCTGGTGATTGCGGGCAGCGACCGCCGCGGCACCATCTACGGCATCTACGAGCTGAGCCGTCAGATGGGTGTCTCGCCCTGGTATTGGTGGGCAGACGTGCCTGTGGAAAGGCGCGAGAACGCATATATTATAAAAGGTACATACACGGACGGCGAACCGGCTGTGCACTGGCGCGGACTTTTCCTCAACGACGAGGCTCCCTGTCTGACGTCGTGGGTGAAAAACACCTTCGGCACAGGCTATGGCGACCACCGCTTCTACGAGAAGGTATTTGAGCTCATACTCCGTCTGCGCGGCAACTTTCTCTGGCCCGCGATGTGGGGCTGGGCCTTCTATGCCGACGACCCGCAGAACTCTGCTACGGCTGACGCGATGGGTGTTATCATCGGAACGAGCCACCACGAGCCGATGGCACGTAACCACCAGGAGTGGGCCCGCAACCGCAGGCAGAACGGCGCTTGGAACTACCAGACGAACCAGAAGGTGCTGGATCAGTTCTTCCGCGAGGGCATAGAACGCATGAAAGGAACCGAGGACATCGTGACCATAGGTATGCGCGGCGACGGTGACGAAGCTATGAGTGAAGAGGCCGACACTAAACTCTTGGAGACGATAGTCAAGAACCAGCGCAAGATCATAGAGAAGGTGACGGGCCGCCCCGCACGTGAAACACCTCAGGTCTGGGCCTTGTACAAGGAGGTGCTGGACTATTACGACAAAGGGATGCGGGTGCCGGATGACGTGACCATTCTGCTCTGTGACGACAACTGGGGCAATGTGCGTAGGGTGCCGACCACAGAGAAGGAACGCAAGCGTGCAGGAGGCTGGGGACTCTATTACCACGTGGATTACGTGGGGGCTCCCCGCAACTCCAAATGGCTGAACGTAACGCCCTCGCAGAACATGTGGGAGCAGCTCACACTGGCTTACGAGTACGGGCTGGACCGCCTATGGATTCTTAATGTAGGCGACCTGAAACCGATGGAATATCCGATAACACTGTTTATGGATATGGCGTGGGCGCCACGTTCTGTAACCCGCGACGTCGTGGGAACACACACGCTGCCCTTCTGCGCTCAGCAGTTCGGCGACGACGAAGCAGCCGAGGCCGCAGAGATTCTGAACCGTGCCTGCAAGATGAACGGACGCTGCACGCCGGAGATGCTCGATGCCCGCACGTATAACGTGGAGACGGGCGAGTGGCGGCAGGTGGCTGACGAGTATATGCGTCTCGAAGCAGAGGCGTTGAGGCAGTTTGTGCGTCTCCGTCCGGAATACCGCGATGCCTATCAGGAGCTGATTCTGTTCCCCGTGCAGGCTATGGGCAACTTGCATCAGATGTACTACGCTCAGGCAATGAACCACCATCTGGCCAAGCTCGGAGACCCCGAGGCCGACGTGTGGGCATTGCGTGTGCAGAAGGCTTTCCGCCGCGACTCGCTGCTTTGCGCAGCCTATAACCACGACATCGCTGGCGGCAAATGGAACGGGATGATGACGCAGAAGCATATTGGTTACACCTCGTGGAACGACAACTTCCCAGCCGACCGTATGCCGCAGACGCGCACAGTGGATTCGCAGTCGGGTGCCGGCGGCTTCACGTTCAAGGGCCACGACGGATATGTGGCAATCGAGGCAGAGCATTTTTATTCAGCCACAGCCTCTGAAGGTACGGAGTGGACTGTGCTGCCTCATTTCGGACGCACACGCAGCGCCATGACTCTATGGCCTTACACGAAGCCCACCACGGGCGCCTCAATCAGCTACCGCTTCTCGCTCGACGGCGCAAAGGCTGAGAGCGTCAAGGTGCACGTGATAACGAAATCCACACTGGACTTCCTGAACAACGGCGGTCACGTGTTCACGGTCTCACTGGACGGCTGCGAGCCGCAGAGCGTCAACTTCAACTCCCGCCTGAACGAGAAGCCCGAGAATATCTACAGCGTCTTCTATCCCACCGTGGCGCGCCGCGTCGTTGAGTCCGTGGTGACTCTCCCGCTCGGCGACAGCGACCTGCACACACTGACGATTGCACCGCAGTCGCCCGCCATAGTGATAGAGAAGATAGTTATAGATGCGGGCGGCTACCAACCACAATATCTGTTCGGAAAGGAATCTGAACGCACGGATTAAACTCTGAAACGAATATGAATAATTAGAATAATTTTTCTCACGAATAAGAATAATAAATTATAACTATTAGTGGATTTAATTATTCATATTATTCACATTAATTTCGATAACATAACGAAAACAATAAGCAACAATAAACAATAATTAAGACCAACAATAACAAAAAATATTATTCCCTATTCTTGGATTGAATTTTTGCGTATTCTTGCCAATTCTTTTCCAAAATCTAAAACATCGCGCGAGCTATAAATCCTTAAATGTAAAAACATTAATTCTTTAAATATTTTTATGAAGAAAATAGCATTGATGTTATTCGCCTGTGCTCTTTTTGCTACAGGCAAGGTAAGTGCCCAGCCGCGCTGGGTAGGCACGTGGGCTACTGCTCCCGAATACACCGGTGACGGGGATATGCCTCGCACCACGAACCTGACAGACTGCTCGCTGAGGCAGATTGTGCGTGTATCTCTTGGCGGCGACAAACTGAGGATGCAACTCTCCAACGAGTTCAGTGATGAACCAGTGGAGATTAAGGCTGTGTATATCGCAGACGCCCTCGACTCATGTGACATCCAGACTAAGACTGCCCGCTACCTGACGTTTGGCGGTAAGAAGAACGTGACTATTGCTGCAAAGCAGGCTCTCTTCTCCGACGAAATGGCCTACAACCTGCGCCCGCTGCAGCGCCTCTCTGTCACTGTGGTTTATGGCAAGACGCCTAAACACGCTACGTCACATCGCGGCTCACGCACCACCTCGTACATCATGAACGGGGTGTCCAAACCCAACAAACCCTTTGTAACGACGGAGCGTCTGGACCACTGGTATAACATCGCCGCCATTGACATTCAGTCGGAAACAAAACAGGCTATTGCCATACTCGGAAACAGCATCACCGACGGGCGCGGCAGTACAACCAACGCCCAGAACCGCTGGCCGGACTTCTTGGCAACAGCCCTGGGCGGAACTAAGGGCGTGCTGAATCTCGGCATCGGAGGCAACTGCATAGTGCGTGGCGGTCTGAGCCAGCCCGGACGCGAACGTTTCGACCGCGACATTCTCGGACAGCGCGGTGTCAGCACAGTTGTCATCTTCGAGGGCGTGAATGACATCGGGGGCAGCAAAAAGAACTACGAGGAGGTGGCTGAGGTGCTCATACACACCTACAAGGAACTGGCGGCCAAAGCACATAAGGCCGGTCTGAAGGTCTATGGAGCCACAATCACTCCGTTTGGCAAGAGCTTCTATTGGGACTACTACCACGAGGCTGTCCGAATGACAGTGAACGAGTGGATTCGCAAGACGGATGCCTTTGATGCAGTAATAGACTTCGACTTAATAGTCCGTGACCCGGAGAATCCCAGTCAGCTGTTGGAGGAGTTTTCCGACGACTGGCTACATCTGAATCCCAACGGCTACGCTAAAATGGGTGAGTACGCTACAAGCTTCTTAAAGAAATAGGACAAAAGTATCCATTTAGCGTACAAAATAGACTTAATAGAAGAAAATCTTGAGAAAAAGGAATCGTTTATCAGACTATTGTTTATCTTTGCAGCGTAAAACTGATAGAATGAAACGATTCCTACTATTTTCATACGCAATATTCTGCACTTTAATATCCTCTGCTCAAGCCCTCTTCTTTGGGCCTGAGCGACTCAGCAGTACTCTTATCACATCTGTCGTGCAGTCCAGCGACGGACTCATCTGGGTCGGAACATCCAACGGGCTCAGCCGGTTCGACGGATACCGCTTCACGCAGACCAACGCTTTTGACGAACTCGGACGTCCGTTTGAGGTGTCTGAGCTCTTCTCAGACCAAAGCGGAAACCTCTGGGTCGGTACAGCCCGCGCCCTGTTGCTTCACGACCACGCTACAGACCAGATGTTGCCCGTAGCCTTCCCCGACAGTATTGAACCGCGAATCACAAAACTCTCTTCCACCTCTGACGGGAAACTTCTGGTCGGAACGGCTGGCTATGGCTATTTCATCGTAGATCCCGCTACTCTGCAGGCGCAGCCGCGCAACGGAGCTATACCAAGCGGCGAGGAGGCCTTTATCAAAGACCAGAAAGTGCAGCCGCGACTGTTCGCTATGGCGCCTGAAGGAGTGCAGCTCACCTGCTCAGTTCAGGACAACTCCGGAAACATATATATAGGTACGCGTGGAAGCGGCCTCTTCTGGATTCCGGCCGGTATGTCCGAAATGCAGCGGAAACAGGTGTTCGTGAGCGGCATAGATCTGGACAGGGCTCGCATAGAGACTCTGTTTATAGACCGTCTGGGCAACCTCTGGGTTGGGTGTCAGCAGAAAGGACTCCTGATGATTCCGCTCCACCGGATGCCGCTGTTCAACACGTGGAGCTTCTCGGAGCAGAAGCAAGAGCTGGGAACGTGCGTCTCTGCAATAGCCTCCCGTGCGGCAAATGGCAATCAGGCTGCGACCCAAATAATCTGGTGTGCCGTTCAGGGCGACGGGATTTACGGGTTCGACGAGAACGGAAAGATTGTGGCTCACCCCGCGTCTCCCACCGACGTGGAGACTCTGGCCTGCGATTCCGACGGAAACTTCTGGCTCGGCACGAACGGCAGTCTCTGGAGCTACGACCCCGAAAGCGGACAAGCACGCTTCAAGGCCCGTCTTGGAGGCGAGCGTGTGAACGTCATCAGGGAGATTGACAAAGAGCGACTGGCGGTGTCGGTGTTCGGCGAGGGCCTGTTTATTGTGGAAAAGGCTTCAGGTACTGTGCTGCGCCATCTGTCTATGAACTCAACGGACACCGTAGGCCGAGGACGTCTTGCCAACGACTGGATATTCTGTCTTGACACCGATTCTCGCGGATGTCTGTGGATAGCCACCTCAGCAGGTGTTTGCTGCTATGATGTCAAGAGCGGGTCGTTCAAGTCCAAAGGCTGGTCTGTGCTGGTGGAAAACGAACAGTGTGAGGCTCTGTGTGTGACAGCGTCTGACGAGGTGTTCATTGCCAGCGAGCGCGGACTTATGCGCTGGAACTCTGAGCAGGGACTGCAGCCGGAAAAAGGCTCCGACCTGTTACGCGGTAAGGGTGTTGCGTTTATGGCGGAGGACAGCGAGGGCGACCTGTGGCTAAGTACGAACGAAGGCATCTGGCTGTGGAATCCAGAGGAAAAGATATTTGTGGAATATGTCGGAGCGTTCGGACTGAAAGAGCGCGAGTTCGTTCAGGGAGCGGGCTTGCAGACTCCCGACGGGAGAATCTATTTCGGCACATCCGACGGCATAACGTCCTTCTCGCCCGAAAAGTTGCGAAACCAGGTGCGTGAGACATCGACCGTGCATCTGACATCGTTTGTTATTGCAGGCGAGACAGCTAACGCACAGACACGCAGCAACGGGAAACTGGTTATGGACGGTCCCGTGTCCGAATGTCACCGATTCAACCTCAGTTATGTCGATGCGGTATTCAGACTGGAATTCTCGTTGTTGGACTTCGCCACCGCCGAGGGAGTCTCATTCGAGTACCGCATGAACGGCGAGAACGTATGGCAGCAGACAGCCCAGGGAGAGAACTCCATCACATTCAGTCATCTGGCTCCCGGAACATATAATCTGGAGGTGCGGGCCATTGCCGGTGGTGTCTATACTCCGTCGGAGACGTGGGTTATAGAGGTACGTCCACCCTGGTGGCGAACCACCTTTGCCCATTGCCTTTACGCCCTCTTGTTTATCGCTGGCGCAATCGCAGTGGCTGTGGCTTACAGACGATATATCCAACACCAGTTAGACAGGGAGAAACTCCACTTCCTGATGAGCGCCATAAACACCAAGGACACCCCGCTGACGCTGGACGACATGAAGCGCGCCATAAACAGTTTTGTGCAGAGCCGTAAACGCCAGCGCAGCATCTACGGCAACAGCGCCGAGATGGCAGACCAGATGGATATGCTGACCGTACAGGGTAACGACGAGGCACTCATGGAGCGGGTGGTGCAGAGCGTAAACCGCCATCTGGGCGACAGCGATTTCAGCGTTGAACAGTTGTGTGAAGAGGCTGCCATCAGTCGCGCTCATCTGCATCGCAAGATGAAAGAGATGACGGGTTTGTCCGTTACCGAGTTCATACGTAACATACGCATGGAGCAGGCTGCACGCCTCCTGCGTGAACAGAAACTGAATATAACGCAGGTGGCCTACACCGTGGGCTTCTCCAATCTGGGATATTTCTCAACCATCTTTCGCAAACATTTCGGCGTCTCGCCGCGCAGCTTTGTCAGCGACGCCCCCCTGCCCCCGGAGGGGGAAGATTAGTTTAAAGTTTAGAGTTTATAGTTTAGAGACAGTTTAAGAAGTTTAAGAGTTTAAGGTAAAATGTAAAATTCAGCCCGCAGGCCTCCCCTCCATTACGGGAGGGGTTGGGGGTGGGTCTTTAAATCAATAAATTCAATGAATAAAATTAAGTTCTTTCTTATCGCCGCAGCCTTCCTTGTGTCGGTTTTCTCTTACGCAGAAAGCGTGAAGTTCGGCAAGGGTACACTCAATGTCAGATATGTGGCACGAAATGCCGTGAGGATTCAGTATCAGGAGCAGGCTCCCAAGTGGGATTTGCCCGACTGGATTTATGTCAAGCAAGACGAAGTGTCCAATCCGGACTTCAAGGTGGAGACAGATGTGAAGCGTCAGACCGTCAGCATCCGCAACAAAAAGGGTAAGGTGGTATTCAAGGCCACAGCTCATCAGCTCCGCCCGAACACATCCTTAAGTAACCTGTCTGCCTCCGAAGCCTCTCTGACCATCGCCTCTCCGAAAGATGAGTTCCTGTTCGGTCTCGGACAGTTTCAGGACGGATACGCCAACGTGCGCGGTCTATCACGCCGTCTTACTCAGGTAAACACTCAGATTTCGATACCGATGCTGATTTCAAGCAAAGGCTACGGAATCCTGTGGAACAACTACGGTCTCACAAACTTCAACCCTTGCCGCCAGAGTCTCCAACTGGCCAAAGACAGCAGGGCAGGGGAGCGTGAAGTCGTTGATGTCACATCCACCGAAGGCGGTAAGAAAGAGGTGCGCGAGCGCAATATATTCTACGGTGAACTGGATGTTCCGCAGACGGGCGACTACAGCCTGCTGCTCGATGTGGGACAGACTATGGCCCGACGTCATAACCTCACCATTGACGGTCAGACGGTGATAGAGATGCAGAACCTGTGGCTCCCGCCTACTGCCTCTGCTATCGTTCATTTGAAGAAAGGGCGTCACCGCATCTCTGCCGAACTGACAAATAACGACCGCCCGACTCTCTTCTATAATCTCGTGAAGGACGAGACCGTACTGCAATCGCCGGTGGCTGAGGCTGTTGATTATACTGTCTTCCTGGGTTCTCCCGACGAGATCATTGCCACATATCGCGACATCACTGGCAATTGTCCGCAGATGCCTACGTGGGCACTGGGATATATCCATTGCCGCGAGCGCTTCCACTCGTCCGAGGAAATACTGCAGACAGCCAACCGCTTCCGCAGTGAACAGATGCCTGTGAGTGTGCTTGTGCAGGACTGGCAGTATTGGGGCAAGCACGGCTGGAACGCTATGCGCTTTGACGAAGACCACTATCCCGACCCCAAGGCTCTGACCGACAGTCTTCACAAGATGGATATCCGTCTTATGCTCTCTGTCTGGTCCAAGATTGACAAAAACTCCGAGGTAGGCCGTCAGATGCAGGCCGATGGCCACTATATCCCCGGTACCGACTGGATTGATTTCTTCAAGCCCGAGGCCGCAGCTGCCTACTGGAAAAACTTCTCCGAGCGTCTCGTTCCGCTTGGCATCGATGCGTGGTGGCAGGATGCTACAGAACCAGAGAACGATGACCTCGTGGGCCGTCGCGTGAACGGCGGACGCTGGGCTGGCGAGCAGGTGCGCAATGTCTATCCCCTGTTGGTCTGCAAGACAGTAAGTGAAGGAATTAGAAGTGAAAAATTAAATGGGAAAAGTGAATCTTCCTTCATCTTGACCCGTTGTGGTTTCCCCGGAATTCAGCGTTACGGCATAGCCCTTTGGTCGGGCGATGTGGGTAACGACTGGGAGACCTTCCGCCGCCAGATTGTTGCCGGTTTGGGAATGCAGGCGGCTGGCATCCCTTGGTGGACCTACGATGCAGGCGGTTTCTTCCGTCCGGGCGACCAATATACCAATCAGGAGTATATCGAGCGTATGCTGCGCTGGATAGAGACTTCGGTCTATCTGCCTCTGATGCGCGTTCACGGATACATGAGCAACACCGAACCTTGGAACTACGGTGCCGAGGCCAAGAGGATTATATCCGAATGTCTCCGTGAGCGTTACCGCCTGTTGCCATATATAGAGCGGTGTGCCAAGGATGTGGCTGAGAATGGCGGCACACTGATGCGTCCGCTGGTATTCGATTTCACCGATGACAAGGAGGCTCTACAGCAGAAATATGAGTATATGTTCGGGCCGGAACTGCTCATCTGCCCCATAACAGAGCCTGGAGTCGCCACTTGGCGCGTCTATCTGCCCCGTAACGCCGCCGGTTGGACAGACACCCGCACCAACCGCCACTACGCCGGTGGACAGTACGTCGTCGTTCCAGTAACTATGGAGAAGATTCCCGTTTTTAAACGGAACTAAGAATAAAACACAAGTCCACAGAATCCCCCTCCCAAGGGAGGGGATAGGGGTGGGCCCTCGTCTTTAAACGTTTATGAGAACAAAAGCCTTTCTTACCCTTGCTTTGTGTTTGCTGCCATTCGCAGGCAGTGCGCAGAACCCCTTCGGCAAAGCCCTCGTGCCCGACATGATAGCAGATGCCAGCATCGAGCTTATCGGTGACACCTTCTATTGCTTTGCTACCACCGATGGCTATGGCCGCGGGCTGGAGACTTCGGGCCCGCCCGTGGTGTGGAAGTCAAAGGACTTCCTCCATTGGAGTTTCGACGGAGTCTGTTTCCCATCGGCTGCCACAGAGAAGTTCTGGGCACCAAGCAAAGCCGTTGAGCGCGGCGGTCGCTGGTATCTCTATCCCACGGTGAACGGTTTTATGCACGTAGCTGTGGCAGATAAACCCGACGGCCCTTACCGCTTGGCACGCGGCGCGGACAAATTTGAGAAGCCCTTTACACCCGCCTCCACTCTGCTTCAGGGTAAGGATCGCGGCGGCATAGACACAGAGGTCTTCATTGATGACGACGGTCAGGCATACGTATTCTGGGGAATGCGCCACGTAGCGAAGCTTGCGGAAGATATGGTCACAGTTAGCGACATCAAGACTTTGGAGACGCGCCGTAAGGAGTATAGCGAAGGCCCGATCTTCTTCAAGCGCAAGGGGATATATTATTATCTCTACACTATCGGCGGTGACGAGAACTACGAGTATTATTATATGATGAGTCGCACGTCGCCTTTCGGCCCGTACGAGACACCCAAGCACGACCTCGTATCCACGACCGACGTTGAGCGTGGAGTCTTCGGCCCGGGCCATGGGTGTGTGTTCAACGACGGAGACAACTATTACTTCGCTTTTCTGGAGTTCGGCCGCAACAGCACCAACCGCCAGACATATGTCAACAAGATGGAATTCAACGAGGACGGGACGATACGTCAGGTGCGAGTCTCGTTAGACGGCGTCGGGGCTCTCCGACACGAGAGCGGCAACCGCGAACTGCGCCCCGTATCCATCACAGCTTCCAGCACAATGGAGCCAAAGAAGATACGCTATTTCAACGACCGTCGTTGCGACCGCACCGAGCGTTTCGATGCCGCCTTTGCCATAGACGGAGCCAACGGCTCGCGCTGGATGAGCGTAAATGCGGATTCCGCTACATCTAACTGGTTGATGATAGATCTCGGCAAAAGCATGAAAATTAGTAGCAGCGAGATTGCTTTTGTCCGTCCTACGGCTGGCCACGCCTACGTTCTCGAAGGCTCTCAGGACGGCGTGAAATGGAAACGCTGCGGAGGTCACGCCGACGTGCAGCTACGTTCACCCCACACCGATAATATAAACAAAGCCTTCCGATACCTGCGCGTCACCATAACCAAGGGTGTGCAGGGCGTCTGGGAGTGGCGCGTACTTGGCGATCAGCCCATAGACCCCCGCTATGCATCTAACCAGCCCACTGTGCGCTGGGGCGATTGGCAGATTTGGGGAGAAGTCCCCCAGGCGCAGCAGCTCCCCTCCATTACGTACCGCAACCCCGTAATCCCAGCCGACTACAGCGACCTCGACTGCATCCGCGTAGGTGATGACTACTATGCCATCAGTTCCACGATGCAGTTCTCGCCCGGGATGTCAATCCTGCACTCGCGCGACCTCGTCAACTGGGAGATTGCTGGCAACGCCGTAGCTGACCTCACACAAATCTCTCCAGCCCTCAGTTGGAAGGAGATGGACCGCTACGGACGCGGTATTTGGGCAGGCACCCTGCGTCACCACAACGGCCGCTTCTATCTTTTCTTCGGTGCACCCAACGAGGGCTATTTCATGACTTCAGCCGAGAAAGCCGAGGGGCCGTGGGAGCCGCTTACGACGCTTCTTGCCGAAGAGGGCTGGGACGACTGCACTGCCATCTGGGATGAGCAAGGAAAGGCTTGGTTTGCAGGCACCTGTTTCCGCGATGGTTACAAGACATACATCTTCCGCATGTCCGACGATGCCAAGAGCATAGACCGCGCCAGCGCACGTCTGGTAAACGAAGGTAACGGGCGCGAGGCCAGCAAACTGATATACCACGATGGTTACTATTATCTGATATTTAGCGAACACCGCGGGGGCATAGGCCGTTATGTTATGGCTAAGCGCGACCGCAAGATGACGGGGAAGTTCAATGAGGAGCGTCAGCTGCTGCTCCCCTGTGTTGAATCCAACGAACCTAATCAGGGCGGCGTAATCCTCGGTCCAGATGATAAGTGGTATTTCCTGACTCATCACGGCTCGGGCGACTGGAGCGGACGCATAGTCAGTCTCTTGCCCGTAGAGTGGTACGAGGGTTGGCCTATGATGGGAAACACCTCTGGCGGACAGCCCGGCTCAATGGTTTGGGAGGCAAGAATAGAGAAAAGAGAAGAAGAGAAAAAATTATATCTCCAGCGCAGCGACGAGTTCGACGGGACTTATCAGTTATCCTCTTCCTCACAGGTTCTCTCCCCCCCACGGGGAGAGTCGGAGAGGGGCCTCTCCCCTCAGTGGCAATGGAACTACCAGCCGCGTACGGAGATGTTCTCTCTCACCGAACGTCCCGGATGGCTTCGTCTGAAAGCTTTCCGTCCACTGGAGAACGATAAGCTGCTGAAGGCTGGCAACACCATCACACAGCGTTCCTTCCGTTCGCGTCACAACGAAGTCACCGTCCGCATAGATATCAGCTGCATGGCCGACGGTCAGCACGCCGGACTAACACATTTCGCCAGCGAGTCAGGCTGTCTCGGTCTGGTGTGCGAGAATGGAAAGACATATATTGAACGCCGTCATAACGACCACGCAGAACGTGGTGCCGAAGTCAGTTGCCAGTACATCTGGTTACGCTCCACGTGGGGGCTCGACGGTCGTTCGCGCTTCTCCTACAGTACCGACGGCGACCGCTTCGTCCCCTGCAATGACTACCATCTCTCTTGGGGCTTCTATCGCGGCGACCGCATTGGCATCTATTGCTACAATAACCTCTCCGACACCGGCTTCATCGACATCGACTACTTTCATTATCAAATGAAATAAAAGAGGACTCTCCCCCCTGCCCCTCCCTGGAGGGAGGGGAGTAATTAGAAGACAAGAAGTGATAACAGGGCGCAAATTATGAATTATGCATTATGCATTATGAATTAACAAAGTGCAGCCCCAATTATGAATTATGAATTGTGAATTATGAATTCAAATAACCTCGTTCATTTAGAAAGTGACTACAACAACGGGGCGCACGAGGCTGTGCTTCAACATCTGATTGAGACTAACGACGAGCGCACTCAGAGCTACGGCGACGACCGCTTCAGCAACAGTGCGCGTGAACTGATACGTGAGGTCTGCGAAGCGTCCGAGGCAGAGATTTTCTTCCTCGCTGGCGGCACGCAGACCAATGCCACCATCCTGGACTGTGTGTTGCAGCCCTACGAGGGCGTGCTGTGCTGCGACACCGCACATATCAATGTCCACGAGTCCGGGGCTGTGGAATTTACAGGCCACAAGGTGATCGCCCTGCCCGGAGAGGATGGCAAGCTTAGCGCAGACACCTTGCGTGAGTGGCTTGATGCCTATTTCGTTGACGAGACAGCAGAACACATGGTTCGTCCGGGAGCCGTCTATATCACTTTCCCCACGGAACTTGGCACCCTCTATACAGCTGACGAACTGAAGGCACTGAGCCAGATCTGCCACAGCCGCGACCTCCTGCTCTATGTCGATGGAGCTCGTCTGGCATACGGGCTTGCTGCCAGCCCGGATGTGACTCTGCCTTTTTTGGCGCGTACAGCTGACATCTTCTACATCGGAGGCACTAAATGCGGAGCCCTATGCGGCGAGGCTGTGGTCTTCCCCAAAGGGAACACACCCAGTCACATGCTCAGTCGCATCAAACGTCACGGCTCGCTGCTGGCCAAGAGCCGCGTTGTTGGAGTCCAGTTCGATGCGTTGTTCAGCCAAACTGAAAAATGGTCAATGTTCAATGGCCAATGTTCAATGATTATTTACTTGGCTCTCGGCCGTCACGCCGTGCAGCTTGCAATGCGTCTGCGCCGCCTCTTCGTGGAGCGTCTTGGCTACAAGCCCTTTATAGACTCGCCCACAAACCAGCAGTTCTACGTTATCCCCAACTCCGATCTGGACGCCCTGCGCCAGCATATCGGCTTCGAGGTCTGGTGTCCCGTATCTCCCACCCACACCGCCTGCCGCTTCGTCACCAGTTGGGCTACTTCAGAAGAGGAAATTGAAACTCTGGAAAAGGAACTCGTCAATAATCTCTAAATCTTACTTGCCAATCTTCACAAATAGAAGAGCTTGACCGTTAAAAGGCGATGGGTTTGAGGCGGAGACCGGTGTCTTCGGGAAGACCGAACATGAGGTTCATGTTCTGGAGGGCTTGGCCGCTGGCGCCTTTGAGGAGGTTGTCTATTATGCTGGTGACGAGAAGTTTGTTCTCGTATTTTTCGATGTGGACGAGGGCTTTGTTGGTGTTCACCACCTGCTTCAGGTCTATGTCGTGATCGATATAGTGAGTGAAGGCGGCATCGGCGTAGAAGTGGCGGTAGAGGTCTGCCACAGCGTCCTCGGAGCTGTCCTCGTTCAGGCGGACGAGCTCTGTGCAGAAGATGCCTCGTGGGAAGTCGCCGCGATAGGGGATGAAGTCTATGGCGGCGCTGAACTCGGGCTGCAGTTGTGTGAGCGATTGGCGGATTTCTGCGAGATGCTGATGTCGGAAAGGCTTGTAGATGCTCAGGTTACCGGTGCGCCACGAGAAATGGGTGGTTGCAGCGGGCTTCACGCCTGCGCCGGTTGAGCCGGTGATAGCGTTTACGCTGATGTCGGAGGTGAGCAGACCTGCAGCTGCCAGCGGGAGGAGTCCGAGCTGGATGGCTGTGGCGAAGCAGCCCGGGTTAGCCACGAAACGAGCCTTGCGTATTTCCTCACGATTGAGTTCGGGCAAACCATATATCCAATTCATAATTGGTAATTCATAATTCTTAATTTCCTGGCGGGATGCATCGTGCAACCCAGATTGTGAAATTACCCTAAAATCTTGTGCGAGGTCGATTATGCGGACGTGGTCCGGGATGTTGTGTTCGCGCAGGAACTGCTCGCTCTTACCGTGCCCGAAACAGAAGAAGAGCACATCAACGGCGTCAAAGGGCATCTCTGCGGTGAAGCGCAGGTCGGATTCGCCGAGAAGACCCTCGTGGACGTCAGCCACAGGGTTCCCGGCGTTGGACTCGCTGTTTGCAAACACAATCTCTGCCTCGGGGTGATTCAGCAGCAGGCGGATAAGCTCTCCGCCCGTGTAGCCTGCCGCCCCGAGAAGGCCGACTTTGATGACGGACTCTCCCCCCAAGGACTCTCCCCCCGCCCTCCCTTGTAGGGAGGGAGCAGAATGAGTTTGGCTGGATGAGTTCTCTTTATGACTCATTTTACATTAAACGTTAAACATTAAACTTTAAACTATCGCTCCTCGTCTTTATGAATTCCGTAATAAACGCGGAGGGGGGTGGAGAGAACTTTGATGAAGCCCTTGGCCTCGTCAGCAGTCCATCCCGTCTGTGTCTCGCCGTATTCTCCGAGCTTGGATTTGGTGAGGTCGTTGACGGAATCCACGCCTACTGTCTCGTAACCGAGCGGACGAAGTTTGAGGATGGAGGTTCCGGTGACGTTGCGCTGTGATGAGGTTAGCATAGCCTCTATATCTGGCATAACGGGCTCGAGATACTGGCTCTCGTGAAGGAACATTCCGTACCAGTTGGCGACCTGATCCTTCCAATACTGTTGCCATTTGGAGAGGGTGGATTTCTCCAACAGGCGGTGAGCCTCGATGATGAGTTTGGGAGCTGCGGCCTCGAAGCCTACGCGTCCCTTGATGCCGATAATTGTATCGCCCACATTGGCGTCGCGGCCAATGGCATAGCTGGCGCCGATCTCCTCGATCTTCTGGATGGCTTTCACGCGGTCGTTGAAGTGTTCGCCGTTGACGCCTACAATCTCTCCGCGCTCAAATTCGATGCGGAGCAGGCTCTCGTCGGTGCGGGTGGGGTGTTTCAGATAAGCCTCTTCGGGCAGTCCCTGAGTGGCATCCAGGAGTTCGCCGCCGCAGATGCTTGTGCCCCATATACCTACGTTGTATGAATACTTCAGTTTGGCGAAATCGGCGTTGAAGCCGTGGGCGTTAAGATAATCCACTTCCTCCTTGCGGGTGAGTTTCTTGTCGCGAGTGAGGGTGATGATTTCCACTCCGGGGGCCATAACGAGGAAGGTCATGTCAAACCGTATCTGGTCGTTGCCTGCGCCTGTAGAGCCGTGGGCTATGGCGTCAGCACCGATCTCGTTGGCATAGCGTGCTATAGCGATGGCCTGGAAGATGCGCTCGCTGCTGACGGAAATCGGGTAACAGTTGTTACGGAGCACGTTGCCGAAAATCATGTATTTCAGCGACTTCTCATAATATTCGTGTGTGACGTCGAGGGTTACATACTTCGTGGCTCCCAGTTTGTAGGCGTTTTCCTCGTTTATGCGCAGTTGCTCAGGGCTGAAACCTCCTGTGTTTGCGCACGCTGCGTGAACCTCATAGCCCATTTCTTTTGCCAGATACATCACGGTATAACTGGTGTCAAGCCCTCCGGAGAAGGCTACTACTACTACTTTGGCCCCCTTTGCCCCCCGGAGGGGGGGGTTGTTTCCTGCTGTATTCATAGGTGTTGTTTTATCTTATTAATAACTAAGTTAATGTTTCCGATTATTTCGTCATTACTAAAACGTATGACTTTAAGTCCTTGAGATTCTAACCATTGTGTGCGTTCTGCATCGCTGACTTGTTGTTCAGGTAACTGATGATATCCCCCATCTACCTCAATAACAAGTTTGCGTGAGAGGCAGACAAAGTCTGCAATGAATTGTCCAATTATCTGTTGTCTTCTGAAGGATGCGCCTAAATTCCTTTCTTTAATGTATTCCCACAATATACTTTCAGCTTGTGTCTGGTTCTTCCGGTTTTTATCAGCCAAATCCTTCAACAATGCGTATGTTGCACAATCCGCAGTTTGGTATAGTGGTTTCCGAAATAACTCATCTGGCTGATCGCCCCCCCTCTGGGGGGCTAAGGGGGGCATCCAGCTTCTTGATGCGCTCAATGACATCCTGTGGGATTTTGGCGGGAAGGGTTTCCTGCGGGTCGAAGAGCATCGCGGTGCAGATGCAGTACTTGCGGCCGGTGCGGTGAAGCACATCCACGTTCACGCAGCCCTCGCAGCCACGCCAGAAAGCCTCGTCGTCCGTGAGGTCGGCGAAGGTGACGGGTTTGTAGCCCAGTTCTGTGTTCATCTTCATCACAGCGGCGCCGCTGGTGAGGGAGAATATCTTCGCGTGAGGCCAGCGTGTGCGAGCCAAAGAGAAGGTCATGTCCTTGATGCGCTTGGCGATGTGGCGTCCACGGAACTTCGGGCTCACGATGAGGCCGGAGGTGGTCACATATTGCTTGTTTCCCCAGGTCTCGATATAGCTGAAGCCGGCGAACTCGTCTTCCGAGAGAGCTATTACGGCCTTAGCCTCGCGCATCTTCGTGGCCAGATATTCGTGGGTACGCTTGGCGATACCAGTACCACGGTCCTTGGCAGCTTCGGCGATGGTGTTCAGGATTGTGTCGATATATTTCTCATGTTGCTCGTCAGCAATGAGAATCTGTATATCGTCTTGTGGAATTTCTATATTGTCCATGTTTTATTGTTGTGGATTTTTGGTGAAATGGGCTATTGAACTTGCAGTTGTCCGTAGGGGATAATCGCTGCGATGTGATCCAGTACGTCCGGGCGGCTGGCGTTTTCAGTCAGAGCTACGAATATGGTGTCGTCTCCGGCAATTGTGCCCATAACCTCTGCGATGTTGGCGCGGTCTATGTCGTAGGCCACGTGCGAGGCGTGTCCGGGCGGTGTGTGAATCACAGCGATGTTGCCGCTGAAGCGGATGTTCAACATGCTGAGCTGGTTTATGCGGCTGGCTGTTATGTGTGTGTCGCTGATGCGGCGGTAGCGCTGCTCACCCGGCAACATATACGCGTACTGGCCGTCTTCGGTGAGAGCCTTGACTATGCGCATCTGCTTCAGGTCGCGGCTCAGGGTCGCCTGTGTCGATGGGAATCCGGCCTTGAACAGCTCCTGCAACAGCTCTTCCTGGTTGCTTACAGCCTGGCTCGTGATGATCATCTTTATGACTTCCTGACGTGTGTTCTTTTTGCTCATGCGTTAGGTAGGAATTCTCAATTGTTATTTTGACAAATCGGGCGCAAAGGTAACGTTTTATTATGAATAAGCTGCATATATTTGCAGGATTTTTGTTATTTTTATGCATATTGGATATTAATAAGCGAATATTCTTCCTCATTACAATAAATTAATGTACCTTTGCAGCCGTTTTAGCAACCAATAATAAAAAAATATGAAGGAAATTGATTGGAAGAATCTGTCGTTCGGTTATATCCCGACCGACTACAATGTACGTTGCGCATATCACGATGGCAAATGGGGTGAAATAGAGATTACCTCTGATCCTAACATAAACCTCAGTATGGCTGCCACCTGCCTGCATTATGGTCAGGAGGCGTTCGAGGGTCTGAAGGCTTATCGCTGCCCCGACGGAAAGGTGCGTATCTTCCGTGTGGAGGAGAACGCAGCCCGTCTGCAATCGACCTGCCGCGGACTGGTTATGCCCGAGCTTCCCACCGAGCTTTTCGTTGAGATGGTGAAGAAGGTGGTTCGTCTGAACGAGCGTTTTATCCCGCCCTATGAGAGCGGTGCAACGCTGTATGTCCGTCCGCTGCTTATCGGCACCACGGCACAGGTGGGAGTTCACCCCGCACAGGACTATCTGTTCGTGATCTTCGTCTCTCCCGTAGGTCCTTATTTCAAGGGCGGCTTCTCCACCACTCCTTACGTTATCACCCGCGACTACGACCGCTCAGCACCCCTCGGCACCGGCTGTTATAAGGTGGGTGGCAACTACGCTGCCAGCCTCCGTGCCAACAAGTGGGCTCACGATCAGGGCTACTCCTGCGAGTTCTATCTCGATGCACGCGAGAAGAAGTATATCGACGAGTGCGGCGCAGCCAATTTCTTCGGTATTAAGAACAATACATACGTTACGCCGCTGAGCCACAGCATCCTGCCCTCTGTCACCAACAAGAGCTTGATGCAGTTGGCCGAAGACCTTGGTATGAAGGTTGAGCGCCGCCAGATTCCTCTGGAGGAGCTCGAGACCTTCGAGGAAGCTGGAGCTTGCGGCACAGCAGCCGTAATCAGCCCCATCGAGCGCATCGACGACCCGCAGACGGGCAAGAGCTATGTGTTCGCCAAGGACGGCAAGCCCGGCCCCGTCAGCACCCGCCTCTACCAGAAGCTCATAGACATCCAATACGGCAAGGAGCCCGACATCCACGGCTGGACCACTGTTGCCATTGAATGACAAATTCATAATGCATAATTCATAATTATTCGACTTCGCTCATCAGTACGTCATAATTAGGGCTGCGCGATACATCCCGCCAGGCAATTATGCAATATGAATTAATAATTATGAATTGAAAAAATCATGAGTAAAGGGAAACTGGCCAAGTTTGCCGATATGGCATCCTACCCGCACGTCTTCGAATTTCCTATGGGGAAGTTCGAAGACGTTCCTTCAACTGTCAAGTCTCAGCAACTTTCCCCCTCACAGCAGTTCTCCCCCCCACGGGGGGAGTCAGAGAGGGGCCTCACTGTCAACTGTCCTCTGCGTGGGCGCTGGCGTGAGGATTTCTTCAAGAACGACAACCCGATAGTCTTGGAGTTGGGCTGCGGACGCGGAGAGTATGCCGTAGGGCTGGCCCGCCGTTATCCCGACCGCAACTTCATCGGGGTGGATATCAAGGGTGCGCGTATGTGGAGCGGTGCCACAGAGTCGCTGCAGGAGGGCCTGAAGAACGTAGCTTTCCTGCGCACAAACATTGAGATTATCGACCGCTTCTTCGCTCCAGGCGAGGTTCAGGAGATCTGGCTCACCTTCTCCGATCCGCAGATGAAGAAAGCCACCAAACGCCTCACCTCTTCTTATTTCCTTGCTCGCTACCGCCGCTTCCTTGCAGACGGAGGACTTATTCATCTGAAGACAGACTCAAACTTCCTCTTCACATATACAAAATATGTGGCGGAAGTGAATAAGCTGCCTGTAGAGGTTTGCACGGAGGATTTGTATAAGGGAGGGGAGGGCTCTCTCGACCTCTCTATCCGCACATATTACGAGCAGCAGTGGTTGTCTCGCGGCATTTCCATTAAATATATGCGGTTCCGCCTGCCGCACGATGGCGAACTGACGGAACCGGATGTCGAGATAGAGATGGACGATTATCGCAGCTACAACCGCGACAAACGCTCTTCGCTCACTATGAGCAAATAGATGAGCAAATAAAGAACTCTCTTTGAGTTTTGGCCTTACTGTCTGTCGCGATTGCCCCATTTGCGGTTGTAGCGGCCTTCGGTGTCGAGTTTGCCGCCGAACATATTCAGACGGTAACGGACATGTAGCATAGCGTAAGAGTTGATGCTGTTGTAGTGTGTGTCGCTGCGTCCGTTGGCGTTCACCCACCGCTCGTAGTTGCTTTGTTTGCCAAGTAGGTCGTAGAAGTTGAGGGCAACGACGAGCGTCTTTGTCTTCAGGAAACTCTTGGAGATCTGTCCGTTCCAAATCAGCTCGTTGGTGTTCGAGGCGGGGTTGTTGTATCCCCGACGGCTGTTCTCGTGTATGTTCGTGGAGATCTCGAATCCGAGTGGCAGACGGAACATTATCTGTCCGCCGTAGCTGAACCGCCAGGTGTCGAGATTGGCGGTGGGCTGCAGTTCGTTGCGTGTGTGCTGGTAATTCACGTTTCCGTCCAGAGTGACTTCGAGCCAGTCGTTGCGGAAGCTGAAGTTCAGCCTTTGGTTGAGAGTCGTTGTTCGGGTTGTTGATGTGGTGGCATCGCTGAGGCTGTTTGCCATTGATGTGGCTGAGGTGACGTTCTCCTTCACGTAGCTCACATAGTTGTTGTAACGTATGCGCGTGTCCGAACCCATATTCCAGTGGGCGGCTGAGTCGAGAGCCGTGTTGAAGTTGAAGCCTCCGTCGGCGTTCCAGTTGCCGTTGATGTTTTCCGGTCGCGACGTACTGCCACCGGTCTCCGCGTTGTATCGCACCAGATTGGATATGGAGTTGCGTATGTGGCGGTAATTGCCGTAGAGGACAAATGAGCGCTTGTATTTGGTGATGTAGTTCTTGTAATAGACGTTGAACGAGTTGGTGAACTGAGGTTTCAGACCCGGGTTACCCTGTGTGATGTAAAGTGGGTTGGAGTCGTCGGTGATGTCTAGCAGTTGGGTGATTTCGGGCTGACGGGTATCGCCTCTGTAGTGAAGCCAGATATCGTGCTGATCGCTGAATTTATAGTGGAAGTCGATTGTTGGTGTCAGGTTCGTTACGTTGCGCACAGTGTCCACGAACACGCCGCGATAGTCCTGAATGAAGTTCGAGTGTTGCGGCTGAACGAGCACTCCGATGTTGTAGTCGTATTTCTCCTGCCAGTGGCGCAGGGTGAGGCGTATGTTGTGTGTGTAGTTTCGGTATTCTGAGTAGCGGCTCAGCTCTTTGTCGAAGAATCCGTCCAGACTGTCCTGCACGGTCGAGAGCCACGAGTCCCAGTCGCGGTATTCGGGCACTACGCCGGCAAAGGGGTTCTCCGGCATGTGACTGAAATCGAATGTCTGACGGTCGCTCTTGTTCCGGTTGTAGCGCAGTTCGTAGTTCATCTGCAGGTGTGCTCCTTTCCACAGCGGTTCGCTGTAGAGGGCGCTCAGCACATACCCTTTGTTGTCGCTCGGGGTGGTGCTGTAACGCGAGGTGAAATAGGTTGAGTCCTCGCCAGCGATGTTCTTCACTCTGTGCAGATACACCTCGTTGTTCGAGGCGTTGCGGTTCTCGCTGTTGCCTATACTGCCTTCGACCCGCAGCGTGACGTTACGGCCGCGCGAGTTCAGTTTGCGGTAGAACTGTAACATAGCCCAGGCGTTCTTGTTCTCCCCGTAGCTGAGGCTTGCGCCGTGGTTGTGGTTTACGAGATAGGGGTAGAGTGGGGAGTTCGGGTCGTGGACGATGGCCAGCGGGTCGTCTGCGTGCAGATACGGGTCTTCGTCAAAGGTAGCGCTGGCCGACGTGTTTGTGCCGTCGTTTGAGCCGTAGCTGCCGTTTGTCCTGAATAGGATATTTGTCAGAGTGTCCGGCTTCCACTCTAAGCGTATGTTGCCGTTCCAGTTGTTGTTGCGCCCAAGGTTCAGCGACTGGCTGTTGGAGAATGTTCGCGATGTCTGGCTGTAGAAGTTCTCGCTGGCGTTCTCGTTCTCGTTGTTGGTGTTACGGTGGTTCCAGCGCACGGAGAAATCGAATTTCAGCTTCTCGCTGTCGTCATAGTTGAAGTTCGCTCCTACCATCTTGTTCACGTTCAGGCCTCGGCGATTCCACCAGCCGGCGTTCTCCTCCTTGTTGTTGAAGTTGGCCATCAGCACAAATCGCGTCTTGTCCGTGAAGCTGCTCCCCATGCCGCGTGCAGAATAGCGTTCGCGGGTGCCGCCGGCAACATCCAGATTCGTCATGTAGCCGCGGTTCATCCCGCGCTTTATGGTGAAGTCCAGCACCGTCTCCTTGTTGCCGTCCTCGATGCCTGTGATGCGTGCCTGATCGCTCTGCTGGTCGTAGAACTTCACGTTCTGGATTATCGCCACCGGGATATTCTTCAGAGCCGTCTCCACGTCGCCGAGCATGAACTCCTTGCCGTCCAGCAGGATTTTCTTCACCTGCTTGCCGTTGATGGTTATGTTGCCGTCCTCATTGACCTCAGCTCCCGGCATACGTTTTATGAGCTCTTCTATGGGCGAGCCTTCGGGCGTGCGGTAAGCCTCGGGGTTGTAGAGCAGAGTGTCCTTGCGCACAACCACCTGAGCCGCCTGACTCGTCACCACGGCCTCTTTCATCAGTACCGCGTCGGGCGACATCAGCAGATTGCCCAAATCCGCGCTGCGGTCCTTGCGCAACGTAACCTCGCGTTCCATCTTCTGAAAGCCCATGCAGGAGAAATTCAGACGGAAGGTGCCGTTCGACGGAACTTCTATCGAGAAGTTACCCTTCTCGTCGGACACGACACCGCCGAGGAAGGTGCTGTCGTTCGCCCAGAACAGCTGTACTGTGACCATAGGCAGAGGCTCCTTCTGCTCCACATCTATCAGATGCCCGCTGATATTTTGTCCCTGAGCCAAAGCTCCTGCGATTGTCACTACCCAGAAAAATAAGAATAAGGCTGCGTGTCTCATGTACTTTCCCTGATGTTCAGTTGTGCTTTAACGATAATGTGTCTGATTTTCTCCACTTCGTCCGTATTCTCCACGTCCTGCTTTCGCTCATGCTCGATTTGTTCCATCAGCAGTCGGAACGTCCGTCTGCTGATTTCGCGCAGGTTCTGTTTGACGAAAGTGATTCTTGGGCAAGCCATACTGGATACCCAGTCGCTCATGAATCCGATTATGGCTACGTCCTGCGGTATGCACAGACCTCGGCTTATGATAGCCTGAAAAGCGGCCAGAGAGAGCAGACCGTGATCGGCCAGAATAGCCTCGGGCGGTTCCGGCATACTGAGCAGCTCCATCGTGTCCGAGAGTCCTGAGTTGAAGCTCACCGGCCCGCTCTTTATCATCTCTTTCCTTATCTCCATCTGCTTCTCCCGCAGAGCCTCCAGATATCCGTGCTTGCAGTTCAGCGACTGTTTGATGTGGTTTGGGCCTCCGAGAAAAGCGATGCGTTTTTTCCCGCTTTCTATGAGGTGCAGGGTAGCCTGCCGCGCCGCATCCACATCGTTGCTGCTTACGGTCGGGAAGCCCGCGTCGGCCACTCTGTCAAAGAGCACCACGGGAATATGGTTTTCCTTCAGCTTCAATAGATGAGAGAGATCCACAGTCTCCTGCGATAGACATATAGCGATGCCCTCGACATGCATGTTGAACAGTTGCTCAACACATTCAACCTCGTTGCTGTATTTACCGCCTGAGTCCGTAACGATGCACATATACCCGTTCTTGCGGGCTTCCGCCTCGATCCATTTCACTATGTGCGCATACTGGCTGAACGACAAATCCGGCACAATAATCCCCAAGGTGCGGGTGTATCCGTAGCGCAGGCTCATAGCAAAGGGATTCGGCCTGTAGCCGTAAGTCTTTGCCAGAGAGATAATCTGCTCGCGAAGCTCGGCGCTGACGCCGGGCTGCCCTTTCAGCGTGCGCGACACTGTTGAGGCGTTCACACCCAGAATGCGGGCTATTTCACGTTGTGAGATGCTCTTTTTCATTTTCATTTCCGAAAAACAGCACAAAGATACGTATATCCCGTCTCACTGACGTAAAATAGCCCGCAAAAGTGTTGCGCAACGCGTTGCTTTATTTTCGTGTCATCCTGATTACTTCACCAGAACCTTCTTCCCGTTCACGATATAGAGGCCCTTCTTTCCATTGAACATTGACCATTTTTCGCCTTCGCTCAACAGTACGTGACCATTGACTTTTATTCTGCGTCCGCTCAGGTTATACACTGCGCCAGCCTCATTATGAATTGTGAATTCTGCATTATGAATTCCTTCAACTCCCACAATCGCTGCGTTGTTACCGTGGAAGTATAGGCGGAAGCTGTCGAACATAGTCCAGTAGTAGCTCGGTGCCGAGGTGCACTTGATGCCCAGCTTGAGCTTGCCTTTCTTTTTGAGGCGTGCGGTCACGTTGCTGTCGTAGAGTCCGGCTGCGAAGTACTTCTCCGCGCCTTCCATATTGTTCGGCACGTACTTGTTATCACCCGTCTTGCTGTCATAGGAGTTTCCGATAGCGCTGCTCTGACGGTCCTCGCAGATGTGCATTACGGGTTCCGTAGTGCTGTTGATGTACAGAGATGTGGTGATCCTCGCTGTGCCGTTCTTGTAAGGCGTATAGATGGCGTCGGGATTGCCCGGGCGCTGGAAGGCGCTGGCGTGCAGGTCGTAGTAGCCGGCCGGCATCCCCTCGAGAGTCTGGTTGAAGTCGAACGTGCGCTCGAAGAACTCTGCCCCCTGGTAAGCGTAGCCGGGATTGCCGTTGGTTGAAGTCCAGCCGTCGGTGGCGTTCTGGTCGAAGTTCGGGTTCTCGAGCATGAAGGTGAGGTCGAAGGGCTGCTCCATATCCGCCACGGATACGCCCGAGAGGAAGGTGATGGCAGCTTCGCGGGCCTGCTCTGTCAGGGTTGACAGTTCGGAGCCTTTGGTTGCGGCTGCGGCCTGAGTCTCTATGTCTGAGAGGGCCTGTGAGAGTGTGTCGTCAGCCCCTTCCACATCCTCGGTGTGAGGCGTCTGGGCGAGCTTGCGTATCTCTGCCAGCAGGTCGTTGAGCTCCTTGCGGGCTTCGTCAGCGTTGCCGTTGTCGAAGTTCTGGGCCTCGTCAGCGGTGAGTATGAGCCAGCGCTGTGTGGTTGCGCTGCGGTGGATGTCCCAACCGGAAGTGGCTGTCTTGCCGCTGGCGTTAGCTGTGAGAGCGGGCGGGTTGGCTGAGCTCTCGGGGTGGATGATATAGTAGCCGCGATAGCCGCCCACATCCACGCGTCCGCGCATCAGATGGAAGTCGTCGGCGCTGGTCGTGTTGGTGCGTTTCACGGTCTTTATGCCGCTGGCGTAGGTCATGTAGTAGCCCGTCTTGGCGTTCTTCAGTTGATAGTACTGGTTCGAGGCCTTGAAGCTGAGATACCAGGCTGCTGCGTCGTTCTCCACTGCCTCCTCGGCTGTCATCGTCTGCCACACGAGCTGGTGCGAGGCGTTCTCCACGAGATACGAGGTGCGCAGTCCGCGGCTCTCGTCCTCGTTCTTGATATAGTACTTCACGCCGTCCTCGTGGTTGAAAGAGTAGTAGGGCAGAGCGTAACCGATCTCGCCGGAAGCGGGCAGACCGTCCTCGTTCAGAGCCTGAGCCAGAATTCCCATCATGCAGTACAGGTTGTCCGAGTGCGTATCCTCGTGTGCGCCGTTGCAGCCGTAGGGCCACAGATGCATACTGTCGCCTGCGATTCTGGCTGTGGTGCTGTTGTCCCAGAAGCGCAGGGCCTCTGTGACGCGGTCGCCGAGCCAGTCGCCGTCGTGTATGTCAGCGTCCCACCAGATGCCGTGTGTGCCCACGCCGATGCCGTGCAGAGCCTCGTGCATTATTGTGCCGGGCTGCTGGTAGCTGGAGCTGGCTCCCATGCGCATACCGCCGCCATAGCCGCAGTCGGCCGTCGGCGTTCCCGGGCTGTAGCTTACGCTGATGCCGAATCCGTGTATGCTGGTCAGGTTGTTCCAGTAGTAGTCCATCGCGGTGTTTATGGCGTAGTTGATGCGGTCGTTGGTCTCCTCGTCGCCGCCGTTGTTATACCAGTGGCCTACTTGGCCCTTAGGCACAGTTGCGAACTTGATGACGTCGCCATAGCCCACAGCGTAATCCTTATTTATCGCATACGCGCGCATGTAGTACATCGTACCGGGCTTCAGGTCGCGCAGCCAGTAGATCTTGCCCGCCTGATTAAGATACTCTGTGGTGCGGTTGTCCGTTACCTTCGGGTCGGGATTCTCACTCCAGCAGAAGCCCTCCTCTATGATGTTCGAGCCCGTTACGGTGCTGCGTCCGAAAGCCCATGTGCAACCCTTGATGAATCGCGGGTCGGTCTTCACCTTGGGCGCGTTGCCGGACTCTGAGCCGTTCTGCACCTTGAAGGCGAAGGCGGCCTCCGTCAGAGCCGTTATTGCGGCCTCTGCCTGCGCGTCGGTGGTTGTTGCGGCGTCATATACGCCCTGAGCGCTTGTGATAGCTGCGCGATAGTCGTCTTTCAGTGTGGCCGAAGAGCTGTTGAGCTCGTTGTTGGCGGTGGTTATTGCTGTTGCGAGACGTGCGAACACCTCTGCTGATGTCGTGGCGGTGGCTATGGCTGTCTCCAGAGCGGTTGCAGCTGCGCCGAAGCCGCTGTCTGAGCTCATCGCTGTTTGAGCGGTCTTGGCATCAGAGATGGCGCTGGTGAGCGTCTGCTTGGCGGTGGCGTTCATGCGCTGTGCGGCTATGGTCTCAGCCTCGGAGATGAGGTTTGCGAAAGCCGTCTTCACGTCATCGAAACTGTTACCGATATATTCCAGCTGGAAGTTATCCACAGCCAGCCAGTTGCCTGTTGCGCCCTTGGCCTCGAAGCCTATCTCCATCTCGTCGGCCACCTGAACGAACTCCAGAGTGTATGTGTCGCGCACGGTTACGGTCTGGCGGTGAGTGCCTGCGAAGATCCAGGCTCCCGTCTGCTTCGCCTTCGGCGTGTCCTCCTGAATGTTCTGTGCAGCGGCTTTCATGCGGTAGCGTCCGGCCGGCATACCGAGCAGACGCTGGCTGAGTCGGGCGTCACCAACGGCTCCGCCGCGGCCTGTCCAACGCTCCACGTAGATGTTACCGCTCTTGATGTTGAACACGTCATTGCCCTGCGTGCCCATTCCAGAAGCAGTCCATCCGCTCAGCCCGTCAATCTCGAAGCTCGGGTTCATGATGCGGCTGGTCAGGTTCCAGGGCTGGTCTGCGCTGGCGTTGGCGCAGAGATACACCTCTATGGCCTGATCCATAGCGGTTATGGCAGCAGCCTGCTCCTGGGCGGTGGCGCCGCTCTTGCCGGGCACAGCCTCGGCTGCGCTTATGGCGTCCTTCAGCTGCTGGCTCTCGTTGCCCGTTACATTGCCGTATCTGGACTTCACGTCGTTGATGGCGGCGGCCAGTTCGGCGCTCAGGTCAGAGCCTACCAGCGTCAGACGGAAGTTATCCACAGCGATCCAGTTGCCCGAAGCGCCCTGCGCCTCGAAGCCGATCTCTATTGCTCCGCTGACATAGTTGAACTCCACCTTGTATGAGCCGCGCACGGTTACGGTGGTCTTCTTGTCGCCGGCAAAGATCCATGCACCCATCTGAGCTGCGTTGGGCGTGTTCTCCTGAATGTTCTGGGCCACAGCCGTCAGCTCGTAGTTGCCGGGAGCCAGTCCGGAAATCTCCTGACGGAGGTAGGCGTCGCCCACGGCACCGCCGCGACCAGTCCATTTCTCCATGTATTTGCTGCCCTCCTTCACGTTGAACACGTCGTTGCCCTGGGCGGCCATTCCTTTGTGCACCCACCCTTCGGCATCGCTCTCGAAGCTCGGGTTCGTAATCTTTGCGGTGTAGTCAGTCTGTGCCTGCACACCCAGTATGCACAACAGCATACAAACAATAAGGTAAATTTTCTTCATAACGTTATTTAAAGATTTAATTATTTACGATTTTGATATCTTTCGCGATTATGCTCGCAAAGATAATAGAATACTGTAAATCATGCAATAAAAATGCTGAAAATCTGAAGTACAGCTCCTAAAATTCTATAAAATCCGAAGTAAGACTATCTCTCTTGTAAAGAAAAAAGGTGTGGTCATTTGGTCATTTGGTCATTTGTCATTTTCGATTTCGGAAACGCGGTCAAAGCTCACTATATATAAATAAAATATTTATATTATAGTGGCGGATTTTGACAATCAGTTTTCGATTTTGACCAAATGACCAAATGACCAAATGACCGCGGACACTGTCCCCAATGACATTGCTGCGCCCAGATTGTGTTGTACCTTTGCACAGAAATCAACTGCCCAGCACCCAAATTCAAATTGCCCATGGTCAAAACCACTTTTGCCCAGCATCAAATCGCAAGTGGACCCTGAGATAATGGACAGCCTCCTAAAGCGCGTGGAAGATATCGAACATATACAAAGGCACATGCTGTAAGACCCACTCGAAGAGGAAGGGTTAATCCGGATTCGCAGCGTATTCACTGGGCTTCCATCCGAACTCGCGCTGGAAACACTTGCCGAAATAACTGACGGTGCCGAATCCCGTAAGTTCGGATATTTCTGTTATGGTGTGGTTACCCTCGCGAATCAGTTCGGCAGCACGGTGCAGGCGTATGCTGCGGATGAAGACCACCGGCGCTGTGGACATCAGAGCCATGAGCCGCTTGTAGAGTCCGGTGCGCTCCATACACAGGTCGCGCGCCAGCTGATCAACGGTATATTGCGGGTCAGCCAGATGCTGCTCTACGAGCTGTGTGGCGCGATTCATGAACTCTATGTCCTGAGGCGAAGGGCCAGTTGTCTCCTCAGTCTCCTCTGCTGTTTCTGATGACTGCTCTGCTGCAGGCTCGTAGAGGACCAGCTGTGCCGCTGCGCTCTCATATTGGTTTTCCACTGCGAGCGCCCTTCCTGTTCGAAGTCGGGATCGCTGATGCGTGATGTCATGTCCGTTTGGGCGTTGCCGTTGCTTGCGAAACAAGCAAAAGCCATCAAGGATAAGAGCAAAAATTTTTTCATATTGATTAGCTGGATGGTGTTAGTTAGCGTTGCAAAGGAAAACAAAAAGTGAATACCACCCAAACTTTCATCAAAGGAAATGACAAATGAGGGTAAGAAGTTATTACAGAAAGTCGGTATTGTGATAAATAAGATGGAGGAATGGACGATGGAATATGAGGGTGTGTCAAAATAGGCACATCCTCTTTTTTTGCATCCCAATCGCTGCATAGGAGAGCATTTCTTCCTATGCGGCTATTTTCGTGAAAAGACGCCCTGTGATGCTGATGCGGCGGCATTTGGCCGCATCAATTCTG
>JAFSNB010000038.1 GCA_017447625.1 Bacteroidaceae bacterium
CATCATGTAGATCCAATGTAGGTTTGATGTAGGTTTAGTGTAGGTTTATTTTGAACTAGTTTCTTGTGAATCAATTATTTAGGCTTAAAATGATGAAGGTTGCATAACATCATGCTGAACTGGTGTTTCACCCGAGCGCCACCGCCTCAACTCCGGCAACCGCTTTCTTGCTGTACCAAGTCTCTTGCTTATTTTGTTAATTATTGTTCAAGAGTCACCAAATCCTCAATAATTTGATTATATTTGCGCTCGAAAAGCCCATAAAAGGTCAAGTTATGAGCGGAGATAATAGAAGGAGAAATGTGTATTTGCTGGCTGCTGCCGTGCTGATATAGAACTGACTTACAGATAATGATTACAAAGAACAAGTTTCTGATTATAATCATCTCAATGTCATTTGTTGTGTTGGGATGCAAAAAGAATGCTTCACAAACAAAGAACCTGAATGGTATTACCACAAAGTCAAAAGCTGTTCTTAGTGGGAATACCATTCAGGGACCCCAGTCTGTTGATACACTTTTAGGAAATCCGAATTCTTTGGATTTTAAGCTGACCAAGTGCAAATCCTGGATTTTCGATTACAGAGACGCGTCTTTCCCATGCGACACGAACGGCGGTTGTATGATTAAAGGGTTCACAATTGAAGCGGACAGCGCATTCTATATCTTGGGCGGAAATCCAGCCGCTATTTCCCTGTTCTACGGTAGTAACCTTATTGCGAGGACGGAACTGAATCTAAATCTAGAAGCATCACACGAAGCACTTTTACATATACACGGAGATAAGGTTTATTTGATAAACGAACAAAACAAGACAATATATTCACTTGATAAGAATCTGCGTTTTTCTGCAACAGCGTTTTCCCTGCCCCTTGAATCGATGGACAGTATTGTGTCTGGACACATGGAAAAAGACTTAATCATATTGACCACAATAAAGAAGGATTCCGTGGGAAGGGATGATAAGAACTACACAACCTGGATTTTTTCGTATCCCAATATAATAAAAAGGAAATTTGCAGAGAGTCGTGACTTGTATGCTCACATGTCCGGATATTGCAAGATTAACCAAGACTATAAAAGTTTCTTCTATCAGGGAATGATTGATAATTACAGAATATTTCTCACTCCGCCTGAGTATGACAATTGTTCAATAATAGTTGCTAATGAAGGAGGTGATTGCATATACACCGCCTCCTTTGACGGTCTTCCGCCAATTGCGGCCGCAAGTGGTGCGGAAGAGCATTATGGATGGCTGCAATCAGAGAATCTAAGGGTTATACACAATAATAATATATATATGACTGGGTATGATGAGAATTCTCATAAGTTCTTTATTTTGGAATATGGACTTTTGGAGGAATAATCTGCGCCTCAAGTAACCTTTTGCGCTGCTCGCAGTTTTTTTGATCAAAGGGGTTAGGAAAATGAGGAACTCGTTTGTCTTATAGATAAACGCGACACAACAAGATGGAAATAAAGGCTCTCGAACAGTTGTACCGTGAACATTACAGACAACTGCTGGCTGAAGCGCGTGCCATCCTGTATGAGGATGAGGAGGCACGCGATGTGGTCAGCGAGGTGTTTGCTGAGCTTCTGTGCCGACGTCCCGCTGTGGCCGAGGGTAACGAGAAAGCCTATCTTTTCCAGAGCGTCCGTAACCGATGCCGCAACGTCATAGCCCGTAAGACGCTGACCGAGCGGGTGACGCACCTTTATGCCCTGGAACAAAGCAGAGCCACGGAGGAAGAAGAGGAAGAGCACGTAGAGCAACTCCGATCCGTCATCCAAAGATGGCTCACACCACGGCAACGGACGGTTTTCGAACTGCGCTTTGGCGACGAAATGAAATACCGCGAAATAGCCTCCGAACTGGGCATCAGCGAAACGGCCGTCTATCAGCATCTTGTAGCAGCGTTGAGACAGATAAAGGAACATTATAAACCTTTTGAATATGGCAACAAATGAGAAGCTCATGACTCTGCTGCGACTTATGGATGAGCCAGAGAATGTTACCGAAGAACAGCTGCGTGAACTGTTGGCTGACGAAGAGGTGCGCGAGGCCTACGAACTGATGGCTGACTGCAAGCTACTGTATCAGAGAGACAGGCGGAACAAACCCACGACTCTCCCCGTCCGTTTCGGACAAAGATGGATTTTCCGCATTGCAGCCGTCTTCATCACAGCCGTCTTCATTGGCGGTCTGGCGTGGGCCATTAGCCCCCTATTATCCCCAAAAAGTGAGAAAAAACAATCAACCGAGATAACAGCCCCCCCCCAACAAGCGAGAGCGGGCGGAGAGTCCATTACCTTCACCGACATCCGTTTGGACTCCATGCTCTCCATCGTTGGAAAGCATTACGGCAAGAGAGTTGTTTTCAAAAAACGTGAATTGAGACGTTTGCGAATACATACGAAGTGGAACAAGCATGAAGACCTCACCGCGTTCATCAACAACCTGAATGAACTGGGTGTCGTAAAACTGACAGTAGAAGGTGATTATATATTAGTGAATACCTTGAAAAGATACACGCCATGAGAAAAAGCTGGATAATCTCTACCATTGATTGCATTGTTTACATTATTATATTTCTGTACGCTTCTTCTCTTTCTGCACAAGTGACAACACCCTCCCTACAAGGGAAGTCGGGAGGTGAGGCCCTCTCCCTTGCACTTGACCGTATTAACAAGCAGCAGAAAGAGTGGACCATTACCTTCCTTGCAGACGATTTGGAAGGATTGAACGCCACGACTGCCCTTCAGCCTACAGGGGGTGACGTACCCAAAACCGTAGAACGCTTGACAAAAGGCCTGCCCGTGAAGATTTCTGTCAAACAAGATACGAAGGTTATATACATTCGTCGCGAGCATGAATCCCCGATTGTACAGGACGCACACGGAAAAGTCCTGCCATCAAAAGCGGTGACCATGTTGCACGAAGTGGATGTGACCGCGGCAAGCGCCCGCCGCAACCTCAGCGAGCCAATGCCTGGACGTATGACCATGAGCGGTCAGGACATAGAGTCTATTCCGACACTTCTGGGAGAGCCCGACGTAATCAAGGCGCTGCAACTACAGCCTGGCGTGTCTCAAGGTATAGAGGGATTCGCGGGACTTTATGTTCACGGCGGTGAAAACGACCAGAACCAATACTTATACCACGGCCTCCCGCTCTATCACATAAACCATCTGGGAGGACTCTTTTCTTCCTTCAACGTGGCCACCATACAACAAGCTGATTTCTACAAGACTTCATTTCCCGCCCGCTACGGTGGCAGCGTGTCCAGCGTCACGGACATCGCCGCCAAACAGCCCAACTTCGAGAAGCTGGAAGGGCAGGCATCGTTGGGTCTCATAAGCGGCAGCGCGTACATCTCTGCCCCTCTGGTCAAAGACCGTACGGCGGTCTCCGTCGGTATAAGGCGCTCGTGGATCGATGCTCTGTCCGTACCGATGCTGGCCATATATAATCGCGTAACAAGGAATAATGGCGAGAAAATCATGGCTCACTATGCCCTCTCGGACGTGAATCTGCGTCTGGACCACCGTTTCTCGGAAAACGCTACAGCCTACGTCATAGGCTATTGGGGAGCCGACCGCCTGCGCATCGGTAAGCGCGAGTTCGCCCAGGATGGAGATGCCGTGGAATTCTACAAGGAAAACAGCAACAGACTCCGTTGGGGCAACTGGGGAGCGCTGTTGGGTGCCAACTGCGCTGCAGGCAAAGGCCTTGTCAATGTGTCCGCTTACTACACTTCATATTTCTCCAACTACAGTCAGGCTCTGGATTACCATCACGACCTTTCCGACCAGCTCACCGAGGGCTATAACCGCAGTAAGACCGGCAACGGCATACGTGACATTGGAGTGAAAGCCACTTATGACATCTCGGCAGGCGACATATACACCCTAAGGGCGGGCTTAGGCTACACTCACCACCACTACAACCCCGAGAACCTGCTTAACGAGAGCCTCAGCGAGGGAGTGAAATACACGCATGATAACAAGAGCGAGGCCCTCGGAGCCGAGGAGGTCGTTGCATACGTTGACAACACCGTTTCGCCGCTGAAGTGGCTGTCCATGAATGTCGGTCTGCGCGGCGTCAGCTACAACATCAGTGGTAAACATTTCAATCGTCTGGAGCCACGCGCAGCCCTGCGCGTGAAATTCGCAGACAAGGTGAGCCTCAAGGCTAGCTATTCGCGCATGAACCAATTCGTGCAGCAGGTGTCCAACAACTACGTGAGCCTGCCCACCGACCTATGGCAGCCAACGGCCGCTCACTTTGGGCCGCTCACCAGCGACCACTACACGGCTGGCATCTACAGCAATCTCCCAGCCAAGATTCATTTCTCAGCCGAGGCTTGGTACAGGAACATGGACGGGGTGATGGAATACCGCTACGGAGTCTCCTCGCTCAATCCCGACATCGCATGGTACGACAAACTGACCTCCGGACGTGGATGGGCATACGGTCTGGATTTCAGTCTCACCAAGTCCGTAGGCAGACTGACTGGCACTGTGGGCTACGGTCTGATGTGGAATTGGCGCGAGTTCTCCGAACTGAACGGAGGCCGACGCTATCCCGCCAAGTTCGATAACCGCCACAAGATAAACGTCAATCTCAGCTACAGTTTTAGCGACCGCGTAGATATGCACGTCGGCTGGACATTCCAGACGGGCAACCGCATGAGCCTCTCGCTCTACAACATCGACCAGCCCGGCTCTCTCTTCCCAGATGCACCGAGCGCCTCCTTTCATGAGAATTACGAAGAGGATTACACAGGTCTGAACTATATAGGCGAGCGCAACAATGTGCGCCTTCCTGCCTACCACCGTCTGGATATTGGACTCAACATCCATTGCAGCTACAAAAACGGGCGGCGCGGCACATGGAATGTAAGCCTCTACAATGCCTACTGCCACTGGAACCCGCTTACCATCAGTAAAAGCTGGGGCGCAGACACAGACGTGGTTTATTACGGACTAAATAGCCCATACAGCATTAAGCACAGGTTCAAGACTCTCGCCATCCTACCCGTAATCCCATCTGTCTCCTACACTTATCATTTCTAATCCGAGCCCCACATGAAAACAATTATACGTCATACATTCTACATTTTACATTATATCGCACTATTTTGTCTTACAGCCTGCGAGAAGGAGATAGACCTGAGCCGCTATCACGACCAGCAAATGGACGAGACGCTCACCCTGAACTGCATCGTGAATCCAGACTCCGTAATAGCAGCAAGCGCCACACGCCCCTACTTCTATTCCAGCACGCACGACGACCGAGAACACGTCAGTGGACTGCACATCTCAGTCATCATTAACGGTGAACAGACAGATACGATGCGCTTTGACGAGTCCCGCCATCTGTATCTGTCCGACACACGTCCGCAGATAGGCGATACCGTAACACTCAGCACCATCTACTGCAACCGTGAAGTGTCGGCACAGACACATATTCCCGACACGATAGCCATAGACGCCGTCACAGTTGATATGAAAGGACCTATGTTGGAACATGACATGGGGGGCGACGTCTATAAATTCTATTATCACATCACTTTCACAGATACGCCCGACAAGCACAACTACTACTTCTTGTGGATTGACCAGAGATACGGCACTTCTGATTACAGATGGGAAATGCTCACAAACATGAACTGGGCTGATGAGATGGTGTTCCAGAACATGATAAAGGATGTGTATAACGGCATCGGCAACTGGGATCCCATCTCATATATCGGCCTGCCGTTCAGCGACCGCGGCATAGACGGACAGGCATACACGCTGACCGTGGAGGATGTTGTCCCAAGTTGGGAGGTCGATGCATATTACAGAGAATTGTTCAACAACTTCATACGCCGCATCCGCCTCTACTCCATAACCGAGGACTACTACCGCTACATGGTTAGCATCTTGGCGCAGAGAGATGACTACGACATCCTGACCGGAGGCATGCTACAGCTCGGCATCGTGGAGTCCCGTCCACTACACACCAACGTCAGCGGCGGACTGGGCTTCATGGGCGGCTACTCCGTAAGCACAAGGATAATGGACGTTATGTCAAATGCTAATAAATAGAGTTGGCTTTTGTTGCGAGTAACCATTTGGCATTGCTCGCAACACTCTTTATAACTCGACTTCTATATTCATCCTTAATGGGGTGGAAAATTTGAGGGCAGGGGGTGGAAATATTTGTGATAAGTATGGAATCGCAAATCCTTTTTTTTCACCTTCTTATCTGTTTTCATGCTTAACAAGAACTGGCAAGTCATGGAAAGGGTATAGGAACGGGCCATTAAAGTGTAAAATATAAATCGTACCTTTGCGCCCAAACTTAATACTTAAAAAAGGTATTTATGGATCCAAAACGAATAGTTTTATGTTTTCTATGTTGTTTGGAGGCATCCTTCACGAAGGCCGAAACCTTCCGCCCTGCACATCCTCTGACGCTGTGGTATCTCCAACCCGCAAATGCACATAAGAGCAAGAACGCATGGATGGAATACTATCTGCCTCTCGGCAACGGACATATAGGGGCGATGCTGTCTGGAGGCGTAGAGCATGACACTCTGCAGGTGTCCGAGACGACTTTCTGGCAGGGTAGCAGCACTAATCTAGGAGCCTACCAGAATCTAGGTTATCTGAGCATTGACGACCTCAGCGGACAGGCTGTGGATGCACGCGACTATCATTTCTCTCTGGATCTTAGTTCGGCGCTGGCTGAAACGGAGTGGACGCGGAAGGACGGCGTACAGGTCAGACGTGAATACTTTTGCAGCTGGCCCGCACGCTGTCTGGTGATTCATAGTGAGGCATCGGAGGCTGGTACTCTTCGCCAACGAATCCGTTTCGCAGGTACACATGGTGAGACTGTCAGTTACGCAGCAGACGGAGCCATAATGAAGTCCAGACTGGAGACCGTGTCAGCGGTAACTCTTGTCAGGGTGTTTGGTGACTGCGGGGCGAAGATTCTTTCTTCCGACTCCTGCATAGAGGTTACGGATGCAACGGAATACACCATTGTCCTGACTGTTGCCACAGACTACGACCTGACGGCTGAGACTTACATCAGCGGGACGGAATCTCTGCAGACGAATGCAACCAGTCGAATAGATGCGGCACAGGGCGCAGGATGGGAACGGCTGAAAGCAGAGCATATAGAAGACTACGGGGCTCTCTTCAACCGCATGACATTCATGCTTGACGATGCCTCATGCGACAGCCCCACCGACGAGCTCGTACTGAATGCGGAGACGGCCGGCGGCGCAGAGAGGCGTTTCCTGCAGCAGCTCTACTTTGCCTACGGGCGCTACCTGCTCATAGCCTCGTCGCGCGACGGAGCCGTGCCAGCTAACCTGCAGGGCATCTGGTGCAACCGTAACGACCCGCCGTGGAACAGCAACTACACCGCGGACGTGAACATGCAGATGAACTACTGGCACGCGGAAACGACGAACCTCTCCGAGTGTGCTCTGCCGCTGATGGACTTCCTCTGCGTGAATGCCGTGGAGCATACGCATTGGCAGCAGTTTGCCCGCTCTATGACCGCCACGACACAAGGTTGGCTCTGCTCTTGGGCTATGAATCCGTTCGGATATTGCTATCCGTGGAAGCCGGAGAACCAGTACTGCGCGGCACAGGCCTGGCTGTGCTGGCATCTGTGGCAGCACTATCTTTACACTCTTGACGAGGACTTCTTACGGGAGAAGGCCCTGCCCGTAATGCTCGGCGCAGTGGAATTCTGGTTGCAACAGCTGGTGACAGACCCGAAGGACGGCCTGTATGTGTGCCCTAAGGAGTGGAGCCCGGAGCAGGGCCCCGTTGATAATGGCACGGCCCACACGCAGCAAAGTGTTTGGAACCTTTTCGACATAACGCTAAAGGCTCTTGATATAGTCGGAGAATGTTCAATGTTCAATAATCAATGTTCAATGGCCTCCATCCGTACCGTATTCAACAAACTGGACAAGGGACTTCATACGGAGGAATATACAGGAGCCTATGGGGAGGAAGTTAACGGCGTGCGGACCGGTGACCTCCTTCTGCGCGAGTGGAAGAACTACCCTTACACAAGAGCCAAGGAGCGACAGCACCGTCACGTATCGCATCTGATGTGTCGCTATCCGTTTGACATGCTGGACGGAGACGAGACGCTGACTGAAGCCGTGAGAAATTCCATGCTGCTGCGTGGCGAGTGGAACACGGGCTGGTCTATGGCGTGGAAGCTATGCCTGTGGGCAAGAATGTGCGATGCAGAGCGGGCTTACAGCGTGCTTGCCGGTGCGCTGAAGCACGCACGGACATACAACGTGAGTACCGACCCGAAGAACGCGGGCATATACTGCAACCTACTCTCCGCACATCCTCCTTTTCAGTTTGACGGCAATATGGGGACGGCGGCTGGCATCGCCGAGATGCTGCTGCAGAGCTACGGCGGAATGTTGCGTCTGCTGCCAGCCCTGCCCGAAGAGTGGCGTGAGGGCGGCACGGTGTTCGGTCTGCGGGCAGAGGGCGGCTTCGAGGTGGATCTGAACTGGAGCGGAGACTACTATGAGGCCATCATCCGTTCCCTGGCAGGTCAGCCCTGTCGCATACAGACTTCTGACGGCGTCAAGGTCTTCAATACCGTAGCGGGCGAGACCTACACCATCGCCAATGGCACCGGCATACCAGACCTCGCACAGCAGCCTGCTTCACCACAAATTTTAAACAGTAAAACTATAGATGGAACTTGTTTCGACCTCTTCGGCCGCCGAGTAGGTAAGGGTTCACGGTTCAGGGTTAATGGTTTAAGGGCATATAATCACCATATAATTATTCATTAATGACAAATTAACGGCGAATTAACGGCAATTAATGTCGAAATAAAGACTTATGGGTTAGGGAAATTGGACGTTTGTTTGTCTTATATTAAAACTTTATATGCAAAAATGACGGACTTATTTCGAAAAGTTCTATCTTTGCAAAACCAAACCAAGTAAAACACTATAAACTATGAAGACCAAGAAAACGTTTCTGACAATTGCACTAATGGTTGGTGCGGTTCTTCCTTTTACAGCCACTTCATGTGGAGACAATGATGTAGAAGATTCGTGCTCTTCCATCAAAGTGCTGTTTTCCCAAAAGGAAGAAATATTGGGACAGGTGGCTGCAGATATACCACATTTGTCTATCACTACTAAGGACACTCTCGCATTTTACAGAAGGGATTTACCATCATACTTGACATCTCTTCCCCAAGATACGGTCTTTGAACTGCATATCACAGAGGCAGAAGAGTGCCGGGTGACTGTTTACGACGGTCAAACACACGAAAGGAAAGAGAACAGAGGCATCCTATGTAAAGGAACGCCATGCGACTAACCCCAAAACTGCGATGTGAGTACCTTACTAATAACTAATGCACAGCCAAAAGCATATAATAGAATTGATAATGAATCTTAAGAAATTGGTAATGATAATGGTAGCAACGTGCTTGAACGTTGCAGCCTTTGCTCAAGAAGGGCAAACTATGAAGCATAACATTAGCCTCGGAGTTGGCACAAATGTGTTTTCTCATTGGGCAGGTGGAATAGACTTGGATGTAGGCTACAGTTACAACTTTAAGGGCTTTGTCTTTGGCGTTTCAGCAGATTGGTTTAACAACCTATCTGGTAAGGATGTAAGTTCAGACAACTATATTTGGGTGGGAAAATATCAGGTTATTATGATAGATCCAGACAGACACGGAAGCATTAATAATGTTTCTGTTATGGCTAACGTGGGATATGATGTGTTCCGCTTCCTGAAAGACAAGCGTCATCATCTGACTCCGCATGTCGGACTTGGCTATTCTTGGATGAAGACTGTAGGGCGTTATCGCTCACCCTATAATAGTTCAGATGATGTTACAGCAACAGTCAAATCCCACGGCTTTGAAGTGGCATTAGGTATTGGATATAGTTTCAATATACAACGAAACTTTGCGCTCGGCATAACATTTGAGCGGACTTTACGTGTTCGGAAACAAAATATAATCGGGGTAAGTGCCACTTATACTTTCTAAAGGAAACAACCATTGAATCGGGGATGTAGCTTTGAACATATAATCACCATGTAATTGCCCATATAATTATTCATTAATGACAGATTAACGTGACAATTAACGGCAATTAATATCAAAATAAAGACCTGATAGTCCTATTTCATATCTCCAGACCAACCATGTCCTAAATCCCAATGTTCATCATAAACGAACTCAAAGAACGGAAGTGAGAACTCCTGTTCAATGAGAGCTGTGAGTTCATCAAGCACAGGTTCGGCCCAGTGTCCTACAAGGACAATGAATTTGTCGATGTTCCAAGCCACACGGCCTCTCGGAACCTGAGTATAATCACCTTTGAACTTAGTCTCCACATGCTTGGCTTGGGCCATGAAATACTCCTTGGCCCAGACCTGTCTGTGCAGATGAGGATAGTTGATAAACGGAAGCCCTTTGTCTGCAGCCTCCTCAACCATCTTCGGTGTTATCTCTTTCTTTCGAACACCAAAAAGGGAGTTGTCATTTGGGTCATACCAAAAGATGCCGATGCATGGCATCTGCTCATCAAAGCCCTTCATGTCTTCCATCTGGCTCTTATGTTCCTTATCTGAGAGTTGAGTCATAATCCTTGTCTTGGAAACATTCTTATATGACGTTATACACTATTCACGCCGCAAATGTAGGCAATAAATTCAGTTTTATCAACCATTTTCGATAAAAACGCCTATTTCCCCTCAAAAAATTATTCATTAATGACAGATTAACGGCGAATTAACGGCAATTAATGCTCTCTGCAGTCAGTTCGACCTACTGACCTCGTGTCAATACAGAAATCCAAAAGCCCAAAGAGGAATTTTCCTCATATAGGCAAACTCAATGTCATCAGCGGCTACATACGCGTTTTCTTGGTCTGCAATCTGGCTGAAGTTCTTGTCTTGGCCGCCCACCTCAATGATAATGCTATCATCAATACGGAAATCTCCCCGCTTGTAACCCGCATACTCTACAGTATGACCTGCTGAAGCCAGCTGATTGGCTAAAAAAGTCTCGCGGACAGTGCCTTTTTCTGGACGTTCTATACATAGCAAATAGAGTTGGTTGCTGTTATCAAGAAAAATCTTATCAGGTTTTTGCAAGTCGGTAACGGTTTTAAGGTCTGTAAAGAGGCGGCGGATGAGACGAGCCTCCTCAAGATGGGCAAGATACTTGAGAGTTGATAACCGGCTGATGCCTGAAGCCTTAGATAGTTTCGCTATATCAACCTCATATGGTGTCATTTGGGAAATAACGTGGAGCAGAGCCTTTACCTGACGAGTGTAACCCACGTCCAAACCACGGAATTTGGTCAGTTCTACATCAATGATATAGTTTATAGTGTTTTCCAACTTATCGTAGTATTCTTGCTTCTGCTCAAAATAAAAAGGATAATAACCAAATTGAAGATAACGTCCGAAATGCTCCAACGGATGACATAACGATATGATATCCATGCAGAACTCTTCAGGATTTTCCAACAATTGCTTCAGAGATACGGGCTTGATTTCAAGGCCCACGTCCAGATGCAGAAATTCGCGGAAGGACAGTCCTGGCATGTCATAGATAAGGATACGACGGGACAGGTCTGCTTGCCCATCGTTTATCTGAATAAGCGAAGAACCGCTCAGCACGATGTGCAACTCACGATAGAGATCGTAAATCTCTTTGATTTCACGACTCCACCCCGGATATTTGTGAACCTCGTCAATGAAGAGCCATTTACCCCCCATCTTGACAAAGTTGTCTGCCAAATCAAGCAACGTATGTGCGGCAAAATAATTCGTATCAGCAGAGCAATAGAGGACATGGCGGTCGCCAGATGAGAAGTTCTGCTTGATGTACTGTTGCATCAGCGTAGATTTCCCAACTCCCTTAGGACCTCGGATTACGATAAGGCGCGACTGCCAGTTTACCCGTTGCATGAAGTCACGGGTGTACTCCATAGGAACGGTAGATAGATAGGCATCGTGGCGTTTAAATAGGCTTTCCATTTCGTTTTGCTATAGGTCTTGTTATCGTTGATTAAGACTTTTGAAGCAAATGTGTTTACTGTGATAAACACTTTCTGTTTGGATGTGTTATCGTTGGAGAACACTTTTTGCGTGTGCAAAAGTACTATTAAAAATTAAAAGAGAAGAAAAGAAAAGAGAAAAAATAAAAAGAAACGATAAAAATGTTACCTGAAATGGATAAAAGGGCGGTAAAGAACCCCTAAAAACGCAAAATAATGCCCCCAAAACCCATAATTGCCTATTACGGATATTAAAGCAGCACTCTTTATACCTCATATTAATAAAAAATATGGGATTTTATGCTTGTATGTCAATAATTTGCATTACCTTTGCGGCCGGTTTTAGATTCAATATAAAGTCTAACTGTATTAATTAACTTATTTTCAATTAACTAAATGTCTGATTTAAAAAATGTACAGCCTCTGAGTGACTTCGATTGGGAAGCATTTGAAGAGGGTTCTGCTCAGACCTCACAGAGCCGTGAGGAGCAGGAGGCCGCCTACGAGCGCAGCCTTAACAACGTAAATGACCACGAGGTGGTCGAAGGTACCGTTATCGCTATCAACAAGCGTGAGGTAGTCGTGAACATCGGCTACAAGAGCGACGGTATCATCCCCGTGAGCGAGTTCCGCTACAACCCGGAGCTGGCAGTGGGTGACAAGGTAGAAGTTTATATCGAGAACCAGGAAGACAAGAAGGGTCAGCTCATTCTCTCACACAAGAAGGCTCGCGCCACCAAGAGCTGGGAGCGCGTCAACGCCGCTCTGGAGAACGAGGAGATCATCAAGGGTTACATCAAGTGCCGCACAAAGGGTGGCATGATCGTGGATGTGTTCGGCATCGAGGCTTTCCTGCCCGGCTCACAGATTGACGTGAAGCCCATCCGCGACTACGATGTATTCGTTGGCAAGACCATGGAATTCAAGGTCGTGAAGATCAATCAGGAGTACCGCAATGTTGTTGTCAGCCACAAGGCACTCATCGAGGCCGAGCTGGAGCAGCAGAAGAAGGAGATCATCTCCAAGCTGGAGAAGGGTCAGGTGCTGGAAGGCACAGTCAAGAATATAACCTCCTACGGTGTGTTCATCGACCTCGGCGGCGTGGACGGTCTCGTTCACATCACAGACCTCAGCTGGGGCCGCGTCAGCGATCCGCACGAGGTTGTGGAACTCGACCAGAAGCTCAATGTCGTTATCCTCGACTTCGATGAGGAGAAGAAGCGCATCGCTCTGGGTCTGAAGCAGCTCACCCCGCATCCTTGGGAGGCTCTCGATCCCAACCTCAAGGTAGGCGATAAGGTGAAGGGCAAGGTTGTCGTGATGGCCGACTACGGTGCATTCGTAGAGATTGCTCCGGGTGTGGAAGGTCTGATTCACGTCAGCGAGATGTCATGGAGCCAGCACCTGCGCAGCGCTCAGGACTTCATGAAGGTAGGCGACGAGGTGGAGGCTGTAATCCTCACCCTGGACCGCGAGGAGCGCAAGATGTCTCTTGGCATCAAGCAGCTTAAGGAAGATCCCTGGGAGAACATCGAAAGCCGCTATCCTGTGGGCAGCAAGCACGAAGCTCGCGTACGCAACTTCACCAACTTCGGCGTGTTCGTTGAGATCGAGGAGGGCGTTGACGGCCTCATTCACATCTCCGACCTCAGCTGGACCAAGAAGATCAAGCACCCGGGTGAGTTCACTCAGATCGGCGCTACCATCGAGGTCGTTGTGCTGGAGATCGATAAGGAGAACCGTCGTCTCAGCCTTGGCCACAAGCAGCTCGAGGAGAATCCTTGGGATGTCTTCGAAACCGTGTTCACACAGGGCTCCGTACACGAGGGCACAATCATCGAGATGCTCGACAAGGGCGCCGTGGTTCAGCTCGAGTATGGTGTAGAGGGCTTCGCCACTCCCAAGCACCTCGCTAAGGAGGACGGCACTCAGGCTCAGCAGGGCGAGAAGCTCCCCTTCAAGGTCATCGAATTCAACAAGGACAGCAAGCGCATCATCCTCAGCCACAGCCGCATCTTCGAAGATGAGCAGCGTGCAGAGGCTCGCAAGGCCGCTGCCACCACTCGTCGTCCGGCTGCTCCTAAGGCAGAAGCTCCCGCAATCCAGAACAAGGCCGCTGCCACCACGCTCGGCGATCTGGAAGGCCTCGCAGCTCTGAAGGCTCAGATGGAACAGGGTGAGTAAATGAAACAGACACTCCGTATATACATGACTGCCGTCGCCCTTGTTTGGGCGTCGGCAGTCGCTTTCTCTCAGAACCAGTTGGTCGGCCACACCTACAGCAACCCCAACATCATGCAGGATGAGTTCGACAAGATGCTCTCAGAGCTTGAGCACAGCGTTGACAGCGCTAAGACAGCTACATACGAAAGGGTTGAGAAGGAGAAGGGCCGTAAACTGACAGCCAAGGAAAAGGCCGCTGTGGAAAAGGAAGTAGAGGAGAATATGCAGAAGGCTGTAAAGCTGATGCAAGGCATTAGTACTGGCATAACGATGGAGTTCAAGAATGACTCCTTGGTCGTGTTGCGAGTGAAGATGAAGATTGACGAGGAAGCGATGAAAGCGGCCGGAATCGGCTGGGCCAAGCGCAAGCTGCTGAAAGGTGCGATGAAGCTTATGCCAGAGACCGAGAAAGACAAATACCGCATCCAGGGCAACAAACTCATCATCGAAGACGAGAAAGAGCCGGACACTCTGACCATCAGCTCAGACTGGAAAACTCTGACGGGAATGTGGGACAGCAGTCATGGTGATGACAAGAAGGATAAAAAGGACAAGAAGAAGGACGTTTCTGACAAACCCAAGAAAAAACACAGACTAACGAAATACGTCCTTACCAGGACTAAATGATTAATTCTTAATTCTTAATTCATAATTCATAATAATGAAGACATTAGGCGTTTCTATATTTCGCGCTCTGATAGCGATGTCGATAGGCATCCTGCTGGTGAGCAACCCGGAGCAGATGAGCTCGATGCTGATAAAGATCATAGGCGGTCTGTTCGCCCTGAGCGGCTGCATTACGTTTATAAGCTATTTCATAGCCCGCTTTAGCAAGACGGACCTGCGCCCGATGTTTCCCGTTGTGGGTGTCGGCAGTCTCGGCTTCGGCCTTTTCCTGCTGCTCTTCCCCGATATGTTCATTAATATATTAATGTACGTGTTGGGTGTTCTGCTTATCCTCGGAGCCCTCAGTCAGCTGTTCTCTCTGTTCAGCTACCGTCAGGTGGCCCCGCTGTCGTGGCCCGTATTCATTATGCCATTAGTCATCTTGGGTGTCGGGATATGGGTCGTGGCGCGCCCTTCGGCGAGTGCCGCAACGCCCTTCTTCCTGCTGGGTATAGCATGTATCGCCTACGGGGTATTTGAGTTCTTCAACGCCCTGCGCCTGCATCGTTTCCAGAAGCGCATCGCCAAGGCAGATGCCGAGCGCCGCTCATTCGAGATTGCGCAGAAGGACGCTGAGGAAGTTCCCTACGAGGAAATCTAAACCCGTTCCCGAGGAACGGGGAGAGAAGCCCCCTATAATCCCCCGGCGGGGGATGAGGGTTTAAGAGTTTAAGAAGTTTAAAAGGTTTAAGGGCCACAAAAAACGAGGGTGTCAAATGTGACATCCTCGTTTCGTTGTTGGGCTACCCGGACTCGAACCAGGAAAGGCAGGACCAGAATCTGCAGTGTTACCATTACACCATAGCCCAATCGCTATTTTGCGCATCCTCCTCGGATTTGCGGGTGCAAAGGTAGGTTGTTTTTGTGAATCTGCCAAACATTTCCCTAAAAAAATGAAAATATCAGCATTATTTTTGTTGGAGAGGAGCCTTTTCTGTATCTTTGCCACTCAATTTAGACAATTAATATTTTACATTCTACATTTTACATTAAACATAATAGATGGAGATTATCACACAAGAACTGATAGACGGCATAATTGCCGGAATAGAAAACAAGAAAGGCCGCGACATACAGATAGTGGATCTCTCAGGTATCGAAGAGGCAGTTACGGATGCATTTGTGATCTGTACGGGCGGTTCGCCCACTCAGGTGCAGGCCATCGCAGACAGCGTGGAGGAGGAGTGCCGTCTCAATGGCGACCGTCCCTCGGCAATAGCCGGTATGCAGAACGCAATCTGGGTGGCTATGGACTATGGCCGCGTAATGGTTCACATCTTCCTGGAGGAGGCCCGCGAGTTCTACGACTTGGAACATCTGTGGGCAGACGCGGAAGTAAAGAACATAGAGGACATACTATGAAATTAAAAATTAAAAAGTAAAAGGGTTAAGATGGAAGAGATAAAACCACAGAATAACGGGAACAACAAGAACCGCAACAAGATGCCGCGCTTCAATCTGACGTGGCTTTATGTGGTGATTGCCGTGGCCTTGGGCTGGCTGTTCTTCAACAGCGGTGATGACAATGGCGGCAGCGCATCGAAGAATGTCACCTACACCGAGTTCAAGCAGTTCGTGGAACTGGGTTATGCCAATAAAATTGTGGCTTCGAAGGACGAAGGCACGGTACGGATGTACGTGAAGCCCGAACACATACGCGATGTGTTCAAGAGCGGCGTGCAGCAGACTGGCAAGCAGCCTTTTGTCCAAGCTGAATACCCCAGCGCCGACAAACTGGATGAATTTGTCACACAGCAGCAGGAGCTGAAAAACTTCACGGGTGAGCTCTCGTATAAGAAGAGCGACGGCACTCTCATGCAGATATTCTGGAATTTGGCCCCGCTGCTTTTCATCATCCTGATTTGGATGCTGATAATGAGGAATATGGGCAGTGGGATGTCCGCAATGGGCGGAATCTTCAATGTCGGCCGCTCCAAAGCCCGTCTGGTAGAGAAGGGTGGGGAGAACGAGTCGAAGGTGACGTTCAAGGACGTAGCCGGACAGGCCTCTGCCAAGCAGGAAGTGCAGGAGATTGTGGAGTTCCTGAAGAACCCGAAGAAATTCACCGACCTCGGAGGTAAGATTCCCAAGGGCGCCCTGCTCGTAGGCCCTCCGGGAACGGGTAAGACCCTGCTGGCCAAAGCCGTTGCAGGCGAGGCCGACGTGCCGTTCTTCTCCATGTCCGGCTCTGATTTCGTGGAGATGTTCGTGGGTGTCGGCGCCAGCCGTGTTCGCGACCTCTTCCGTCAGGCCAAGGAGAAGGCTCCCTGCATAATCTTCATCGATGAGATTGATGCCGTGGGCCGCGCACGCAGCCGCGGAGCCGCCATGGGAGCAAACGACGAGCGCGAGAGCACTCTGAACCAGTTGCTTACGGAGATGGACGGCTTCGGCACGAACTCCGGTGTTATCATCTTGGCTGCAACCAACCGCGCCGACATCCTCGACAAAGCTCTTCTGCGTGCCGGACGATTCGACCGACAGATACATGTCGATCTGCCCGACCTGAACGAGCGCAAGGAGGTATTCCAGGTGCATCTGAAACCACTGAAGATAGACGATACCGTGGATATCGACCTGCTAGCCCGACAGACTCCCGGCTTCAGCGGTGCCGACATTGCCAACGTGTGCAACGAGGCAGCCCTCATAGCAGCCCGTCACGGCAAGGAAGCGGTGTCCAAGGATGATTTCATAAGTGCCGTGGATCGTATCGTGGGCGGTTTGGAGAAGAAGACTAAGGTGATGACTGCCGAGGAGAAACGCACAATAGCTCTCCACGAGGCTGGTCACGCCACAATCTCGTGGAATTTGCAATATGCCAACCCGCTCATCAAAGTCACCATCGTTCCGCGCGGACGTGCGCTCGGAGCCGCCTGGTATCTGCCCGAAGAGCGTCAGATAACGACCAAGGAACAGATGCTCGACGAGATGTGTGCCACTCTGGGCGGACGTGCTGCCGAAGAACTTTTCACCGGACATATCTCGTCCGGCGCGATGAACGATCTGGAGCGTGTCACCAAGCAGGCATACGGCATGATAGCATATATGGGAATGTCCGACCGTCTGCCTAACCTCTGCTATTATAATAATGACGAGTATTCCTGGCAGCGTCCTTACTCCGAAGCCACAGCTCAGCTCATCGACGAGGAGGTGAAGCGTATGATTGCGGAGCAATATGAGCGCGCCAAAGCTCTGTTGCTTGAGAAGATGGAAGGCCATCATGCGCTGGCCGACCTGCTCGTGGAGCGAGAGGTGATCTTCGCTGAGGATGTGGAGAAGATATTCGGCAAGCGTCCCTGGACAAGCCGCACAGAGGAACTGCTGGAAAATTAAAAAGTAAAAATTAAAAAGTAAAAATAAAGCGGCCCTTCGTATAAACGTTTAAACGATAAAACGATTATTCGACAAAAGAAAAGGCCGCAAATAATATAAACCTTATGAAGAATCTGATTATACGTGCGTTGACTGGAGTGTTGTTTCTGGTCGTGATGATAGGTTGCATGACATGGACCCCGCTCTCCTTTGCCCTGCTGTTTCTGGTAATGACGACACTGAGCATCTGGGAGTTCAGCGGACTGGTGAATATGAGAGAGGGTGTGGATCTGAACCGACATATAACCACGGCCGCCGGAGCCTATCTCTTTGTGGCCTTCTTCTCTATGGGAGCCGGAGTGGGCGGAGTGCGGTTGTTGCCTCTGCTGTTTCTGCCCTGGATTATAACCATTGTCTATCTGTTCATCAGCGAACTCTATCTGGAACGAGAGAACCCCCTCAACAACTGGGCTTACACCGTTTGGAGTCAGGTTTATGTGGCACTGCCCTTCGGCCTGCTCTCCCTGCTCTTCTTCTCTCACGGATGGTTTATACCTCTGGCCGTGTTCATCTTCCTCTGGTGCAGCGACACAGGCGCCTACTGCACAGGCAGTCTGATTGGCCGTCACCGCCTCTTCCCGCGCATCAGCCCCAAGAAGAGCTGGGAGGGAAGTATCGGAGGCGGAGTTCTGGCAGTTGTCGCATCGCAGGTGATAGCTTGGTGCGGCCCTGAAACAACCATAGACGGCGTAACCACGGTCTTCGGCCTCACGGCTTTGCAGTGGGCCGGCTTCGCGCTGGTTGTTGTGGTCTTCGGCACCTGGGGCGACCTCGTGGAGAGCCTGCTGAAACGTCAGCTCGGCGTGAAGGACAGCGGCAATATCCTGCCCGGACACGGAGGAATGCTGGACCGTTTCGATTCCTCGCTTCTTGCAATTCCGGCTGCAACGGCCTACCTCTACACACTTTATTTGTTATAATAAAGGTTAATTTGAAAAGCAAACGTTAAACGATACCAAGGTACAGACGTCTGAACAAAAGACAATCAATCACAAAAACGTACCAACAGACAATGAATCGTATTATCCTATCAATCCTATCACTGTTCATCGCAGCTGGAATCAGCGCACAGAAGATAACCGTCAGCGGAACAATAGTTGACCAGACTGGCGAGAGCTTGCCAGCAGCCACCGTAGTGTTGCTAAATGCCAAGGACAGCGCTCAGGTAACCGGTGTGGCATCGAAGACCGACGGTAAGTTCACTCTGCCGAAAGTGAACGCCGGAACATATATCCTGCGTGCTTCGTTCGTAGGCTTCCAGACCGTTTACCGGAACCTCACCCTCACCAAGCAGAACACGTCTGTCAATCTCGGTAATATCACCCTGAACGACAACGCCAAGTTGATGAAGGAGGCCGAGGTCACCGCCCGCGCAGCACAGGTCGAAATGAAAGCCGACACTTTCGTCTATAACACCGCCGCTTACCGTCTGCCCGAAGGCTCAAATTTGGAAGCCCTCGTGAAGAAGATGCCGGGTGCCGAGGTCAGCGAGGACGGTACAATCAAGATCAACGGCAAGGAGGTGAAGAAGATAATGGTCGATGGCAAGGAGTTCTTCAACAACGACACAAAGATGGCCATGAAGAATATCCCGACCAAGATGGTTGATAAGATTAAGGCATACGACAAGCAGAGCGACTACAGCCGCGTTACCGGCATCGATGACGGTGAGGAGGAGACTGTGCTCGACCTGAGTGTAAAAAAAGGAATGAAAGAGGGGTGGCTAATCAACGCCGACCTGAGCTACGGCACACATAAGCGTTATTACGAGAAACTGAATGTGAGCCGTTTCACCGACCATTTCCAGTTCAGCATTATCGGACAGATGAATAACGTGGGCGACCGTGGCTTTGGCGGTTTCCGCGGCTGGGGCGGTGGCGGAATCGTGACGAATAAGAACGCTGGTGCGAACTTTGCCTGGGACAACAACCGTCGCGAAAACGAGAACGGACGCCTGCAGTTGGGCGGTAACGTGCGCTGGAGTCACACCGACACCGACAACCAGACACGCACCAACTCCGAGACCTTCCTCTCATCGACCACTTCACAGTGGGCCAACAGTCACAGCATCAACTTCAATCACAGCACAAACGTGAACGCTGACTTCCAGCTGGAGTGGGGTATAGACACCCTCACGACCATCATCTTCCGCCCCTCGTACAGCTATTCTCGCGGCAAGAGCAACGGCAGCAACAGCAGCGTGACATTCAACAGCGACCCATACGCAGCAGGTCTGGAGAACCCGCTCGACGACTATTCCACGATTGTGGGAACGGCGCTAGACTCAATCCTAGTGAACAGCAATGTGAACGAGAGCCACAGCACGAACTCCAGTTATAACGTAAACGGTAACCTGCAGTTCAACCGTCGTCTCGGCAAGGCCGGTCGTAACATAGGCCTCGACATGAACGGAAGCATCTCCCGTTCGCAGAGCGAAAGCTGGAGTCACAGCGACATAAACTACTATCAGCGTCAAACGGAGAACCTCTACAGCCAGTATAACGAGAACAAGTCGAAGAATTGGAATTTCCGCGTCCGCGCCAGTTATTCAGAACCGGTGTTCAAAGGCGCAAACATACAGTTCAGCTACGCTTTCCAACGCCGCTTCTCCGACTCCGACCGTAACATCTTCACCACACAGCGTTTCCCCGCGCTGCTCTCCACGGATTTGAAGAACGAGTGGGATCAAGTCGTAGGTTCTAAGTTCGAAGGAATGTCAGAGAGCCAAATCAGCTCAATCCTCGTCAACGACCTTTATGCAGGCACCCTTGACGGCAGTATAGTGAATCTGTTGCAGGACATAACCAACAGCCAGTATGCCACTTACAACGAGTACAACCACGATGCCAGCGTAATGCTTCGCTATAAACTGGGCGATTGGCAACTGAACGCCGGCGTCTCGCTGCAGCCGCAGACCACTCACATGGACTACGCCAAAAACAAGCTCGACACCAGCGTGGTCCGCAATGTATTCAACTGGTCGCCGCGCGTGAACCTGCGCTGGAAGATCAGCAATTCGAGCCAACTGCGTCTGCGTTACAACGGACGTATGTCGCAGCCCTCGATGACGAACCTGCTCGATGTCACCGACACCTCCAACCCGCTTGCAATCAGTAGCGGTAACCCCACGTTGGTGCCGTCCTGGAGCAATAACTTCAACCTTTTTTACAACGGTTACGACACCGAGCGTCAGATGGGTTGGATGATTAATGCCGGATTCAACAACACTCGCAACAGTATTACAAATGCCACCATATACAACGAGACCGAAGGTTCGCGCATCTCTCTCCCGATGAATATCAACGGCAACTGGAGTGCGAACCTGATGAATATGTTCAACACCGCGCTCGGCCCGCAGAAATACTGGAATATTCATAACTTCATCCGTTTCAACTACTCCAACAGCGTCGGTTACATGAGCACAGCCTCGGACTATGTCATAGATCCGAACAACGTCGATTACAAGGTGCTTAGCACTATTCCTATGGAGAAGAGCACGACCAAGTCGCTGGATATCAATGACAACTTGCGACTCAATTACCGTCTCGACTTCATGGAGATAGGTGTGAACGGCGGCTTCAACTACCGTCACTCGCGCAACGCCCTGCAGGAGAACAACAATCTGGACACTTGGGGATTCAACTACGGCGGTAACGTACAGTTCAACCTGCCGTGGAACATGACTATCACATCGGACATCTCCATGGAGAGCCGTCGCGGTTATTCCGATGCGTCGATGAACACCAACGAACTCATCTGGAACGCCCAGATTCAGCAGAGCTTCTTCTCAAACAAGAGTCTCACCATCAGCCTCGAATGGTTTGATATTCTGCAGAACCGCAACAACATCAGCCGCGCCATCAGCGCCATACAGCGCAGCGACAGCTGGTCCAACGCCATCAACAGCTACGGAATGATACATGTCATTTACCAGCTCAACCTGCTCGGTAATCGCGAAGCTCGTATGGGCGGCTTTGGCGGCCCCGGTTTCGGTGGTCCTGGCTTCGGTGGCCCCGGCGGTGGAGGTCCCGGCGGTCGTGGTGGCGGTGGTGGCTTCGGCGGCGGCAGAAGACGATAAAAAGACCCACCCCCAACCCCTCCCGTTAGGGAGGGGAGACTGGAGGGGGGGAAGGTCTTAAGAAGTTAAAGCGGCCTCTGAATCCCGAAAAATCGTTTAATCGTTTAATCGAATAATCGAAAGGCCGCTAAAATAATAATTCGTGAAAATCGTGGTTAAAAAAATACATCAGCGCGCAGCAGTTCTCCCCCTCACGGGGGGAGTTAGAGAGGGGCTTTCCCCCCTCCATTACGGGAGGGGTCTGGGGGTGGGTCTTTTTCTTCTCTTCTCTCTGCACTTGGCTGCGCAGCCTGCACTTCATGTTGCCAACGACATTGTGAACGTTGGCGACATCCTTTTTCAGACTCCTAAGTCCATCTCTTTCGAGATTAAGAATAATGGTAACAAGCCTCTAACGATTAAAGACGTGCATCCGGCCTGCGGCTGCACCACGGCTGAGTGGCCTCGCCAGCCCATAGCTCCCGGTGCGGATGCTCGCATCACAGCCATCTTCGACGCTGCCACCCTCGGCACCTTCCAGAAGGATCTCGCTGTCTATAGCAACGCCTCTGAGCAGCCCGTGTACCTCACCTTTCAGGGCCGCGTGGTGACGGATGTTGATGCAGACTACGACGGCTCCTATCCTATAGACCTCGGCGTGGTGCGTCTGAGCACCAATGAGATAGAGTTCGACGATGTGAAGCGCGGCGACCTGCCCGTGGCACAGATCCAGATTGTGAACACCACGCGCAACAGCTATACGCCGCAGCTCATGCACCTGCCCTCGTACCTCTCAGCACGTTGCATCCCCGAGCGTCTCAACGCCGGACGCCAGGGACGCATACTTATCACGCTTGATAGTAACTTGCTGCCCGCAATGGGTCTGCATCAGACATCCATCTATCTCTCCCGACGCCCGGGGGACAAAGTGAGTGCGGAGAACGAGATAAGCGTCTCCGCCCTGCTTCTGCCCAATTTTACCAGCTTCTCTGAGTCACAACTGGCTGTCGCTCCTGCGATAGAACTCTCTGCGGACAGCCTCTCGTTCACGGAACTGACCAAGAAAAAGAAACAGCAGCAGGTCATAACAATAAAAAATACAGGCAAGACACCGCTCACCATCTCCCGCCTGCAGGTCTATGGCAAGGTGCTCACAGTGAGTCTCAGCAGCAAGACCATAAAACCGGGCAAGACCGCCAAACTGAAGGTGACGGCCTCAGCTAAGTATCTGAAGAACAACAAGACACGTCCGCGTGTCCTGCTCATCACCAACGACCCGAAACGCCCGAAGGTTGTGGTGGAAGTGAAAGTTCATTGAACATTGAACATTGACCATTGAACATTGAGCGGCCGCTTAACCTTTTAACCTTTAACCTCTTAACCTTACATAATGGATCATCCTGAAAACAACGAAGAATACAAGGGACTGACCGTAAATAGCGGCGTTGAACAGCCCAGCATCGTCAATCCATATATGCAGCGCGGACGTTTTGCCCGCCGCCGACTCACCGTCTCCGACTATGTCGAGGGCATACTTCGTGGCAATGTAACCATCCTCGGACAGGCCGTGACCCTCGTGGAGAGTACCAATCCGCAACACCAGGCCATAGCTCAGGAAGTGATAGAGAAGTGCCTGCCACACAGCGGGAACAGCATCCGCGTGGGCATTAGCGGCGTGCCGGGAGCCGGCAAAAGTACCAGTATAGACGAGTTCGGCATCCACGTGCTCTCGGAGTACGGTGGTAAACTGGCCGTCCTTGCCATCGACCCTTCGTCGGAGAAGACCAAAGGTAGTATTCTTGGCGACAAGACCCGCATGGAGAAACTCAGCGTGCATCCTGACTCCTTCATCCGCCCCAGCCCCTCAGCAGGCTCACTTGGCGGTGTGGCCCGCAAGACACGCGAGACCATAATCCTCTGCGAGGCAGCCGGCTTCGACAAGATCTTCGTTGAGACAGTCGGGGTGGGGCAGAGCGAGACTGCATGCCATTCGATGGTGGATTTCTTCCTCGTCATTCAGCTTGCAGGCACAGGTGACGAGCTTCAGGGCATAAAGCGCGGCATAATGGAAATGGCCGACGGCATCGTAATCAACAAATGCGACGGAGACAACGTCGATGCGTGTCACCTCGCAGCCCGTCAGTTCCAGAACGCACTGCATCTCTTCCCGATGCCCGACAGCGGCTGGCTGCCGCGTGTGCTCTGCTACTCCGGCTTCTACGGCCTCGGCATAAAGGAAATCTGGGATATGGTCTATGAATATGTCGCCTTTGTCAAGGAAAACGGCTATTTCGACCACCGCCGCGCAGAACAGGCTAAGTACTGGATGTACGAGAGTATCAACGAACAACTGCGCAACGGTTTCTACCAGAACGAGACCATAGCCTCGCTGCTCCCGCGTGCCGAAGAGAGCGTTCTTAACGGGCAGCGCACCTCGTTCGTAGCCGCCAAACAACTCCTTGACACTTATTTCGCCCTTCTCAAATAACATTGAAAAGGTTAAAAAGGGGAAATTTCTCAATTGTCAATGGCCAATTGTCAATAAAATAGCGTACCTTTGCACCCGAATTTATAGGAAACAGGATATAAACACTAAAACAATATGATGACAGCAAACGAAATCAGAGAATCATTCAAGAATTTTTTCGAGGGCAAAGGCCACACAATCGTGCCGTCCGCACCGATGGTGGTGAAGGACGACCCCACACTGATGTTCACAAATGCCGGAATGAATCAGTGGAAGGACATTATCCTCGGAACCAAAGACCCCGAGCCGCGCCGCCGTGCCGACTCGCAGAAGTGCCTCCGTGTCAGCGGTAAACACAACGACCTCGAAGAGGTGGGCCACGACACTTACCACCACACAATGTTCGAGATGCTCGGCAACTGGTC
>JAFSNB010000039.1 GCA_017447625.1 Bacteroidaceae bacterium
AGCTGTCATGACGAAGACTACATGATATAGGTATCAAATAAAGGTGCACAAAAAACAACAGCAGCTATAGTCGAATAGGATTGTAGCTGCTGTTGTTATAGCATATAGGTACTAATACCTGTAGTTTATCGGATGCTTACTTATCAAGCCCCTTCAAAAGTGCAACATCATTTACCATCATCTCCAATAAATGATGAAACACAGAAAATAGATTCTCTGCAAGATTTATCTGATACGGCTGAAGAAGCAGATGATATTCAAATAGTACCTGAAATCCAGATTAATGAGGAAGAGAATTTAAGCATTCAGTCTTTCCCTATAAGCATTTTGTCAAACAAAGAGATTACAAAACTATATAAACGTTATTACGAAGGTGATAAGGAGGCTTACAACATCCTGTTCCGGGGTAATTTAAGTCTAGTTCACCATATAGCTAATTTATTCTCTAATGTTGGGGTGCCTATAGATGACCTAATCCAAGAAGGGGCTATCGGATTACTTAAGGCGATAAAGTTATACGATTATAAACGTGGCGGTAATTTCTCATTATATGCTGATAGTGTTATTTTTCAATCTATTAAAACTTCTCTTAACGTTTTACCTTATTCGATGAAGATACCCTTTAGTGCAATATCTCGTCATCGAAAATTACGTAAGCATTTAGAGCGGCTTGAACAGCAATACGAATTTGAGCCAATGCTCTCAGAAGAAGAGCTGGAAAGCATAATTGGAACAAAAGACGCGTCAGTTTACAAATGTTTACCGCACGACCTCTTGACGATAGATGTCCATGTAGATGATATGGATTCCTTTGAGAGTGACAGTTTTCTGACAGATGCGCCACTTATGCAAGAGTCTCAAAGACAATATGTTCGTTCTTTAACAAGTCTTTTGGACAAAAGAAGCGAAGATATCATTGTTAAATACTATGGCTTAGGATGCGAAGAAATGACTTTAGAGGAAATCGGAGAGCAGTATAACCTGACTCGGGAACGTATCAGACAGATTTTGTGGAAAGGCATAAGAACACTTAGAAAAGTATTAGGGGTCTATAGAAAAAAACAAAAACATGAAGAAGGCGAAGAAATAGAAGAGCAAGATGAAGAATCTGTTTCCGAAATAATAGAAAGGTTGAAGAAAAGAAGACAGGAATCAATAAATAAGCTTGCAGAATTAATAGTAAAAGCTAACCATCAAAAGGCAATTCTAAAACCAAAAGTAAAGCCATCTTCACAAACAATAACAAAACAATCAGAAACAAAAGTCAAGAAAGGGAAAAGATCTGGTAGATTAATAACGCTAAGCGATGCAGACGAGAAAAGACTGCAAGAGCACCTGTCTTTGATAAGGAAAGAATGCGCCGAATTAGAAGAATCTCGTAAAAAGAAAATGCAAGAAGAAGAGGACAAACTCCATGCAGGATTAAGCAATCCAGTTGCAGAAAGCCCAGTAAATAAAAGAACTGAAACTGCAACCGCGCCTCCCCCCTCAATTATCTCTCTTTATACTCCATTGTGGGTGTTGGTTGAAAAGAGGCTATTGACTAAAAAAGAATGGAAACATTGTAAAAAGAGGAACTTTAAAACTATTTACGATGTAAGAAGGGTTATCGATAAATACGGCTTGACGAGGGAGTCAACTCGCTTTACAAAGTACACATTGGACATCTGGTTCAAGATTATAGATTTATTGGGAAAAGAACTTAGGGGATGCTAGTCTCTCCCACCCCTTCTGCTAATAATCAAAAAATCCCGACGGCCGTGTGTGCTTGTCGGGATTTCGTTGTTCTTTTGCAAGCGGGAAAAGAGGAAAAAGAGTTATTCAGAGAAAAAATAAAAGAAAAGGTAAAAATGAGGAGAAAACAAAAATAATGAATTGAGAATTAAGAATTATGAATTTAAAAGATTACCTTTGCGCACAGAAAAGCCAATGTAATTATGAATAGACTCTTTTTCTCTTTGCTGCTAATGCTCTTTGCAACAGGTGTTGCGGCACAGAACAACCTCGTTGTCAAGGAGTTTAAATATGTGGAGCGCGACTTCACAGCAAACTCTGGAAGCACCATTGTCCTCGACGTGAACGACGAGCCGTGCGCTCTGATTAAAGTGAGGACAGACCAGCACGGATTCACGTTCGACCCGGGCCGTCTGTTCCCTGTAGAGAAGACAGAAGAGCAATGCAGCTCTCATCCGTTGGAGATTTATGTGTGGGTGCAGAGCGGTGTCAAACGTATGTCCATTGGCCATCCGGTGCTGGGAAGAATCTATGACTACGATTTCGGCACAACACTTCAAGCGGGCAAGACTTACGTGATGGAACTCGTAACGGGCAGGGTGAACGTGAAGGTGGAGGAGATTCCGACACAGCAATATGTGGTGTTCCAGTTGAGTCCCGCAAATGCGGTGGTGAAGTTGGGCGGACAGATGCTGAAGACGGAGGACGGCACCGCGATGAAACTGATGAACTTCGGAACATATCAGTATTCTGTAGATGCACCCGATTACCAGCAAGAGGTCGGACGCATTGAGGTGAACGACCCGCAGAACAAGCACATCATCCGTGTGCAACTGAAACCGAATTTTACTCAGGTGACTCTAAAGGCTCCTGACAACGCTGAGATCTGGGTGAACGGAGAGAAGAAAGGTGTCGGACAGTGGACGGGCAACCTGGGCGCAGGAGCTTATAAGTTTGAGGCAAAGAAGGCTGGACACCACAACTCGCAGCGTTCCTTCACGCTCGACGCTGAGGCAGGCCCGCAGACGATTCAGCTGGAAGCGCCTACTCTCATTGTCGGCAAGGCAGACATAAGCAGCACTCCGGCTCTCGCAGACTTGTATATAGACGGGCAGAAGATGGGTCAAACGCCGCAGAGACTCGCCGACTTGGCTGCAGGCAGACACAGCCTGCGTTTAATTCGCGAGGGGTATCTCCCGTATGAATCATCGTTTGAAATCAAGGAAGACAGCACCACAAACGTGAGTGCCGTGATGAAGAAGGACGATACGCCGAAGTTCACCACTGGCAGCAAGCCTCTCCCCGAATGGTTCGAGACTGAGAACGAGAGCGGCTGGATTGGCATTTCGCCCCCAATGGCTGACACGAAGGAAGCACGTGGCGTGGCTCTAATAAGCGCGGCTTTGGCTTATTTGCGCTCAGAGAGAGAGGGGGAGATGCAAAGTGTCGCTTATTCAATGACGAACATTAGTAACAAGCAAATCTCCAGCCAAGAAGCGATTTCTTTAGAAGACATCAATCTGAAGAATTCTTCATCAGTCATATACAAAGGCTTCTCTTGCGATGTTATAAAAGAATACAAGAATAACAGAGGAGAATATTTCGTAAGCTGTCGCTTCGCAAAGACGAATGATAAAAATGCGTTGAAGATTATCCAACATTATGAGATGGAAGCAAAAGCAGAAAATAATAATTCAACTGAAGGCTATAAAACAGATGTGACAGCTTTGATGCTGCTAAATAACCAGGGTTACAACTGTACATTAAACTGTTCGTCAGACAAAGAGGGCAAATCTGTATGCACTCTTTATTTAGACAACGATGTTGTTCCTGCTGCAAAACAATTAACATATAGCAAGACCAAAAGCATAACAGCTGCAAACGGTTATTCTACATTACACTTCAATGCAGACGAAACGGGGCAGTCGCTTGGGCTGATGCGAATAGCAGCTTTGTGCAATATGCCTTTTGTCTCAAGTCAAGCAAATGTACGTAGCCTTTCTGAATTCACTTCTAAAGATGGTGAAGCAACTATTAATTTTATTTCTGCAATGAAAATCGATAGTTGTTCTTGTCAGCCTTACCCGATTCGCTTAGGAGCGCTCACAACCAAGGAGTGTGGGATGCTTATCAGCGACGTGAATTTCAAAATGGATTCACAGATATACGACTCTGACAATTATCTTCACGAAAAGTTTTTCCCAAATGACTACAAAAACGGCGGGCTGTACCGTCTTTTAGCGATGGTGAATAACTATTATTACAGCATTTTGCAGCTCTCAACAAAATTAGCGAATAAGAAAGGAACTGATGTCAACTCAACTATGAGTAGAGATGACATCGGGTCTGAGGAATCACGTAGTACTAATAAAAATGAGTTAAAATTGAAGAATATCGGCGTTCATTGGGACTTCGAGAATGTTCCTTCGGAAAAAGACATGGAGAAGGCATTCTCAAACGCTACGAAGAATGGCCTTCCGCAACCCATCTTCGGAACTTGGGTCAGAGCTGATTATGAGTGATAATATTACCTTTGCAAGTGAAAAATAAATAGAACATCACACATGGACTATCTACCCAAAGACCCTGCAATATTAGTATCGAGCGTCAATATGCTTCTGAGAGATGAAGAGTTTGACTCTCTGGAATCGTTGTGTTATAACTTCGGGACAGAACCCAAAGAGATAAAGGAATACCTTTACGGACATGGATTTGTGTTCAGCGAGGAGCAAAAACAGTTCCGTCCGATAGGATATGACACAACTGAATGATTACGAGAGACTGATTACTCGCCCACTTCTTTCTTGCCAATCTTCACCTTGGCATCACCTGTAACCACGGCATTGTTTCCTCCGCCATAGACATTGCCCCGGATGTCAACACCTTGGACTATCTTCTTCTCGTAGTAGGTATCGTCCGCAGAGGCTGTGCCTTCGGCATCAGTGTAGATAAACGGACTTGCTTCTGTTCCTGCTCCGCTGCGGGTGTAAAAGTGAACAAAAACCCGCTTTAAACGTTAAAAAATCATAATAAAAACAGAACCTCAAACGGAACCTATGCGTGAAAGAAATAAGAAACCCGCTGGATATCAGCGGGTTGTCTTTTGGATTTGTGGAGCATACGAGACTCGAACTCGTCACCTCTTGACTGCCAGTCAAACGCTCTAGCCAGATGAGCTAATGCCCCATAAAAAAGCACTCGTTTTGCCGAATTGCGCTGCAAAGGTACGGCAAAATCCTTATTTCAGCAAATTTTTTCCCTCTTTTTTTCTTCACATAAGAGAAAAAGCATATCTTTGCACTGCAATAGAGCAAAAAGACAAAATCATTAAATATCTTAAAACCCCAACATAATGTCTCTGATTATTTGTCCAGAATGTCATCATCAGGTCTCAAGCCGCGCCAAGACATGTCCGAATTGCGGTGTTGATATAGCCGGGAATGTGAAGAGGTGTCCCGCATGTGGCAGTTTCGTGCTTATGGACGCCGAGACCTGCCCCAATTGTGATGCACGTTTCCTTGTGGAGCGTGAAGAAAAGGAACCCCAAGAACCAGTCGAGCCCGTTAATGGCGAGGCTCCGCTGCCTCCAGTGAAGGATCAGCCGCAGAAGCAGAAGAGCAGCCACGCTTGGGTTTGGTATGTTCTTGCGTTACTCATAGTGGCTTGTGTTGCCGGCTGCTATTTGTACTGGGAATACATGAATCAGCGTGCGAAGGAGACCGAAGCCTATATGCTTCTCGAGAATTGCAATGACACCCTCTCGTATGAGGATTTTCTGGCGAACTTTCCGGACAGCGAACATCAGACAGACGTGCAGGCGCGGCTGAATCAGCTGAGACAGATTCACAAGGAGTGGGCCGAGGCGTACAAAACCATGTCTTCAGCGGCTCTGCAAGACTTTATCAATGCACACCCCGAGTCTCCACGATGCAACGAAGCGCTGGCTCTGATTGACTCTCTTGACTGGGTTGCCGCTGTCACAAATGCTGACAGCACGAACACAAGCAAGTCCATTAAAGCATACGAGAATTATGTGGCTCAGCACGCCGACGGACGTTTTATCACCGAGGCCTACGCAGCCATAGATGTGCAGAAAAAGCGTGCCGCGCGGTTAGCTGCTCAGATGGACACAACATCTGTAGAAGCCAACGAACCAACTCAACCCTAAACAACAAACCCGCAAATGGAACATATACTGAGCAATGGAATATTGGAGGTGTTGATTTCTGAGCACGGAGCGGAAATCAACAGTCTCAGACGTGTGACAGCGCCCACAGAGTATATCTGGCAGGGCGACCCGGCCTATTGGAACAGGCGTGCTCCCCTACTCTTTCCCATAGTCGGTAACCTGTGGAAGGGCGAGGCGCACATGGAAACGGGCACATATAATATAAGTAAGCACGGTTTCGCCTGCGACATGCATTTCGAGAAGACAGCCGACGAGGACCGTCACATGGCCTTCACCTGTGAGGCAGACGAGCAGACACGCACCTGTTTCCCGTTCGACTTCTCACTGACGGTGGATTACCGTCTGCTCCGTAACGTACTGACTGTGGGCTGGATAGTGAAGAACAAGAGCGACCGCACAATGTACTTCCACATCGGCGGGCATCCGGCCTTCGCCTATCCGCGCTTCAAGGCAGATGACGAAGTGCACGGTTATATGTCCTTCGATAAACCCAAACAGATTGATAACACGTTGCTGACTCCCGGAGGATACGCGACTCCAGACTCCGAGCCCATAGATCTCAACTCAGACGGGTTTCTGCCTCTGACGAACAACACCTTCGACTGCAACACCATCCTGGACATCACCGGACAGATTCACCGCATCACTCTGCACACGAAAGAGGGCCGCCCATGGATCACCCTGAAACACACAATGCCCGTGACGGCCCTTTGGTCTCCCTGCGGCGGCAAGGCTCCGTTCGTATGCATTGAGCCTTGGCAGGGATGCTGTGACACAGAGGGTTACGATGGCGACTTCGAGCAACGTCCGTTTACTGTAGAAGTGCCTCCGGGCGACATATGGCAGACCTCATATCAAATCATCGTGGAATTCTGACATGCTAAGCATCTTAATCCCCACATATAATTACAACGCGCGCACATTGGTTGCAGATTTAAGGGATCTGGCCTTTCGCGAGAATATCTCCTTCGAGATTATTGTAGGTGATGATGCTTCAACTGAAGAACGGGAGTGGATGGACGAGGTATCGCAATGGAAACGTGTGCGCATACTGCACAGTCCGGCGAACGAGGGGCGTGCTTATATCTGTAACCGAATGGCAAAAGCCGCCCACGGAGATTGGCTGTTGTTCGTTGACAGCGACGCCCGAGTGGATTACGACTTCTCTTTCCTACCCTATCTTCAGGTGATTAGAAAGGCGAAAGCAGTCTGCGGAGGACTGCGGACTCCTGCCGAGAACCCGAATCCACGGGGAACGCTGAGATACAAATACGAACGCAGCGCCGACCGCTACCGTCTGGCTGCCCAGCGCTCGGCACACCCCAACCGCCAACTCAGCACATTCAATTTTCTGGTCAAAGCCAAATTATTCCACGAAGTAGGCGGATTCGACGTGCAATGCACCGAATACGGCTATGAAGATATGCTCTTTGGAGTTGTTCTGGAATCGCACGGGATTCAGATCACGCATATAGAAAACCCGTTGGTTCACATGGGTATAGACACCAACGAGGAATTCCTTGGAAAGACAGAGACAGCCCTGCGCACATTGCACAAGCTTGGTGGAAAAGCAACAGAATACAGCACTCTGGCACAGACTGCCAAGTGGCTCAGGAAGCGCGGCCTCGCACCCGCAACGCTCAAGATTTTCAACTCCTCGCGCAATCTCATTCGCCGCAACCTCCTCAGCCGCCATCCGAGTCTCCACCTCTTCCAATTTTATAAGTTGTGCTATTTTATGACACTCGAATAGCCACGATGCGGAGATTTGCCCTTTTCATAGCGCTCACTTGCGTCAGCATCTTTGGATTTGCCCGCAAGTTCGACCTCGGGAAACATCGTTTCCGCTTGTCGCGTACCGACTTCGCTGACACGATACAACTTGTCATAGACCGTCAGCAACAGATTCTTATCCCCGTTAAGATTGGAGATCAGACGCGCCTCTTCAAACTGGACACAGGCAGCGGATTCGGAGTGATTTATGAGAACGGAGCCGTAAGTCATCAGACGGTTCTCGGCGACGTGAAGTCAGTAGATGGCGCCGGGCAGAGGACATCAGTCCGTACCGTCACCCTGCCGCCGTTCACCATCGGTTCGGTGGAGATTTCCGACTACGCAGTGACAGAAGCGCCCTCATCTGTACTTTCACGGTCTTTCCGCCACGACGCGGTAATAGGCTTTGCCCTGTTCAGCCAGGGACTTGCCGCAAAGATTGACATGGCCACAAAGCAGTTGATTATCACCGACCGCAAGGACTTCTTCGATGCAGAACAGGGCGAGGCAATAAAATACGAGAATTATCACTACGCGCCATACATCACCATCAGCCCAGCCCCAGGTGTAAAACTAAAAACACTTTTCGACACGGGCTGCAGCGACCTGTATCTCCTTGACCGAAAGGACTATGACAAGAACAAGAAGAAGCTGGCTGCCGTCACGACCGAATCCACAAGAGGCCGCATAGGGATAGCGAACAACGGCGTGGAACGCGAAGACGAAATCATCTTCCTAAGCCTCGGAGAGATGCAATGGAGCGACCTGCGGTTCACTCAGATTGAGGCCCGCACTCATCAGGGTGTCACCTCCATCGGGCGTGCCTTGCTGCGTTACGGAGCCTTGATTATCAATCCTTTCAGCCGCAAACTGATATTCCAGCCATACGAACAGAGAGAGACCGCCGCCGACAAGAATCAAATTGCAGTTTGCAATCACCTCCCCGACATCTATTATATTCCTAAGGGCCACAGTGTTATGGTTGGTCTTGTCCGCACTTCCTCACCCTTGTACAAGGCCGGTCTGCATCGAGGTGACATCATCCTGAGCGTCAACGGCCACACCGTAGATTTCCACTCCTTCATCTCCTACCCCTGGGTCAAGGGCCACACCTACACCCTCCGCGTCCAAGACATCCTCGGCTTCCAAAAGGAAATAACAATAGAGAAACGCTGAAACGCCCGACCAAGTTTATTTTTACCTAAAAGGCAGATTTACAGCAAGATAGAAAGCCCATAAGCGCTTGCGTATGAGTATCAAGCCTTCTAATTGTGACAAAATGGTGCTTTTTCTTGTCTCAAAGGCCTCAAAACTGATGCTTGAAACCCACTTTTTGATGCTTTTTCATGTACTTGGTGATATTTTGGCGTTTGCAAAAAAACGCTCTTACGAAGAAAATCGAATGTTTTTTGGCGGTTTTCAGGCTATAAAGATGCAGAATTGGGGCAATCAATAACGAGAAAAAGGGTATTAAGCAACGGCAAAGAGACGATTCGATTGAGAACTGAAACAAATAACACTAAGGCCTAACGACAAATACACCAGCATGTAAGTACCAATACACCAGCATGTAAGTGACATTGCACCTTGATGTATTTGGCGCTGCCCCTTGATATGTAAATACTTTAAGTTTTATCCTCTCCCCACAAGCGCTCCATGCGTTCCTTGAGTTTGGCTTCTGAGGGGTTGTTCTGAGCGTGCCAGAACTGTTGACGGATGCCGTCGGGAAGGTATTGCTGACGGACGAAATGACCCTCGAAGTCGTGGGCATATTTGTATTCTTTGCCGTAGCCTAACTCTTCCATCAGTTCCGTGGGAGCATTACGCAGATGCAGAGGCACGGGCTGATTGCCCGTCTGACGAACAAACTGCAAAGCATCATTTATCCCTATGTATGCAGAGTTGCTCTTGGGCGAAGTGGCGAGATATACGGTGGCTTCGGCTAAGGGAATCCGGCCCTCGGGCCAGCCTATTTTCATTACGGCATCAAAGGCGGCGTTGGCCAGTAGCAGAGCGTTAGGATTGGCGAGACCGATGTCCTCAGAGGCGGAAATAACAAGTCGGCGGGCTATGAACGCTGGGTCTTCGCCACCTTCTATCATCCGAGCCAGCCAGTAGAGAGCGGCGTCTGGGTCGCTTCCGCGAATACTTTTTATGAAGGCTGATATGATGTCATAGTGCATTTCGCCGCCTTTGTCGAAGGCCAGCGGATTCTGCTGAAGGCGAGAGGCTACGAGGGCATCCGTCACTTCCACATCGTCTGAGTGGTCTGTAATGAGTTCTATGATATTCAGCAGCTTGCGTGCGTCTCCACCGCTGTATCTCAAAAGCGCATCTGTCTCCTTCAGCTCAATCTTCTTAGCCGCAAGAACGGGGTCTTCGTGAAGCGCACGTTCGACAAGTCCCAACAGATCTTCCTTGCCGAGTGGCTTCAGGACATAAACGGCACAGCGCGAGAGCAGCGGGCGGATAACCTCGAACGAGGGATTTTCCGTGGTGGCTCCGATGAGGGTGACGACGCCTTGCTCCACGGCTCCAAGCAGAGAGTCCTGCTGGGATTTGCTGAAGCGGTGAATCTCATCGATGAAAAGAATCGGGCTTGCCTGATTGAAGAAACGGTTGGATTTGGCGCGATCAATCACATCGCGGACATCCTTAACGCCACTGGTGACGGCACTCAAAGTGTAAAACGGAGTCTCAAGAGTGTGTGCAATAATCTGTGCGAGAGTGGTCTTTCCGACTCCCGGCGGTCCCCAAAGAATAAACGAAGAAATGCGGCGTGCCTCTATCATTTGCCTCAGGACGCCATCCGGTCCCACCAAATGCTTTTGACCGACATATCCATCCAACGTGGTTGGACGCATTCTTTCTGCCAATGGTTTCATAAAAACACCTTGAGAGAGCGATAAACGGGACTCGAACCCGCGACCCTCGGCTTGGGAAGCCAATGCTCTACCAACTGAGCTATTATCGCGTTGAACGGGTGCAAAGGTAGTCATTTTCATGTAAAGGGGAAAATATATGAGAGAAAAAATGAAGTGGAAGTGGGATTTTCCCTTATTTTGAGAGGAAAAAGAAGGAAAATCGAGAAAAATATCCACTATCAATTATCCATTATCAATTAAAAAATGTACCTTTGCGGCAAATTAATTCACAATTGTCATGACCATTGCAATCCTCAGCCTTATCATTATTGGCTATATCCTTATCGCAACAGAGCACCGTACCCATATCAACAAGGCTACCATAGCCATGTTTACGGGTGTGGTCTGTTGGATTCTCTTTATGTCTGTCGGCAGCGACTATGTCATGAAGGTTCATGGTCAGGATTTCGTTGAATGGTCTGGTGGAGCGGCTTCTACGTCGTTGCTCGTAAAGCAGTATATCGCCTCAAATGTGTTCATTCGCTACGGAGCAGCCATCTGCGGCATTGTGCTCTACCTGCTGGCTACGATGAACATCGTGTCTGTGCTGAACACGAACAACTGCTTCGACTTCATAACACAATTGCTGCGCACGCCCAACAGCAAACAACTGCTGTGGATTCTCGTCACAGCCACGTTCCTAATCTCAGCAAATCTGGACAACCTCACCACGACGATGCTGATGCTTATGATTATGCGCAAGGTAGTGGCGGAGACGCGTCTGAGGATGTGGCTGGGTTCGGCAATAGTCATTGCGGCCAACTGCGGCGGCGCGTTCACGGTAATCGGTGACGTGACCTCGCTTGTGGTTTGGACCAAGGGAGCTGTGACTCCCACGGACTTCTCTGCCGCTCTGGTAATCCCGTCGATAATCGCCACCGTAGTGCCTACTCTGCTTATCAGTTTTGCTCTTCCTGAGCGAGTCGCATTGGTACGCCCAACAAGCATCTACCGCGGTGATGCTTACTCCCTACCACTATGGCAGCGTGCTGTGCTGCTCGTTATAGGCATTGGCGGACTTTGGTTTATCCCCACGTTCCACCGCATCACACTCCTCCCGCCTTTCCTCGGAGCTCTGTGTGTGCTTGGAGTCCTGTGGGTGCTACATGAGATTTTCAATCATCGGTACATAACAACGGAGCAACCGACCGAAGTGAGCGGCGACCGCCAGTTCCAGTTCGCCAGCCTACAGATGATAATGTATTTTGTGGGCGTCTTCCTCAGCGTTTGCGTGCTGGTGGAAACGGGTGTGATGACAAGCATATCCGCATGGTGCGACCAATGGATACATAATATATATATAATGAGTATCGCCATTGGATGCATTAGTTCCGTACTGGATAACATCGCGCTGGTGCTGACTGCCATTAACATTTATCCAGTTCTTGAGACACCAGCTTTGGCCGGTTCAGCCCTCTCGCCGGACTATCTCCAGAACTTCCTCATCAACGGCTCCTACTGGTACCTGATAGCTTATTCCGGATGTGTTGCAGGCTGTCTGCTGCCTATCGGCAATCTCCCTGGCTATATGCTTATGAAAGCCGAGAATGTAGGAATTACATGGTATGCCCGCCGCATACTCCCGAAGGTCCTCATCGGATGGCTCTTAGGACTTGGAGCCTACTTCATCTTCGACCTTCTCGACTTCATTATGCACTTCTAAAAGCTTCTAACAAATCTGCAATAACGTAGCAGGAGCCGCCGATAAAGATGAAGTCGTTGGGGGAAGCGGCAGCTAAAGCGGCGCGATAAGCGTCGGCAACTGAGGGGTAGATGTTGCCGCGCAAGCCAAAGGCGCGACCAGTCTCTGCAAGCTTTTCAGCCGGGAGCGCACGGGCACATGAAGGAGCCGTAAAATACCACCTCGCATCCTTTGGCATAAGGGCTAACGCACCACTTGCATCCTTGTCATTCACCATCCCGAAAACGATGTGAAGACAGTTATATTTCTGCTTTTGCAGTTGATTTGCAACTTGCTGGATTCCAGCAACATTATGACCAACGTCGCAAACTACTCCGGGATTCTCTCCAAGAATCTGCCAACGCCCTCTTAGGCCAGTCAGAAGAGTCACATTTGCGAAGCCATCGCGAACGGCCTCATCGCTGATTCGGAAGAAGGGATTAGCCCTCAGAACATCGATAGCAGTCAATACGGTCTGCGTGTTTTTCGCCTGATAATCGCCCTGCAATTCACAGGTCAGAGAACCGTGCACGCAGGTGGATTCATGCTCTTCTGCAAAGGTAATCGGAGCTGATAGACGTGAGGCTGTATCTACGAATACCTGGCGCACATCCTCGCTGCCAGCCTCACCGATAACGACAGGAACGCCTGTTTTGATTATTCCGGCTTTCTCCGCCGCGATCTTGGGCAGGGTGTCACCGAGGAACTGAGTGTGGTCAAAACTGATGTTTGTGATTACCGACAGCGCCGGAGTGATTATATTTGTGCAGTCAAGCCGACCGCCAAGGCCCACCTCAATCACAGCCACATCCACCTTCTGTTCGGCGAAGTAAAGGAAAGCAAGAGCTGTAGTCAGTTCAAAGAACGAGGGGTACAGAGGTTCGAAGAATCCCCTCTCCTCTTCGACGAAGCGCACTACCCTATCCTGATCTATCATTTCTCCGTTGACGCGGATGCGCTCGCGGAAATCCGTGAGATGAGGCGAGGTGTAAAGTCCCACCTTGTAGCCCGCACTCTGCAGCGTGGCCGCCAGCAGACTGCTCACAGACCCTTTGCCGTTTGTGCCTGCAACATGAATAGTAACGTACTTGCGGTGAGGATGACCGAAATGCTCATCCAGAATGTGGGTGTTGGCCAGCCCCTCCTTATACGCGCCAGCCCCAATGTTCTGGAACAAAGGGGCTGCATTATACAGATATGATATAGTCTCGTCGTATGTCATCACTCGAACATCTGACGGAACTTACTGAAGAATGAGCTCTTCGTGGCGGCCGAGGGCTTGAAATTGTCACTCTGCTGCATCTTCTCAAGAGCCTCGCGCTCCTCGCGGCTCACGTTGTCGGGTATATACACGGAGATATTCACGATTTCGTCGCCATAGCCATAACCATAGCCCTGAACCGCCGGCATACCTTTGCCGCGCAGACGCAGCACCTTGCCCGGCTGTGTTCCCGGAGTAATCTTCACCTTCACCTTGCCGTCGATGGTCGGCACCTCGACGCTTCCGCCCAGGATGGCTGTCGGCACATCAATGAGGAGGTTGTAGATGAGGTCGTTGTCCTGACGCACAAACTGTTCGTCATTCTCCACCTCGATATACACCTTGATGTCGCCAGGGACGCCGTTGTGGATGGCGGCATTTCCCTTACCGTTGAGGTTTAGCACCATCCCGTCTCCGACGCCGGCCGGAATCTTCACTTCTACGACTTCGTCGCCGGCCACGATGCCCTGTCCGCCGCACTGGTGGCATTTGTTACGTATTATCGTACCTTCGCCGCCGCATGTGGGACAAACGTTCTGCGTCTGCATCATTCCCAGCATCGTCTGGCGGGTCTTCATCACGAAGCCGCGGCCCTGACATGTCGAGCATGTCTGCTTGTCGCCAGCGCCATTCTCAGCACCGCTGCCGTGACAGTGGGGACAGGTAACCTGCTTCTTCACCTTGAATTTCTTGGTAACGCCGGTGTGGCATTCCTTCAGAGTGAGTTTCACACGCAAGTTAAGGTCAGACCCTCGGTGCTGCTGGCGTGCTCCGCCGCCGAAACCGCCGCCAAAGCCACCTCCAAAGCCGCTGCCGAAGCCACTTCCGAAGCCTCCGAAATCAAAACCTCCGTGGCCGCCGAAGATGTCGCCGAACATGGAGAAGATATCATCCATGCTCATGCTAGCGCCCTGGAAGCCACCAGCTCCGTCCATGCCGGCAAAGCCGAACTGGTCATAGCGTGCGCGTTTCTGCGGGTCGTGAAGCACATCGTAAGCCTCAGCCGCCTCCTTGAACTTCGCCTCGGCTTCCTTGTCGTCGGGGTTTCGATCAGGGTGGTACTTGATGGCCAACTTCTTATATGCCTTCTTTATTTCATCCTCGGTGGCGTTTTTGCTCACGCCAAGGACTTCATAGTAATCTCTTTTCTTATTGTCTGCCATTTTGACTAATTCTTAATTCACAATTCATAATTCATAATTATAACCGCAGCGTGCAGACTATTATGAATTAAGCATTATGCATTATGCATTGATTATTAGACTCCAACTGCCACTTTTGCGTGACGGATAACTTTGTCATTGAGCTTATAGCCCGTCTGGACGCAGTCTATCACCTTGCCTTTCAGCTCGTCTGTCGGAGCGGGAATCTGCGCGATGGCCTCGTGGATATCCACGTCAAAGTCTGCATCGGCAGTCTCAATGCGTGTAACACCGAGGTCAGCCAGCACTTTGTTGAACTTCTGGAAGATGAGCTCCACACCCTCACGCACGGCTGCTATATCCTCTGCTTTGTCCATAGTCTGCAGGGCACGCTCGAAGTCGTCCAAAACAGGCAACATTGCCGTGACGGTTTTCTCCGACCCGTTGAGAATGAGCTCGGTCTTCTCCTTGATGGTACGTTTACGATAGTTGTCGAACTCAGCGAGCTGACGCAGGTTGCGGTCCTTGAGCTCCGCAATCTCGGCCTGTGCTTCAGCCAAAAGTACCTCGGGAGTCTTCTCCTCTTCCTCCTGCTCTAAAGCCTCAGCCTCTCCCTGAGTTTCCTCGTTGGTAGTATTTTCAGTTTCAGCAGCGGCCTTTGCAGCCTCCTCAGCTGTCATCTTCTCCTTAATTTCTTCCTGTTCTTTCATGTCTTCAATAAATAACTGATTTCTTTCATAGTTTGCCTCTGCAAAAGTTGTGCCAAGGCTGCTTTTTGGCAGAGTAAACTATGCCTCCTGACCGTACATTCTCTCTTTCTGCTCGCGGATGCGGTCATCCGAGATGTAATCATCGTAGTCCATAAGCTTGTCAATTATGCCGCTCGGAGTCAGTTCGATGATGCGATTAGCTACCGTCTGGATGAACTCGTGGTCGTGGCTGGCGAAGATTATGTTACCACGGAAGAGCTTCAGGTTGTTATTGAATGCCTGAATGGATTCGAGGTCGAGGTGGTTCGTGGGGGTGTCGAGAATGAGGCAGTTGGCGTTTTTCAGTTGCATACGTGCAATCATGCAACGCATCTTCTCGCCGCCGCTAAGTACATTCACTTTCTTCAGGATTTCCTCGCCACTGAAGAGCATACGACCCAGGAACTGCTTGAAATAGACCTCGTTACCCTCGCCGAACTGACTGAGCCAATCGACTAGGTTCTTGTCACTCTGGAAGAAAGCTGTATTGTCCAAGGGCAGGTAGGCGGTGGTGATGGTCTGTCCCCACTTGTATGTGCCGTGGTCGGCCTCGCGGTTTCCGTTGATAATCTCGAAGAGAGCTGTCATAGCACGCGGGTCGTGACTGAGGAACACACATTTGTCGCCCTTCTCGATGTTGAATGACACATGGTCGAAAAGCACGGTGCCGTCGTCCGTAGTTGCTTTCAGATCCTCAACTTCCAGAATCTGGTTGCCTGCCTCTCGCTCCATAGTGAAGATGATACCCGGGTATTTGCGTGTCGAAGGCTGAATCTCATCGACATTGAGTTTCTCCAGCATCTTCTTACGCGAGGTGGTCTGCTTACTCTTAGCCACATTGGCAGAGAAGCGGCGTATAAACTCTTCCAGTTCTTTGCGCTTCTCCTCGGCTTTGGCTTTCTGGTTCTGAGCCTGACGCAGGGCCAGCTGCGAGCTCTCGTACCAGAAAGAATAGTTTCCGGCGAAGAGGGTCACCTTGCCGAAGTCTATATCTACGGTGTGAGTGCTGACGGCATCGAGGAAGTGTCGGTCGTGGGAAACCACGAGGATGGTGCCGTGGTCGTTCTCTGAGAGATACTGCTCCAGCCATTGCACGGTGTCCAGGTCGAGGTCATTGGTAGGCTCGTCGAGTAGCAGGTTGTCCGGCTCGCCGAAGAGAGCCTTAGCCAGCATCACGCGCACCTTCTCCTTACCTGAGAGGTCGCCCATCAGCATCTGGTGCTTCTTCTCCTTGATTCCGAGGCCTTCGAGAAGAGTGGCCGCGTCGCTCTCGGCGGTATATCCACCCATTTCGGCAAACTTATCCTCCAGCTCTGCCACACGGATTCCATCCTCGTCCGAGAAATCGCTCTTGGCATACAGAGCCTCGCGCTCCTTCATAATATCCCACATCACGGTGTGGCCCATGAGCACGGTGTCGAGCACCGTCATTGCATCATATTGGAAGTGATCCTGTGATAGCACGCTCAGGCGCTCGCCCGGCCCCAGCTCTATCGTTCCCTTGTTGGGTTCAAGTTCTCCGCTGATGGCTTTCAGCAGGGTTGATTTGCCGGCTCCGTTTGCTCCGATTACGCCGTAGATGTTTCCGTTAGTGAACTTCATGTTCACGTCCTTGTAGAGGACGCGTTTGCCAAACTGAATGGCTAAGTTTGTGACTGTTATCATTTGCTTTTTCTATAAATTGGGCGCAAAGGTAAGCAAAATATTTGGAATCAGCACGAAAAACATGTGCGAAACTGTTTTTATGCCTTAAAAAAACATAAATCATTTGGACTTTCTATTATATAGATGTACATTTACACCGATTTTCAACAAACAATGTGAGCCTATGTCTAAAAGAAGAAACTTAAAGAAGGCAATCAACATGCTGGGAGCAGACCTGCTCATCGAATGTATCGCTGTAGCAGAGAACTCTCCACACGCATCCCACGAGGATGTGGAGAACATCGCCCAAAGCATTTTGATGATGAACAACGACTTCATCTGCCGCCTCAGCCACGTTGACAAAAAGAACACACGTGCCTACATCCGGAAACTCAAGGACGACCTCTCCGTCTGCGCGAATCAGATTATTGACCAGATTTACCATCTTTGAATCCTAATCCCCACCGCTATGCAGAGTTTTTGTAAATTTCTGCTTTACCGCCTCATGGGGTGGAAAGCAGAAATTACTGTTGAAATCCCCCGTAAATACATCGTAGCCCTGGCGCCGCACACGAGCAACTGGGACTTTCTCTTGGGACAGCTCTACAGCCACGCTGAGAACTTCCACTGTGACTTCATGATGAAGCGCGAGTGGTTCTTCTGGCCCCTTGGCCCAGTATTTCGCAAACTCGGCGGAATCCCCGTGCAGCGCAGTCGGCACACCAGCCTGACAGACCAACTGGCAGACATCGCCATAAAGAGTGACGACTTCCACCTGTGCATCACGCCTGAAGGCACACGCAAGCCCGTGGCCGACTGGAAGAAGGGCTTCTATTATATAGCCCTGAAAGCCAACTTGCCCATCCTGCTATTCGGACTGGACTACGGACAGAAACGCATCGTCTGCACAGAAACGCTTATTCCAAGCGGTGACATCGAGGCCGACATGCAGCGTGTGAAAGCATATTTCAAAGACTTCAAGGGCAAACACCCGGAAAACTTCATAACAGAATGAACTCAATACGTTTATTCCTCGCAGCCTGCGCTCTTACCGTCTGCTCCTGTACTGTTCAGGGGCAGACGGTTGGTATGCGCAGCAAGATCTCAGAGTATTTCATCAACTACGACTTGCCCTATGGCGGCACAGGCCGATGCAAGGTTGAGGACGTGGTCACCAACGACTCCGCGCAGTCAGTCAGCATATTCCTCGGTGAGCCTTTTGCCACACAGACCATCAGCAAACAGCTTGTGGAACAGGTCTATTCAGACGTGCGCGGCTTCTTGGATCCTCAGCTGAAGGACTACAAACTCATCATCTACGCCAAGAAGGTCCGCATCGAGGATCTCGTCATCGGTGGATGCGACGACAGCCTGCAGCGCACGTGGAACGACATTCACCACCACGGCAACAACTGGGTGACACCTCTCTCCCGCCCCTACAATATAAACGCCGGGCTTCAGGACCGCCACATCTGCCTCTGGGCTTCACACGGCAACTTCTACAGCATCTCTGAGAAACAATGGCGTTGGCAGCGGCCTAAACTCTTCACCACCACCGAAGACCTGCTCTCACAGACCATAGTTATACCCTATCTTATCCCGATGCTCGAAAACGCAGGAGCCATAGTTTTCTCCCCACGCGAGCGGGACTGGCAGCGCAACGAGGTGATTGTCGATAACGACCTCCCCGTAAAAAACGGCAAATACATAGAAACCAGCGGACGCCACAAATGGATAATGGCTGACACCGGATTCGCCCACCGAAAGGACATATATTTCGACATGGAGAACCCCTTCCGAGACGGTTCCTCACGCAAAGTGACTGCGCAGAACCGCAAAACACAGCTCTCCACAGCCTTTTGGGTACCCCGCATCACCTCTGCCGGCAAATATGCTGTGTACGTCTCCTACACCACCCTACCCTCATCCGTCGATGATGCCCTTTACATAGTTCGCCACCGAGGTATTGAAACCTCATTCAAAGTAAACCAACAGATGGGTGGCGGCACATGGGTATATCTCGGCACCTTCGATTTCGCAGCCGGCGAAGATGACAATAACTGCGTCTTGCTGACTAACCTGAGCGACTGCGAAGGCGAGGTGACAGCCGACGCCGTACGTTTCGGCGGGGGCACAGGAAACATCGCACGCGGTGACTCTGTCAACGTGCGAGTGAGCGGCCTGCCCCGTTTTCTTGAGGGCGCACGCTATTACGCCCAGTGGGCCGGAATGCCATACTCTGTCTATGGCAACAAGGAATCGACCAACGACTATGCTGAGGACATCAACGTCCGCAGCAAAATGGAGACACTCTTAGCCGCTGGCTCTGCCTACCTGCCCTGCGACACCATGGGAATGCACGTGCCTATAGAATTGAGTCTTGCCCTGCACACAGATGCAGGTTACACACGCGACGGTTCAAACACAGGCTCCTTAGGCATTTACACCACCGAGTTCTTTGAGGGTATGCTGCCATCGGGACTGGCCCGCCTAACCTCGCGCGACTTCTGCGACATAGTTCTCACCCAGGTGGATAACGACATGCACGCCCGTTACGGGCAATGGACACGCCGCCAGATGTGGGACCGCAACTACAGCGAGACACGCGAGCCGCAGGTGCCGTCAATGATTCTGGAGATGCTCTCGCACCAGAACTTCTACGACATGTCCCTGGCCCACGACCCCACATTCAAGTTTCATCTCGCACGTGCCATTTACAAGGGTGTATTGCGCTATATCTCACGTATGCACGGCTCCAAAGCAGTGGTTCAGCCCCTGCCAGTTACCGAGCCCGCCGCAGACATAGATGTCAGCGCTCACAGCGTGCGTGTTTCCTGGAAACCCGTTGATGACCCGTTAGAGCCAACTGCTAAGCCGCACGGATACATTATCTATCACAGCGAGGGCGACAGAGGATTCGACAACGGCACCCATGTGCGCACCACACACATCACGTTGGACAATGCGCGCACCGACGTACTACACCGCTTCCGCATTACGGCCGTGAACGCCGGGGGCGAGAGCCTGCCCTCTACCGAGGTCTGCGCTTACATCTCCTCCCACAGCCGCGCCAAGCTACTTCTCGTCGATGGCTTCGACCGCCTTGCCGGTCCGAAACCGTTAGACAACGACTCCGCTCAGGGCTTCGACATGCAGGCAGATTTCGGTGTACCGATGGCAAGGATGCCAGGCTATTGCGGCCGTCAGATTTACTTCGGAAAGAATGGGATGGGTCGCGAAGGGAACAATGGTCTTGGCTACAGTCTCACAGAACTTCAAGGAATGATAATCGCCGGAAACTCAGAAGATTGGAGTAGCAGACATGCAGCAGATATTTCATCTGTAACGGGCCAGTATTCCATAGCTTCAACCACAGCCTCTGCACTCGTTCACAACGCCATTGACCCACGTGGCTTTGCCATGATGGACATAATTTGCGGACTGCAGAAAGACGATGAATACAGCCTCAATCGTCACAAAGTTCTAACCACTGATATGCAGTCACTCCTCACCCTATACACACAGGCGGGCGGCAACGTCTTGCTCAGCGGTGCCTTCGTGGGGTCAGACATGGCAGACGGTCCAAGTGCAAAATTCACCCGTGCCGTGCTGAAATACGAATTTGAGGAGATGGTTCCTGCCGACTCCGTCTCTAACCTCAGCGGCCTGAACAAGAACTTTGAGATTTACGACAAGCCCAACGAGACCTCCTATTTCTTGCAATACATGAACTGCCTCGCACCCGTAGAACCCGCTTTCTGTCCTATGGTCTATGCGCCAAACGGCGAGGCAGCCGCCGTAGCTTACCAAGGCGCAGACTACCGCACGATGTGTTTCGGTTTCCCGCTGGAGAGCATCAAGGATGCAGCCGTGCGCCGCCATATATTCGCCGGAGCCCTCAACTTCCTTCTTTGCCAGCCTTAAGCCATACTCTCCTGTGTATTTCGAGTTCAAACAGTTCAAAGTCTATCACGACCGCAGTGCCATGAAAGTAGGTACCGACGGCTGTCTTGTCGGCGCGTGGTCTCCGCTGCCCAAGAGCGGCCGGCTGCTTGACATCGGCACCGGCTGCGGCCTCATAGCACTTATGGCGGCCCAGCGCGAGCCGGCACTTGAGGTGACAGGAATAGACATCCACGAAGGCTCCGTTCTTCAGGCTCGCGAAAACGCAAAGAACTCTCCTTTCTCCCAACGCGTCAATATCATCCAAGCCGACATACGAACCTTCGATGCAGAGCCCTTTGACGCCATCGTCTGCAACCCGCCCTTCTTTGAAGAAGAGCTCCTGCCGCCAGATGCCGCCAGATGCGCAGCCCGCCACACCAGCGGCCTCCCCTTCGCCGACTTAATCCGCCACGCAGCACGTCTCCTGCTCCATGGCGGCCTATTTAGCGTCATTATCCCCACCTCTGCCTTCGACACTTTCCACTCCCTCTGCCTTGACAACGGTCTAACGCCCTATGCCCGCCTCGACGTGCAGACCACACCGAAGAAAGCTCCCAAGCGCATCCTCCTATCATACCAAAAGTCTATAATGGTTCAAGAGGTTGTCCTCCCCCACACGGGGGGAGTTAGAGAGGGGCTTCTCCCAAACGTTAGAGAGGGGTTTCTCACCCTCCAAAACGGCTCTTCACGCACCGAAGCCTACGCCGAATTGATGCGCGATTTCTACCTCTGATACCGTATTCTAAAGGGGGAAAAAGGCTTTTTTATTCTTTTTTCCCACCAACATACCACATATTACAAAAGAAATTATTACTTTTGCCCTCAGATTTAACTATTCATTGAACATAGAGCTGTGCGCAGATCTTAAACTTCTTAAACTATAAAACCCCTTAAACTCTTCCCCCCCTACGGGGGGCTACGGGGGGCCGAACATTGAACAATAATGAGAAAGAGCAATCTGTGGGTGAAGGCCGCCACCCTCATATGCGGCGCAATGTTGTTATCCTGCTCCAGTAACAGCGGTAAACAGACAGCCAGTTGTCCTGAAGAGGACGCAAGCCAGTTCGTCACCCTAACCGATGTCGCACCAGACATAATCCTCGAAATCCGTTACTTCGGTACATACAATTTCGTGGGAGCCCGCATCGACGGTTACGAAGAACCGACTGCGCTGATGACTCGCATTGCAGCAGACAGTCTGCGGGCCGTGAGCGACGATGTCAAGCAGCTGGGCTACCGCCTGAAGATTTACGATGCCTACCGCCCACAGCGGGGTGTTGACCATTTTGTGCGCTGGGCCGAGGACATCCCCGACACTCTTATGCGAGCCTACTTCTATCCCGACTTGGACAAGAGCGTGCTTTTCGACCAGGAATACATCTGCGCCAAGAGCGGTCACACACGCGGCTCTACTGTAGATCTGACCCTTTTCGACATGCGTACGGAGAAGGAGGTTGACATGGGCGGAACATTCGACTGGTTCGGACCGGAGAGCCACCCCGATTTCTGCGGCAACCCGGAGACTATGGAATTTACGGGCGACAACAGCAAGAGTCCCGCAGGACGAAAGATCACTCCAGAACAGTTCCAGAACCGCATGATTCTGCGCCAGGCAATGATGCGCCACGGCTTCAAGCCCTTCCCCACAGAGTGGTGGCACTTCACCCTCAAGGACGAGCCTTTCCCCGACACTTACTTCACCTTCCCGGTGAAAAAGTTATCGGAATAACGGAATAACGGAATAATGACATAACGAATTATCGATTAAACGATTAAACGATTAAACGAATTAACGGCAAAATGATAATAATGAAAAAGTCCTGCTTGCTAATTATGGCTCTGGGCGCGTGGCTGTGTACCAGCGGACAGTCCCTACCTTACCAGAATCCGTCTCTGAGCGCGAAGGAGCGTGCCAAAGACCTCTGTCAGCGCCTCACATTGGAGGAGAAAGCTCAACTGATGCTTGACGAAAGTCCGGCAATACCACGCTTGGGCATAAATAAATTCTTCTGGTGGAGTGAAGCCCTACACGGAGCTGCTAACATGGGCAATGTGACGGTATTCCCGGAGCCGGTGGCAATGGCCTCTTCATTCAATCCCGACCTGCTCTACACTATTTTCGACATCGCCAGCACGGAGTTCCGTGCACAGTACAACCGGCGCATGAACGAGTTGAAAGGCGAGGACGAGAAATTCCACAGCCTCTCGGTCTGGACTCCAAACGTGAACATCTTCCGCGACCCGCGCTGGGGACGCGGTCAGGAGACATACGGCGAAGACCCCTATCTGACTTCAGTTATGGGAACGCAGGTGGTGCGTGGACTGCAAGGGCCGGAGACCTCAAAATATCGCAAGCTGTGGGCCTGCGCCAAACACTTCGCCGTGCACAGCGGCCCTGAATATACACGCCACACGGCCAATCTGAACGATGTGAGCCTGCGCGACCTCTACGAGACTTACCTGCCTGCATTCAAGACTCTTGTTCAGGATGCTCAGGTGCGTGAGGTGATGTGTGCCTACCAGCGTTTAGACGACGAGCCCTGCTGCGGCAACACACGTCTGTTGCAACAGATTCTGCGAGACGAATGGGGTTTCAAATATCTCGTAGTCAGCGATTGCGGAGCCGTGAGCGATTTCCACGAAAACCACAAGACTAATAGCGATGCCGTGCATGCGTCCGCCACTGGCGCAACCGCAGGCACGGATGTGGAGTGCGGATTTGACTATGTCTATAAGTCTATTCCGGAAGCTGTGCGTCGCGGCCTGCTAACTGAGGCTGAGGTGGATAAGCACGTGCTGCGTCTGTTGGAAGGCCGCTTCGACCTGGGCGAGATGGACGATCCGTCGTTGGTTGAGTGGAGCAAGATTCCCTACTCTGCCATGTCAACCAAAGAGAGCGCACAGACGTCGTTGGAAATGGCCCGTCAGAGCATCGTCCTACTGCAGAACAAGGGAAACATCCTGCCACTGAAGGCTGGCAAGGAACGCATAGCTGTTATAGGCCCGAATGCTGAAAACAGCACAATGATGTGGGGCAATTACAACGGAACACCCAATCACACCATAACAATCCTCGACGGCATTTGCTCTAAGCTAAAAGTCAAAAAGGATAAAATCGTAAATAGTAAATCGTCAAATAGTAAATTGCTTTATATGCCTGGCTGCGACCTCACCGACGACAAAGTGATGGACTGCCTGCTGGCCAACAACTGTCAGGTCGATGGCAAACGCGGCCTGCGCGGCACCTTCTGGAACAATACGGAAATGAGTGGCAAGGCTGTAACGACACAGATTTACACTCAGCCGGTGGCTGTTACTACTGCTGGTATGCATAACTTCGCCCCAAACGTGGCGCTGGAAGATTTCTCTGCCAAATACGAGACTACCTTCACGCCAAAGGAGAGCGGCGAATATGTGGTGAACGTAATGGGAACGGGCGACTTCGATGTCTTTGTCAATGGAGAGCGCAAGCAGCATGTTCACTCTTGGCGTTGCACCCCTACCCGCACACCGATTCAGGCAGAGGCCGGACGCGCATACAATATAGAGATTCGCTACAAGTTCGTTAAGACCTGGGGCGCCGACATCAAGATAAATGTGGCTAAGGAACTGCCCATTGACTACGCCGCCACCATCGCCCAGCTTAAAGACATAGAGAAAGTTATCTTCGTTGGTGGTATCTCACCCGCCCTTGAAGGCGAGGAGATGCCTGTGGAAATCGATGGCTTCAAAGGTGGTGACCGCACGAACATCGAACTGCCAGCCGTACAACGCAACTTCCTGAAGGCGCTGAAGGCTGCCGGCAAGACCGTGATTTACGTGAACTGCTCCGGATCTGCTATAGCCCTCACTCCTGAAACTGAGACCTGCGATGCAATAGTACAGGCGTGGTATGCCGGACAAGAGGGCGGAACGGCTGTGGCCGACGTGCTCTTCGGCGACGTGAATCCCAGCGGAAAACTGCCTGTGACCTTCTACCGCAGCACATCTCAGTTGCCCGACTACGAGGACTATTCAATGAAGGGGCGCACCTACCGCTATTTCTCCGACCCGCTCTTCGCCTTTGGTTACGGTCTCAACTACTCAGTTCTCAAGATTGGTAGCGGAACACTCAAAAACGGAGAAAAAACTTTGGATAATGAGCATTTGGAATTCAGTATGTCTGACCTCAAGGGTGGAAAGTTGAAGCTCACCGTCCCCGTATCCAATTTGGTGAAGCGTAAAGGCACAGAGGTTGTGCAGCTCTATGTCCGCGACCTCGCAGACACCGAAGGACCGCTGAAATCCCTGCGCGGATTCAAGCGCGTTACGGTGACGGGCGGAACCACAGAGAATGTGGATATCCTGCTCACCGCCAAGACCTTCGAGCTCTTTGACCCTGCCACGAATACCGTGCACACCCACCCGGGCAACTACGAAATCATGTATGGCAACAGCTCACGGCCGGAAGACCTGAAAGTTATTAAAGTAAAAATTAATAATTAAAAAGGAAAGAATGAGCCGCGAGCGGGATATATATAGGGTGACGCTTGTGGGCAGTGCCGGAAACATGGCGCTGCTCACCTTCAAGTTCATTGCCGGCATACTGGGTCACAGTTCTGCAATGATTGCTGACGCTATACATTCGCTCTCGGATTTCATCACGGACGTAGTGGTGCTGGCGTTTGTTCGCGTAAGCGCCAAACCGCAGGACGAGTCGCACGACTACGGACACGGCAAGTTCGAGACCTTAGCCACTTTCTTCATCGGGCTTGCGCTCATTGCTGTGGCCACGGGGATAATAGTCTCCGGCGTACTGGCTTTCTCCCGTTGGCTACAAGGCGAAGAGATACAGGCTCCCGACCGTCTGGCTCTTTGGGCTGCCGTGCTCTCTCTGATTATCAAAGAGATTCTTTACCAATACACGATTCGGGCCGGCCGACGGCTGGATTCGCAGGCCGTGATAGCAAATGCGTGGCACCACCGCAGCGATGCCCTCTCGTCAATAGGCACAACCATTGGCATCGGCGGCGCTGTCCTCCTCGGCAACCGATGGACAGTTCTCGACCCGCTGGCTTCCATCGTCGTCGGTTTAATGCTGATTAAGGTGGCAGTTGAGCTGCTGAAACAGAGCATGGGCGAACTCACCGAGTGCTCACTTCCGGAAGATACTGAACGGGAGATCGTAAGCATCATCAAGTCCTTTCCAGGAATATTCGAACCGCATAATCTGCGCACCCGCAAGATCGGTAACCGCATCGCCATTGAAGCCCACGTGCGAATGGATGGCTCTATATCTCTTACTGAGGCCCACGACCGCGCTTCCGCCATAGAGCGCAGCCTCAAAGAGAAATACGGTCCCCGCACACATGTGACTATACATATGGAACCGAGGAAGTAAGAAAGTAAAGGCCCCCTATGATCCCCCGGCGGGGGATAAAGGAATTGAAAGGGAGAATGTAAAATGTAAAATGGAGAATGTTACACATTAATATAATAAAACTATAAACCAAATGAAACACCTATTTCTATCGTTGGCTGTTGCGGCTGGTATGCTATTCGCCGCAAATACAGCCAGAGCCGCGCAAACGCCCGGCTCATTCAAGGTGGGCGACAAGACCTTCTTGCTCAATGACAAGCCCTTCGTGGTGAAGGCCGCAGAGGTTCATTACCCGCGCATCCCGCGTGCCTACTGGGATCAGCGCATCAAGATGTGCAAGGCTCTTGGAATGAACACCCTCTGCATCTACATCTTCTGGAACTCACACGAACAGGAGATGGATAAGTTTGACTTCACCGGCAACAACGACATCCGCTCCTTCGTAAAACTGGCACAGCAGAATGGCATGTATATCATTGTCCGTCCTGGCCCATACGTCTGCGCCGAGTGGGAAATGGGCGGTTTGCCCTGGTGGCTGCTTAAGAAGAAGGACATCCGTCTGCGCGAGCAAGATCCATTCTTCATGGAGCGTCTGGAGATCTTCGAGAAGAAGGTGGGCGAACAACTCGGCGACCTGACCATTGACAAGGGCGGTCCGATTATCATGGTTCAAGTGGAGAACGAATACGGCTCTTACGGCGAGGACAAGCCTTACATCAGTGCCGTCAGGGATATTATCCGCAAGAGCGGCTTTGACAAAGTGGAGTTGTTCCAGTGCGACTGGTCTTCCAACTTCACCAAGAACGGTCTTGACGACCTCACCTGGACAATGAACTTCGGCACAGGCTCGAACATCGACCACGAGTTCAAGCGTCTCGGCGAGCTGCGTCCTAACAGCCCGAAGATGTGCTCCGAGTTCTGGAGCGGATGGTTCGACAAATGGGGCGGCCGCCACGAGACACGCGGCGCCGAAGCTATGGTCGATGGCATCTCGCAGATGCTTGACCGCGGCATCTCCTTCTCCCTCTACATGACCCACGGCGGAACAAACTGGGGCCATTGGGCAGGTGCCAACAGCCCCGGCTTCGCGCCCGACGTGACCTCTTACGACTACGACGCTCCCATCAACGAAGCCGGACAGGTAACCGACAAGTTCTGGAAGTTGCGCAAGGCTATAGAGAAGTACAGCGGCGACTGGGATCCTGTTGCTCAGAAGTGGGTTGGTAAGAAGAAGCTGTCGGCCGTTCCCAAAGAAATCCAGACAATTGCTATCCCTAAGTTCGAGCTCAAGGAATTCGCGCCGCTGTTCTATGGCTGCGACAGTCTTGCCGTTCAGGGCGGTCTGAAAACCTTCGAGGAAATGGACTTCGGCTGGGGTTCAATGATGTACGTTACCGAGATGCCAGAAATCCCAGTGCAGAGCATTCTGAAGCTTGATGCTCACGATTATGCTCAGGTCTTCATCAACGGCAAGTTCGTGGGCAAGCTGGATCGTGTGAAACACGAGCAGACATTGAAACTTCCAGCCGTAAAGAAAGGTGACTACCTGATGATTCTCGTCGAAGGGATGGGGCGTATCAACTTCGGTCGTGCTATCAAGGACTTCAAAGGCATCGTTAGCGATGTTCTTATCACCGCTGAAGTTGACAATAACGAAACAACATGGAAGCCCCGCCGATGGGTTAAGATTCGTCTGAAAGACGACTACGAGATAGCCCAAAATGCCTTTAATTCGAAAACCAGGTGTGTGCAAGTTATGCCTCACATGCATAATGGCAAGTGTGTGGAAGTTATGCCTGATAACATTGGCTACTATCGTGGCTACTTCAATATCTCCAAGGTGGGCGACACCTTCCTCAACCTCGAGAACTGGGGCAAGGGTCAGGTCTATGTCAACGGTTATGCCGTAGGTCGCCACTGGTACATCGGTCCGCAGCAGACGCTCTACGTCCCCGGTTGCTGGCTGAAGAAGGGCAAGAATGAAGTCATCGTGCTCGATGTCATGGGGCCGCGCGGCGAGAAGACCATCGAAGGCCTGAAGAAACCAATCATCGACAAACTGAATCTGGACCGCCCGCAGACTCACCGTCTCGAAGGTCAGACGCTCGACCTCACAGGTGAGAAGCCCGTTCTCGAAGGCGAGTTCAAGGCTGGCAACGGCTGGCAGGAAGTGAAGTTCGCACAGCCCGTCTCTGGCCGTTACGTCTGCATCGAGGCCCTCAACAGCCACATGAACCGCGAGTATTGCTGCATTGCCGAGTGGTATATGCTCGGAGCTGACGGCACACGCCTCAGCCGCGAACCCTGGCAGGTGGCTTACTGCGATGACGAGGACATCGAAAGCGGCAACAAGACAGCCGACAAGATCTTCGACCTGCAGGAGAGCACCTATTGGAGCACAAACCAAGGCGTTCAGTTCCCCCACTACCTCATCATCGACCTCGGACAGGACCAGACCTTCACAGGTTTCCAATACCTGCCTCGCGTTGAAGCGGGAGCACCTGAGAGCATCCGCCAGTACCGCATCTACGTCAAGAGCGGAGCCTTCAAAATGTAATCAAAGGTACGCTAAAAGAATAAATAATATAAGAGGGTGTGTCAAAATAGGCACATCCTCTTTTTTTTCAACACAGGGTTTTGCATGTGACCCGATATTGTCCCCCCTGGCCTACAGCATTTTAGAGCGGGGGCTATAACATTGTTGGAAAGGGGCTACTTTCATCCTTTTTCGCATCCTTTTCAAAAAAACATGGCGATAGATGCATGAGTTTCACTGAAAATGATTACTTTTGCACCGGATTCTGCAAAACGGAAGATTCAAAGAGAATCTGTCAACCGAAATATCCGAAGCATTAATATTCACCATCTAACACAAGCAACTGCCTATGATTTGACAACAAACAGCGGGGAGTTAGACACACGCGAATAGCGAGGCACTCCCAAGGGACTCTACCCGACACTACTCTCTCATTATTAACAATTCAACGAGGCAACAGCCTCACAACGTTTAACTTAATACACGGAGAAGTGCGCTGAAGTCCCCTTCGCAGTCTTATCGATAACTTGAGCTTTCTGCTCTTGTTCTCTCATTCTTGAATACCGGCAAACATTCACGCTGAGAGCAAGCAGTTCAGAAAGTTCACGTCCGCTGAGGGCGTGAACTGTTCTTGCTTGTTTAGCGTAATGGTCTACTTGCCGGTAACCTAAGAATGAGAATAAGCACTGAATGGTCTCACGCCTTTTCTTATTCAATCAACTCAACAATGAAAACTTACAGAATCAACTGCCAGCATTGGCTCTGCGCCCTGCTGGTGCTTGCCGCGAGCACAGTCTGCTTCACAGCATGCAGTAAAGAAGAAACAGAAGCTGCCATTGACAACTCCGACAAAGGTAAGGACAACACCACCGACATGGTCGTTACCGGCGGTATAGGTGCATCTTCCATCGGTGAGGATGACAAGGTGGCTGTGGAGGCGTCTGGCTATCTGAACCTGCCAGACGATGTAAAAGCTACGCTCGGTTTGGGTGTCCAGCTCTTTGGCGTGGAGATTTCCACCAGCCAGTCTTTCCCCGAAAATGCAACATCGCGGACTGCCGGTCTCCGACTGGAAGACAACCGCAAGTTTACGGTTACTTTAGGTGGACTGAAAGAGAACACTCTATATTACTACCGTTCATTCTTCGGGGCTGGTGAGATATTTGTCTATGGAAACACTGAATCATTCACCTCTCCGAGTATCGCAGCTGCACTGGGTGCGCTTACGACAGATGATCCCCGCTATGTAGGAAACCACAGCGCAAATATACCAGTGAGCGGCGGAGCACGACAGATTGCCTACGACATAGATGCCTCGAAGCTAACGGCTGAAAACATCCGACAGGGTAAAGTGGCAATATGCGATGGCTCTATCAATGACTTAGAGAGCGGCACCACCTACTATTATTGCGCGGTCCGCATCATTAAGGACTATGTGGGTATGGGTGAGGTGAAAAGCTTTACAACAGAAGGACTTAATGTGAAGGAGTTGGCCAAGAGCATGACTTTCAACATCACTTACGACGAAACCACCACCTTCCAATGGAAAGCCAGCTTCACATCATCGTTAGCCAGCAAATATCCAGGAAGCAACATCAAGTATGCCATCCGGGCTTACCTCGAAAGCAACTACCCTCTTACTTCCGATGAGGATAGATTCAACATAACAACTTATGGCGGCAATGATAGCAAGGTCTATGCAGAAGACAATGGCAGCAGTTACACCGCTGTGACGTACCCACCAATGTATGTGTGTGCTCACTACAATGACGATTTGGTGGATGGAGTGGAATTTGAGGAATTCGCAAAATTATTTCCATTCTGGGAGGGAATAAGGAGGCATATTTATTATGGAACAGCGAGTGATGACGAAAAAATGGTTTATGAAGAAATAGGTGGGGATCGTCCTTTTGAAAGCGATTATCATCAAAGCACATACCAATACATCCACAACTATTTAGACGTAATCGTCGAGATAGACGGCAAGGACTATGTCGTGAAGAAACAGGAAGGCAAGCTCCGCATGATATGGGACGTTGATGTTACCAAGTCATCATCTGGCCGAGGCGGTCGGGCAAAAGTGGTTACGATCACGAGATAATTGCCGAAGTGTAAGAGAGAATCTCGAATGCATATAGTGGTCATTCAGCAACAATATTATCGAGTAGGAGGCGAACAAAGTAGTTTTCCTCCTACTTTCTTTTTCCGACATCTCACACCAGCCACTTTTGAATCTGTTCTTGTGCAACTGTGATTGCATCATTACTAAGTTCATCATCGCCTACAGCATCATGAACTATATCTGCTAACCACAACGTCAGCATCTCAAATATCATATCCGTACCTTTTACTAATCAAAGAAAATGATACCATTTCTCATCACAAGATGATTGAAGGGATTGTTATCGGCAATCTCCTTCAGAGAGAAATCAGGGTCAAAGACGTTGCTTATCTTCAATAAGTCTTTGATGACTCTCGATTTCTGTGCTATTGTTGAGCCGCTTGCCCCAAAATGATCTGCGATTTCAGCGGATGATGTATTCAGCCGAGAACTTTTGCTAAACATGAAGTTGATGCTGCAGATAGTATATACAGACGCAGCTGCCCATATCTCTACTCTTCCAGATTGTAGTGGGCAGGAACGCTTGCGTCCCAGTTTCTGCACAAGTTTTGTACACAGTTCAGCGCACTCATCATCCAAGTGCTCTTTGCAAAATGCTGTAGCAAGTTCTATAACCCTTGCTTCTCTTTCTTTTAGTTGTTGCTTATCCATTTGTATATTCTTTTCTCGTTTTATACTTCGACTAAACTGCCCGGAAATGACTACTTTTATGACTAGAAGCCTCCGACTAGTCATTTTCTAGTCGTTTTTATAACCAATTAGTCGCTATTAACCTTTGCCATTTGGCCATATTTGCGAATACTGGCTATAATTTGGCCATATATTTAATCATTATAGTTCATTCTCGAACCAAGTACGGCCATTTACCTGTATCATATTCTCATTTTTTATTTCTTCCAATATGTGCCGGAGCAGCTTACGCTTTTGTTCCAAAGACTTTGTCGAAGGAACTACCTCCTTGATGTATTCTAGAATAGCATCGAGCTTCCGCAGCTTTTCCAAGCGCAAAGATACACAATTTCCCGATATTCCGCACGAAGAATTGTCAATTTTCAGTTATCAATTGTCAATTAACGAAAAATATCCGTTTGTCTCAGTATGTCAAAGAACGCGAGTTGTGTTCTTTGACAAGAATAGCTGTGTTGAAGAACAAGCATAAAAAAAGCCCCTCCGCGCAGATATGGAAGGGCTTATGATGTTAAAGCTATGAGGTTGTGGCTTAGCGCACAACTTTCTTTCCGTTGATGATGTAAAGGCCCTTCGGGAGTTGGCCGCTGGCCGCTGCTCTCTGGCCGTTGGCAATCCTGCGGCCGCTGAGGTCGAAGATATGGCTGTTAGCTGCGGACTGGTTTCCGCTGGCATTCACATCTGAAATTGCGACTGCATCAGAGAGAGTGACAGAAGCTATTGGAGACCAAGAAGAAGTGTTGCCGTCTGCATCCACGGCCTGCACCTGATACTCGTAAGTGGTGTTGGGAGTGAGTGAAGTGACGGTGTAGCGGGTAGCCTGGATATTCTCAACTGTAGTCCAAGCAGCTGGTGCGAATCTCTTCACTTCAGACTCGGTGATGTCCTCCATGCTCACTTCTCCGTCATAAATGCAGATGTTGGAGAGATAGAAACGTTTCTTGGCTGCTTTGTTGGCAAACTGTACAGAGAATGTCTCAGGCACGCCGGTAAAGGAAACTATCTTGTCATTTCCATCCAGAGTATTCACAGTCTGTGTTGCTACAATCTCCGAGCCGCTGAGGATATTGATAACAAGCGAAGAGTTGTCAGAGCCATAGCTGAGAGCATTGAAGCGAACAGACACGGTGCCTGTGGCACTCTGCAACGTCGGCGAGGTGAGGTATCCGGATGCGCTGCCCGTTCCGAGCTTTGCACCGCTGACACCCTGATATAACTTATAAGAGGTCCAGCCTGTAGTCTGAGTCAGAACGTCAATCTGGTCGGAAACGTCTTTGGTCCCGTCTGAAGCTCTAATGAAGTTCTCGAAGTTCTCAGAGAGCAGGGTGGTAAACGCTTCCTCAGCTTTCTCGCGATAGCGGAAAGTGTAGGATTCGGCTTCAGTTACTGTACTCCAAACAGCTGTGAATGATGTTGCTGTGTGGCTGCCAGCGTCTTTGTTTATTACAGGTGCGGCAATGGAGTTGCCTCCGTCAAAGAGGAAAAAGATAAGTCCGTCCTTCTCTGTTATCTCGCTGAAGGTGTGGTTGTTCCACGAGAAGGCGGTCTTCTTTGAAGTGCCGGGCCAGGGGTCGCCAGCTAATCCAGCTGCTGAATAATACGGGCTGTCCTGAGAGCCGGCATCGTATTTGAAAGCACCGTCAGCAGGGATAATGGTCATGCGCTGGGTGGAGTTGTTCACTGTGTTCTCTTCCCAGTCTTGAGCATTGTAGCGTACATACTGCACCAACATACCGTGTCCGTACGAAGCCCCGTCCCACCCTTTCTGTTGGTGGTTATACATCAGATAGTAGGTGCTGTTGGCATCCGCTTTCCCGCTCTTCATCAGCACGTATGCCACGGGCGAATCCTGTATTGCAGGCATATCCTTCACCGTAAGTGGATTGGTGAGCTGTACGGGCTCTAACCAGCCGCTGAACCAACGCTCGTAGGCTGTGTAACCGGCAGGCTGGAAGCCGTCGCCGTTGTATGCTCCGGCATCCATCAGATCCCAAGAATCCATGCCGAGATTACCACTGTATTCTGTGTCGTAGAAGTCGGGCAGGCCGAGACAGTGGCTGAACTCGTGGCACATGGTTCCTATGCCGTCAATCTTACTGCCGCTGGCGCCATAGAGTTCAGAACCGCAGGCGTAGGTGTCTATCGTAACGCCGTCGAGTACGAGGCTATAAATATTATTGTCTTTTTTATAGTACTCAGAGAAAGCGCTGTCCCAATAATATCCCCCAGAGAGGTTATATTCATGTGGCCAGATGGTATTTGACGCACCACCAGAGGACTCGGCGTAGCCTGCATAGACGACATAAACCTGATCAACCTCGCCGTCGCCGTCCCAGTCGTAGTCGGCGAAATTCACCTGTGAGTCGGCCAGTTTGCAAGCCTCAGAGACCATAACGTGCGGGTGTTTGTCATCGCCGTTGCTGTCATTGGCTCCGTAATAGTTCATGTTATTCGACACCGTGACGGGGCCTACGACATCGAACTCCAGGTCGAACTGGCCATAGCTCTGGTCGCGGAAATACTCGTGAACGGAACCGTAGTTCTGTCCGTAAGGGTTGTTCTCGTCGTTCATCATCTGGACGAAATACTCGTGTTTGCTGGTGCTCTTGAAAGACTTGTCCGCGAAGTTTACAAGAATCACAAGGCCCTTCTTCTTCACTACAGCGGTCTCAGCACGGCGGGCAGCCTTGCGAGCGGATGTGAACATCTTGTTTGTCTTGGCCAAACGATCCAGACGGTGAGCGTTACGACGCTCTCCAAGCTCCTTGCTCGTCTGCTTTACGAGCTCTTTGGAAACAGCTTGCCAACGGCCGTCGGCAGTCTCAACCAGCGGAGTTCCGTCTGTGGTCACATAATAGTGGAAAGCTTCGTCACCGGCAAGAGTTGCGGTAACTGTTTTTCCATCGGTTAGAGTCAAGGTTTTCTGTACGCCGCGTTTTGCGGGGATTGCGAGTGCAACAACACTGATGGCAGCAAAGGCCATCAACATCAACATTTTCTTCATATATTAATTGTCTCTTTTAATTTTTCCCTTTTAATTTTTAATTTCATTTTGCAGCCTTTCGATTTTTCGATTATTCGTTTAAACGATTATTCGGGTTTTCGCCTGGCCGCCTTCAATCTCTAATCTTTAATCTCTAATCTCCCAGCATCCCCCTTTGGGGGATTATAGGGGGCCTCTAATCTTTAATCATCACTTTCTTCCCGTTCTGGATATAAACGCCCTTCGGCAATTGTGAATTATGACGAATTGATGAGCCTTGTCGAATAATTATGAATTGTGAATTAACCCTGCGGCCTGCAAGGTCGAATATCTGACCGTTGGCTGCGGACTGCGGAGTTGCGGCAACGGCACTTAACTCGGTGGCCATGTCGTCGAGCGAGGCATAGAAGTCGAATGATATGGTCTTGTCCTTATCTTTATTCTCACGAATGTTCAGAATCGGCTTGTTCATGAATTTTGTGCCGTCGGTGTTGGTGTTGAAGAGAGTGGCTGCTGGCGTAGAGTTGCTCGTGAGCGAGTCGTTCACACCCACAAAATCACCTGCATCATCAAATATAGCGAAGGGATACATATTACCTTCCCACGAAAGTAAGATATCGTCCCATGTGGCGTCACTGCGCGATGTGCCGATATAGCGGTTGTTCGCCGCAAAGATAGTCATGCGCTGGTGGGCAGCCTCTGTATTTACACTGTTATTATTCCATTTGGTCTGGTCGAAATCCACATGCGTCACCTGCAGGCCGTGACCATACTGGCAGATGCCCAGGTCGGCCGCTACACGCTGGCGGTTCTCCAGAATATAGTACTCTTTCGGGTTGCCGGGATTCACTATTTTCAGTCCCTTGCCGCCCGCAGCCGTCGGGAGCAGCGTGATATTCTTCTGGCTCACAGTCAGTTCCTCTAAAGGCTGCCAGCCCATGAAGTCACGCTCGTAAGCGGTGTAAGAGCAGGGGCAGTAGCCATTGCTGCCGTAGCAGCCGTAGTCCATCAGACTCCACAAATCCATGCCAAAAGCCTTGTAGCTGGTGTCATAGAAATCGGGCAGGCCGAGAGCGTGACTCAGCTCGTGGCACATTATACCAATGCCATCCACAGCGCGGGTGTTTCCGCTCGGGCGGAGTTCTCCGGTGCAGGCGCTTGAAGCGAATTTGATGCCATTCACAGTAGTGCTGCTGGTCTCTTCCTTTGCCCAGATGCGATTGGGATCGTCGCTGTTCGCCTCGCCCAGTCCGGCAAAGAGATAGAACACGATATCCACCTGCCCCTTGCCGCGGTTGTCGAACATCCCGAGCCAGTCTATGTCAAATTGCTCCACAGCCTTGCGCACAGCCTCGCTGGTGAATTGTGAGTAATTCTTGTCCTTGCCGCCGCTGTTCTGACCATAATGGGCGTAGTTGTTGGCCAGTTTAACCGGGCCGATGATAACGAACTCCGGCTGGAAGAGGCTGTCACTCTGCTCTATGAAATAATCGCGTATTGAGCCGCGGCTCTTATGTGCGGTGTAGAGCTGTCCGTCGCGCGTGCCGTTGCAGTAGAGGTCGTAGAACTCGCGCACCTTCTCGTCAGTGTCTGCCACCGTGAAGTCTTCGTCAGCAAAACTGACCAGAAGCACCGGAATCTTCGGCGATCCGACTGAAGGCAGCGGAGCCGTGCTCTGCGCCCCGATTCGGCGTGGAGCATGTCTGTGGTGACTTTCTGAGAGAGCTACCATGCGCTGGCCAGCCTCCTCCAAGGTGAGAGAGGTGCGTACAAAAAGGCCGGGCTGCTCTTCCGACTCCTCCAGAACGACGCCGTCGTCCGTCAGCATCCAGCTGTAATTGTGGTTGCCATAGAGCGTGGCCATCACATCTGTGCCGTCAACGAGGCGCACAGAGCAGCGTATATGTTCGGCCGGAACAGCCATGATATTGGCACACAGTAATAAACCCAGTAGAGTTAGCAGAGATTTCTGAATAGTATGTTTCATCGTTTCGTAAATATCCAATTTGGCGGCAAAATTACTAACAATGTCTCACACAACCAACGAAATTCTGTTAAAAAAGCCTCATTTACACTTTTTTACCAATTTATCCCCATTTTGTCTTGCAGTCCTAGCCACTTTTTCCTACCTTTGACCCGCTTTAATCATTGAACATTGAACATTGAACATTGACCATGATAGTCTATCCAAACGCAAAGATAAACCTCGGCCTGAACATCGTAGGCCGCAGACCCGACGGTTACCACGACATCGAGACCGTCTTCTACCCTATCCCCCTTCTGGACGCGCTGGAGGTGAAAGAGTCCGACGCCCTCTCCTTTCGCATGGCAGGCACGCCGTTGGACTGCAACGCAGGCGACAACCTCGTCATCCGTGCTATGCAACTACTGCAGAAGGACTATGAGATTCCGCCTCTGGACATCTACCTCTACAAACATATCCCCGCCGGAGCCGGACTGGGTGGCGGATCCAGCGATGCCGCCTTCATGATGAAGCTGATAAACGAGCGCTTCCAGCTCGGCCTCTCTGACGAAGCTATGGAAGAGAAGCTCGCTACGCTCGGCGCCGACTGCCCCTTCTTCGTTCGCAACCGCCCCGTCTTCGCCACCGGCATAGGTAACATCTTCACCCCAATCTCCCTGGAGCTCATCGGGTGGCATATCGTTCTGGTCAAGCCCGACATCTATGTCAGCACACGCGAGGCGTATGCCGGCGTAGAGCCTCAGCGCCCCGCCCTGCCCCTTACGGAAATCGTCAAGCGCCCTGTGGAAGAGTGGCAGCTGCTTATGAAAAACGATTTCGAGCGCAGCGTCTTCGCCCGCTATCCCGTAATCGCCGCCATCAAGGACCAGCTTCTCGACCTCGGTGCCACCTACGCCGCCATGAGCGGCAGCGGCTCCGCCCTCTACGGCCTCTTCCGCGAACCCATAGACCATGTCGAAGAGAAGTTCTCCGGCTGCTTCGTCCGCCAACGGGGGTTATGAGATTATTCATTTTCGCCGGGCAGGGGTAACTATAGGAGTGAATCATCATTTCGAGTCGCCTACGGCGAGATATCTATCTCTAATCTGCTGAAGATTTTTTTCATCTTATCTGTTAAGCTTCTGGATGTTTACTCTTTTATATATCCAAACTATCCTCTTTTAGAAGGAAATCAAAGAGACCTATTGTCAGTATGCCTTCTTCATTGCGACGTGGCATGATGTGCTCCTTCACAATGATAAACTTTTTGAAAAAGTCATTGATGTTTGTCAGTGAACGAGACTATTGTATCTTCTTTTCTCTGTCAGCTATACGCACTTCATCCAAAAGACAATTTGTAGACCCTTCCATTGCTACAGCCGTAATGAAGATGGAACCGGAGAGCATTCTGATGGATTTTGAGTAATTCGGATTCTTGTTTGAATCCTTGGTGACTTGATGATACCTTTCTCCAGTTCCTCCACTTGCTTTGCTGGAGAACATCTTTATTGAGCCACACTCCCAAATCTCGGGAATTCTCAATGATGCTGTATAGTTTCTCAAGTTTGGTCATATCTGATACTCAAGTTTCTGAAGTAGTTCAGAAGTTAATATTTAAGAAGTTAAAGGAGTTAAGCCGATAGTCAAAGAGCAGAGAAATCAGCCGCAATAGTAACGGCTTAACTTCAGCCCGAAGGGCGAGCGAAGCGAATTAACTTCTTAACTACAAGGAAGTTGAGCAACATGCGAAACTTCAATCTGATATTATTTGTTTCTCGCCTTGTACACTTCTCTTGTTATTGGTGTCTCTGGGTCAACGATGAGGACTTCATCGTAGGTCTGGCCGTGGAGGTGATAGATAAGGAAGTAGATTTCGGGTTGAATTCTTGTTGTAATGGATACAGACTACTGTGCTCTGTCACGCCGACGAAGAGGATGGAGTCTGCCTGTTCACAGATGAAGCGGTTACGGGCAAGGGCGGTGGCACGAGATTGTCGGGTGGCGTTGCTGGTGGAGATGATGAGCAGGCGATTGCTGTTGAGGAGGGGTTGCAGGTCTGTGGGGATGGTCTTGTACTTGGCTCGTGCCATCATATTTTAATAATTTACAATAATTATAAATGCTATATGATAACAAATAGGTAACAATACTAAAACGTTTTTATAACTGCGTTTCATTATATAGCCTCTCTTGTAATGTAGTTATAGGACAAGAGGATTCAACAACGCTTTATAATTCAATGTCAACGAAAAGAGAAATAGAACGTGCAATCATTTTAATGAAATTGTGGCTATGAACAAATGTTGTCATATACGAATAGTTTCAAAAAACCGAATTAAATTGTTAAATTAGCCCACTTATATACAGACAGTTACATTGAAATGGCATCTTTTTTAAAGAATTATTATACAAAATCTTGCCCAATTCGAATAATAGTTGTATCTTTGCACAGTGAAACAGCTTTCGAGCTGTTTCACTAAAAGTATAGAATGAAATGAGTACGATAGAAGAATTACAGAAACTCAGTGAGCGTGAAGATCATGTGGAGTTTAAGAAGGCAGAACACAATTATCCGTTCGCAGGAGGTCAGAAGACAGATCCTCGCGACCGAAGACATTGTGTATTAGGGTATGTTGTTGCTTTGGCCAATGAAAGAGGCGGGCGGCTGGTTCTTGGCATGGCCGATGCCCGTCCCCATAAGGTAGTGGGTAGCGACTTTGCTGTAAACGAGACCGGCAATCTTGAAGACGAAATATATGAGCGTCTCCATATTCGTGTCCGAACAGAGGAACTATACGATGAAAAACAGCGTCGTGTGCTTGTCATCAACGTCCCTTCACGTCCAGTTGGCAAGGCACTCCGATTCGAAGGGGTTCCATTGATGAGAGTTGGTGAAAGCCTGCGTGAGATGGACGATGCCGAATACTTCTCCGTCATTTCCGAGCAAGACCCGGATTTCTCATCCCGTGTATGCAAAGGTCTAACCTTGAACGATCTCGACGCAGAGGCCATAGAAAACATGCGCCGTCTCATTGCCGACAAGCAGAAACGGTCTGATGCTACAACCGTTCCCTTAAATCAGTTACTAAAGGACTTGCTTTTGATTGATGATGATGGCAACTTGAAGTACGCCACTCTTCTTCTGTTGGGTAAATCGGAAGCCATCAACCGCTATCTACCACAGGCAAATGTCGTGATAGAATACAGGAACAACCATAGCCAGGTGCGCTATAGTGCTCGTCAGGAATATCGTCTGCCGCTGTTTATCGCCATCGAAAAGATTTGGGAGTACATCGACCAGCCCGCCTGCAATCCTCTTCTGCACGTCAATGACCTGCCGCGCATCCTCGACTGTCCTGCCTTTAATAAGGAAACAATACGCGAGGCTCTTATCAATGCCATGATTCACCGTAGTCTGCAGATGGGGGCAGACATCTTCATACACCTATATCCCGATATGGTGGAGATTTCCAACCCTGGCGGGTTCCCATACGGTGTAAATCTCGGTAATATCCTGACCGTCAACAGTTCGCCACGTAGCCGTTTGATGGCAGAGGTGATAGAGAAAACCGGACTGATAGAGCGTAGCGGACAAGGCGTTGACATTATGTTCACCAATTGCATCAAAGAGGGCAAGCCACTTCCCGACTACTCCTATTCAGACGATTATCAGGTGGATTTACGCTTCTATGGTGAGATTCCAGATGATGCTTTCTATCTCTTTGCTCAGGATATATGTCATCAACAGGAGCTTGAGAGCAAGCTAAACGCATTCGACTGGTTGACACTTCACTACATCTGGAAAGGGAACATTGAGGCTGCATACAAGGACAGTTGTCTCAAACTGCTGGAGATGGGGTTGATCATCGAGGATTCATACTTCGGTTATGTCCTTTCTTCTCGCTATCTACTATATAAGCCCCATGTTAGGACTATTGCACAGCGATACGACATCAGTCATATCCAAACTGTCTATAATGTGATACGACGCAACGGCGAGGCTTCTATGAGCGACTTTGTAGAGGCCTTCGACAGCATTCTGACGCAGAAACAAGTGCGTACCCTCATTGAGGGGCTTTGTAAGACGCCCTTGATTTCTTCTCACGGAAACGCACGGGCAACAAGGTACCATTGGGTATGATCCCCCCTCTTGGTTTTTCTATATATCTGCACATACGTTCATCCGTAAAGCCCCCAGCAGTCAATAGGCAAATATAAAGAAACAGATATGGCAGGAGCCAAAATCCCATGAAGTATATCAATACTCAAAAAAGAAAAAAAATACTGTTTTGAGAAAGTTATCACAGAACTTTAAATACAAATGATCTGCAAAACATATTACAGATACATTTGGCTTCTCGACACGTTGTTGAACAGTAGTCCTCTGACGATTGACGAGACCCGCAAGAATAATAAGTGAATGCCCGCGCCTCAAGCGCAGACACATACACTTATTCATATTCTTGCACGCGTTTTAAAACTCTCACATTTCTGGCGCGTAGAATAGATGCATTGTGCTGTTATTATTTACCAAAAAGATTGATCGAGCACCTCCGCTGAGGTTGTCCACGGCTGCTTTATTGAGCCGATTTGTGCCCTTTCGGGGGGCAAAAGTACGAATAAGTGAAATAAATACAAAAGAAATGGCTGTTTTTATTTTCTTTTTCTGGCGAAAGTCCTCTCGTCCTTCAGTTATAGACACCATGAATGGTTAAGTTAGACTCCATGGAGACTGCGCAAACCCTCCATGGAGACTAAACAAGCACTTCATGGACGAGCGAAGCAAGACAAAGAGAAAAAGAGTCAACAAGTCAACGAGGCAACGAGGCAATGAGGCAACAAGTCAACGAGGCAACGAGTCAACGAGTCAACGAGACAACAAGTCAACGAGGCAATGAGGCGACAAGTCAACGAGGTGACCAGGTGACGGGTTAATGAGCCAAAGAGGTGTATTGGTGGGGTGGTTGTGGCCGTCTTAGGCGTAAGCCCCTCCTCTTAGGCCCCCCTATATAGGGGGCCATAGAGGGGGGCTTGCCTCCTCCTCGTAAGGTTATTTGGGAGGGATGAAGAATGAAGGATGAAGTATGAAGGAAGAAGGAAGAAGGTTGAGGGATGAAGGTTCAGAGATGGGGGATGAAGGAAGATATGCACCCAACTCAAGCTATCGGCTTAACTTCTTGAACCTCTTGAACCTCTTAAACCTCTTAAACCCCTTAAACTTCTTCAGACACTTCAATGAAGTTACTGTCAACTCTCCATGGGGTTTCGGCAAGAAGTCCATAGGGTTTCGGCAAGAAGTCCATAGGGTTTTGGCAAGAAATCCATGGGGATTTGCTATAAACCATTGGAGAGTGAAAGAAAAATGTATTTTATCGTACCGGAATGTACTGGAAGAGCAGGTAACGGTTTTTGCTGCGAATAATTGCTGTACATTTGCAGCGCAAAAACAAAATAACTATGATGCAAGCGAACATGCGATATTGAGAAATCCGGTACAGTACCGATTTGAGCCGCAAATATTGGTAATTAATAGACTTTCTACCGAATTTCATCTTGCTTTTTTTGGGATTTTTTCTAATTTTGCGCCGTATTTTTGAGCAGATTGACAGTTGGTATTCTTATTTTGACAGATAGTATTCAGATTATTGTATTCATATTAATAATAACCACAAATGAACATGACAATGAGAAAAAAAGTATTTTTCATGTGCCTTTCTTTAGGTTGCGCGGGACTACTCGCTTCTTGCAGCGCCGAAAACGATGCAGAGGGGACAGAGCTGGCCTCAAACCAGAAAGGTAAGGTTACGTTTGACCTTGCTTCGAGCGTGGAATTCACGACGGGCACGCGTGCCGTTGACGAGAGTTCGTACCAGAACTTCGACAACTACACGGTAAACATTCTGGACAACAAGGGCGCCAGCAAATTCTCCGGAACGTTCGCAACGTTGCAGAGTCGTCTGCCGCTGGAGCTCGATCTGGGTTCCTATTCCGTCTCCGCTTCCTACGGAACAGAGTACGACGCTTCGCGCGACGGATTTAAGGTGGAAGGCAGCAACACCTTTACCATTTCCGCTGCCAACACGGTAACGACGACTGTGAACTGTACGCCCACTGCGGGTAAGGTTCTGGTTGCTTTCGACGCTTCCATGAGCAAATACTACGACACCTACAGCGTAACGTTCTCTGGCACAGAAGCCTTAGGCACAAAAGTAGCCACCTGGGGTAAGGACGACACCCAGCCCTATTATCTGGCTCTGAACGAAGATGGCGAAAGGGTTACTTATACCATCTACCTCACCGCCAAGTCGGACTATGCCACCATGCAGAATGGCAACAAGGTCACCGAGGCAACAGCCACCGGTTCCTTCGTCCTGCAGCGCAACGCGGCTAAGCAGCTCACTATCAGACCCAACTACACCCCGACAACTGATGGCGGTCTGGCTGTAACAGTTACCATCGACGACAGCACGAACGACAAGCCCATCGACATTGAGGTTCCTGTCAGTTGGATAAATAATTGATTTCAATAAACATCTTTAATAGAAAAAATCCACACAATGAAACGATATAAGTTATTTCTTGGATGTGCAGCTGCGCTGGCTCTTGCCAGTTGCGTGAGCGAGGACATCTCAAAGCTTACGGACAAGGATGCCGGTCAACTTGAAGTGAGCGTAGAGACTCTGCAGCCGATGCAGACACGTGGCGCGACCTATACCGTCACGAACTTCCCTGTGACCATTTATGAAGCCAACGGAACGACCAAGGTGGCCAGCTATGACGCTGTCACAGCAATGCCTGAAACCGTGCTGCTGCCTGTTGGTGACTATGTCCTTGAGGCACACACTCCGGGTGTCATGGAAAAGATTATGACAGCACCTTATTATAAAGGTACGGAAGTGTCAACCATAGTGAAGGATGTCACCACTCAGAGCACTATCACCTGTAAGCAGGCCAACACTTCCATAACCGTTCACTACGATCAGGACTTCATTGACCTGTTCACCTCTTGGACAATCACCTTCGACGACGGTAACAACAACGCCCTGAACTTCACCAACGAAGACGGCACGACCCCCTCGGCCCTTTATTGGGACCTTGGAGAAGGCGTTGAGCGTCTGATGGTTACGTTCCGCGGCGTCAATCGCGACGGTACCGTTACATCTAGCATGGTGCTGACGAAATCACAGGCCACGGAGACCTACGACGGCCAGAGCACGAACTTCGAAGGCGGCGATGGTGTAGTTGTGAACTTCACCCCGACGGAAGCCACCACCGGATACGTAACCGTCGGCATCACAGCTTCTATCTTCGGTCTGGATGCAGAGGAGGTTCCTGTAATCATGGAAGTGGTTGACAACGGACAGTTTACGCCCGATTCTGGCGACGACCCCGTAAATCCCGATCCTCAGCCCGACAACTCTATCGCACTGACCCTACCCGCTCCTATCACCTTCACGATGGGCAAAGGCGGCAGTTTGGACAAGGCCCTCGGCAACACTATCATCGAAGCCGAGAACGGAATCCGCAGCCTCATGGTCACAGCCCAATCGACCAATCCCGACATGGTAGCTTCGCTGGAAGCTGTAGGTGCAGGCTATGGTCTTGACTTTGTCAATGCCGGCGTAGAAGTGGTTGACAACAACGATCTTGTCAGCTTCTTCAGCGGTCTCGGACAGCAGCTGAGTGTTCCCGCCGAAGGCGACACCTCCTACCAATTCCCCATCGGTAACTTCTTCGTCCTGTTGGACGTTATGAGCGGCACTCACACCTTCAACTTGACCGTCACCGACATGAATGGCAAGACAAAGAGCGGCAGTGTGGTTATAACCGTAAACGAGTAAAGCACAAACACATAAATGATATAATGATATGAAAAAGATATTTTCCATTATCGCCATCCTCTCCCTGACGCTGGTCGCAGTTTCTTGCTCCAGTGAGGCGGATGATATGGCCAATGCAGAAGTGGGCTACCTCAAGCTCGGCGTTGAGACCAATGGCACCACGCTATCCCGTGCCAGCGCTCCTAACGGCTACGACCCCACACAGCTCTACGTGGAAGTGAAGAACTCTTCCGACGAGGTGGTGTTCAGTACCGACGACATTGAAAACGAGAGCCAGCTTGCCAACGGACAGTACCTGACAGTTGCACCCGGACAATACACCGTCATAGCTCACTCCAACAACTGGGACGGCGACGGTTCAGGCTTCAACACACCGTATTATTATGGTGAGACAACTGTAACCGTGAAAACGAAGACCGTGACTACCGCCAAGGTGACCTGCACGTTGGCTAACGTAAAAGTGACGGTGAACTTCTCTCAGGAGTTTCAGGAGAGTTTTGCCCGCGCCAACTCGACAATCGCATCTGCTATAGATGGCATAAGCTCCCAGACCTTCACCATGGGTTCCGACAAAGGCTCTGCCTACTTCCCCGTAGGCGACCTGACAGCAACGCTCTCTGTGTTCAACAAGGCCGGTCAGGGCTATAGCCACATGAAAGAGATTACTGGCGTGCAGGCTCGTGACCACTACATCATCAACTACACAGTGGCCGCCTCTGGCAACCAGGGCAAGGTGACGGTGCAGGTTGACCCGACTACCAACACCTACACATATACGTTCGAGGTGCCTCGTAAGGGCGGAACCAGCCTGGCTGCTTATTCAGCCAACGCCTGGAGCTCATTCGCCTACCTCGAGGGCGGTATAACCGCCAAGAAGGGCGATTTCGACCAGACTAAGCTTCAGCTCCAGTACAAGGCCGCTAACAGCGAGACCTGGAACAGCATCGACGCCAGCGAGCTCACCATCAGTGGCGACAACCTCAGCTATAAGCTGACGGGCCTGACACCGGAGACCGACTACACCTACCGCTTTGCATACATCACCGGCGACGAGGAGGTATTCAGCGCTGAAAGCTCGTTCACTACAGAGCCTCAGACCGCGCTCTACAACGGAGGTTTCGAGGATTGGTACAGTGCAGGCAACTACTATAGCCCGAATGCCGACGCCAACACCAAGTTCTGGGACACATCCAACCCAGGCTCTGCCAGCTTCAGCTATGTTGTCACTGAGCCTGAGACGGAATTTGTGCATGGAGGTTCGAAGTCTGTTAAACTGGCTTCAAAGTATGCTGTAATCAAACTGGCTGCCGGCAGTATCTACACAGGTACCTTCGGTAAGGTCAGCGGCACCAGCGCCACCATCAACTGGGGTGTTCCCTTCAACGGACGTCCTACAGCGCTCAAGTGCTATATCAGCTACGCTCCCGGAAGCGTCAACCGCGGTACTAAGCCTAGCATCGCTACAGCTCCCGACAACGGCGCGAACGACCATTGCGGCGTGCGTATTGCACTCATGACCAAGTCTGTCACGATCAACAATAGCAGCAGCGCCTGGTATTTCCCCGACTGGGAGAATGATGACTTCGTCGTGGCTTATGGCTACTATGAGCAAAGCACAAGTGACAACGGCGAGTGGCGCGAACTGACTATTCCGCTCACGTACCACAGCCTGACGAAGAAGCCGACACACATAGTCATCACCGCTGCTTCAAGCGCATACGGTGACTATTTCTACGGCTCCGACGCATCGGTGCTCTATCTCGATGACTGCGAATTGATTTATGGCGACACGCCAACAGTCAGATAATTCACAAAAATCCAATCCCTGTATTACCCAGCCCCTGCAACAACACGGCAGGGGCTGGGGTTTCGCAAAATGAAACACGACACAAACGTATTACTCCTGTCCGCGGTCTTGCTCCTCACGGCTGTGTCTTCTATGGCTCAGGTAAAGACCGACACAACCAACCAACGTTCGCTCTACGACCGTTATCTGGATAGCCAGGAGAAGCGAGGAAGACATATCGAACGCGTGAATCGCGAGGACCTGAAAGCCACCTTTATCCCTAAGGGACAGTGGATGGCGGGATTGAGCTTCGCCTTCAACGAGTGGAACGCCAACAACCTTAACTACCTCGTTCTGAAGAACATCGACTTCGAGGGGCATACGTTTTCGGCAAGTCCTTATGTGGGTTATTTCTTCAAGAAGAACCTTGCCCTCGGCGGCCGTTTCAGCTACAGCCGCAACTATCTCTATTTAGGCAAGTTTGACCTTAACTTAGGCGAGGATTTCAACATCAGTCTTCAAGATCTCTATTACCTTGAACACCAGATTAACGCAGGACTCTTCCTGCGAACCTACCAGCCGCTTGGCAAAAGCAAAGTCTTCGGCTTCTTCAGCGAAGTGCAGCTGAACTACGCCTACGCCAAGGGCAAGAACTCCACGGGCTCCGGAGCCGACTACGACGGCACAATGGAGCATGTGAACAAAATACAGTTGGCAGTTTGTCCCGGCCTCACCGCATTCGTCACAGACTTCATGGCAATAGAATGTTCCATAGGTGTGCTGAGTCTCAACTACAATTGGACAGACCAACAGACCAACCGTGTCGAAACGGGCAAGAACCGTTCAGGAGGCGCCAACTTCAAGCTCAATCTACTGAGCATCAACATAGGAACGACATTTTATCTTTAATGCGAAAATTGAATAATATAATAACGATTGTGATCAGGAGCTATAAATTGTTGATTTTGTGGCTGTGTCTGGCGTTTGCATCCTGTATTCCCGATGATATACCCTACCCCATTGTCGAGTCCGAGATCACGACGTTCGAGGTCTATGGACAATGCGACGAGACGGGCGAGGGCACGGCCTCTGCAACTATCGACAAAACAAATCGGGTCATTGAACTCTACGTTAATGACGAGGTAGATATCACACATGTCAGAGTCAAAAAGATTGAAGCCGTCAACGACCCGCACATCATCGTGAACGACACCATCCGTCTGCAATCGCCCACATATCCCACTGACTTACCCGTTGCGGACGCGACACCGATATACCTGGACTTCAGCCAGTCGCAGACCATCACCCTGCACACTTATCAGGACTACCAGTGGACAGTCAAAGCCCATCAGGTAATAAAGCGTGAGGTTGAGGTAGAAGGTCAGGTCGGCAACGCCGTAATCGACCCCGAGACACGCGTGGTCATCGTCTATGTCAACGAGTCACAGCATCTGTCAGCCATCAAGGTGAATAAGTTCAGCCTTGGCGGTCAGCATGGCAGCGTAGATCCCGATCCCACCACACAGGAATCGGTGGATTTCACCACTGCCCGTCACTACAATGTCAGGTACGCTTGGTCAGAGGCCGTCTATCCGTGGGTCGTTTACGTCTATCAGACGGCAGGCACGGTGGAGCCCACTATGGAGGTGTCCCGCACCGCCAAGGGCGCCACGCTCATCTCCGGCACACGCCCCAACGGCGTCACCCCCGTGGTTGAATACAAAATCGCAGGCAGTGCCGACTGGACGGCAGCCACAGGGGTTCGCACCCCCACTTCCACAACTTACGAAGTGGAATTGAATGCGCTGAAATCCGATGTCCAGTATGTCTGCCGGGCCACGTTCAATCAGACCACAACCGAGGAGCAGACCTTTTATTTCGAAGGCGAACAGCTCGAAAACGCCGGCTTCGAGGAGTGGCACGTCAAGGGCGAGGGAACGAAAGCGCTCTACTGCCCCTGGGCTGAGGGCGGTGAGCCCTATTGGGACACAGGCAACCACGGCGCCACGACAGTCGGCTCGAGCAACAGCACCTATGTTGACGAGGGCGGTCGGCGCTACGCCAACTTGCAATCCAGATACATCGTCATCAAGTTTGCAGCTGGTAACATCTTCACGGGCAAGTACGTAGAGACCGACGGTTCAAACGGTGTTCTGGCCTTCGGACGTCCCTTCACGTCACGCCCCGCACAGATGTCATTCGAATACCAGTACAAGACATCCACAATAACCCGCAACGGCGGCGATTGGAACAACGCCTGGGGACAATATATCTCGAGGGCAACGTACGAGAATCTGAAGGGGCAGCCCGATTCCTGCAGCGTGTTTATCGCGCTGGGCGACTGGGAACCCGAGACTTACAAGACCACCGTCTGTCCGTATCTCATCCGAACACGTCCTACGGCCCTGCACCTGATAGACCTTCACGACCCGCATCTCATTGGCTATGCCCAACTGACACGCGGTGAGGATGTCAGCACTTGGACTACAGCAACGCTCGACATAGACTATCGCAGCGACCGCACACCGACAACAATAATAGTTGTCGCATCGTCATCGAAGTACGGTGATTACTTCACCGGCGGCGAAGAGTCGCTACTGAAAGTAGATAACTTTAAACTCATATATTAATATAATAACGTTGAAGGCTTTTCATCACATTCTCACATTGGCAATCCTTGCTCTGCTGCCACTCCTAATCGGCGGCTGCAGCGCGGAGCTCCCCGTTGACGACCCCGTCACCGAGGGAGGCCTTGTGCTATCGATGCCGGGAATTGATGTTCAGGTCACTGAGACCCGCACCGCACCGGAGATGCTGGACAAGCCCTCAGCCGAGGACTTCCATCTACATATCCGGCGCATGAGCAACGATGTCTGCATTTACGACGGCCCCTTCACCTCTGACAAGATAAAAGCCGCTCCGGACGACTATACCATCTCAGCCACTTACGGCGACAACCCCCTGCTCGGTCTGGACAGACCTTATTATATAGGCACAGCTACAGCCACCGTCGTCTCTACTACCGAGCCTACGCCCGTTGCCCTGCCTGTGTCTGTCGGCAATGCGCTGGTGAGCGTCACTTTCGGCACCGACGTCACCGAGGCCGCACGTTTCGACCGCTTCTACAGCGACTATGGACTGCAGGTGGCTGTGGGCAACAACCAAATCACATTGACATCCGATCTTTCTGGCAAGAGTGTTTATGTTCGCGCAGGCAGTACCGTTGAGCTCTCGTTCACGGGCTGTCTCAATGCCGACGGTCGTGAGGTGTCGATGCCAATCCTCTTGCCCGACGGAATCTCCAACAGGTTGTCTGCGGCAGACCATCTTATCCTCACCCTCTCCTTGGAGCCAAATGCCGAGAGTGCCGTAGTCACTGTAGTCAAGGCCGAAGTGGAGAAAGTGAACGTCGAGGAGAAAGTGCCCTACAACTGGCTCCCACGCCCCGTTGTGACCACAGAGCACCGGTTTGTCCACGGCGAACTGGTAGGCACGGACCTGAACATAGCGGCCTCGTTCCCCGACGTGCGGTGGGAGGCTACAATTCATCAAGGCACAGCATCAGGCAACATAGTACGCCGACTGTCAGGCACAGGCGCCCTCACATCCACATATCAGCTCAATCCCGCCTGGCCATATCTGCCGCCTGGCACTTACGTAGCCACCTATCGCTACTATAGTCATCAGGGCAAGGCCTACAACTTCAGCAAGACCACCGAGTTCACCGTTCCGGCGCCGTCGCTGACGCTCACGGCCGATGCCTACACCGCCCACTCGAGATACGAGGAGGGTAATATCGCAGCAGCCAATGCCTGCGAACGCCTCACGGTATATGCGCCCTCGGCTTCGTTGAACGTAGCCGCCTCGCTCTTCGAGAACACCAACTACAGCAAGAGCTATACCTACAGCGTCGGCTCGCAGTCCTTCACGGTAGAAGGAACAAGCAACAGCCAGACGTTCAGCGACATCACCGGAGTGCCTGTAAGCAGCTCGCTCTACGACTTCCGTGTCGTGGCCGACTTCTGCGGACAGACGGTGACAGCCACCAAACCCGTACGCATCACCGGTCTGCCCTACTCCCTCAATCTCGCATCTCACGCCGAGTGGAGCGCCAGCGGAAGCGTGGATTGGTTCGAAAACGATGTCCGTTTAGGTAAATTATCCACAGGCGGACAGGAGATCACGAACAACAGCTCCGTCATTATCCCTCAAGGCACACGCTTCTGTGCCGACTATGATGTCAATGTCCACTCCGCCACCGCGGGAACGACATTCACCATCACGGCTGGCACACAGGAGATTCTCTCCATTCGCGAGGATGGCGCAGCGTTCAACAACAGCGACAACCTGCACAACGGCACAACAAACACCTTCACTGCCAACGGCGAAATCACGTCCCTCAAGTGCAGCAACAGCTACGGTGCGGGTCAGACCTGCACTCACATCTATGCCCTTACATTCAAATATGGTCAATAAATAACTAAATCGGAAATAAATTGTAAATCGTAAATCGTCAAATCGTAAATTCTATTTATGAAACGACTAATATATATCCCCCTCCTTCTGCTTTCCCTCGTCGCTTGCTCCGATGAGGCACCGCTCACCGTGAGTGAAGCAGAGGGTGAGCTCGTGATCAATGACATCAGCCGCGAGCAGCCGGGTCAGACCATAGTCCTGACGCGCGCAGCCGTTGACCCGGATCTGGCCGTTGAGATTCTTGCCTCCGATGGCAATGTCTATCGCGGTTACGAATATGCAGCTGGCGCCACCCTGCCCGACAGGTTCTCGCTTATCCCGGGCACATACACCCTGCACGCTTTCTCGGAGAATCAGACATCGTGGACCTCCGACAACGAGGGACGTGGCAGCGCCGTCTATGAAGCCTCGCAGGAGTTCACCGTGGAGACCGACTGGGTCACATATGTTAATCTCGCCGTGCCTATGAAGAACTACGGCGTCAGCTACACACTCCCCGAAGGCTTCGCAACCTGGTTTCCGGTGTGCACGTTCACCATTGCGGCCGACGGTCGCGCCAGCACGCTCACCACGGCCCAGACAGCTTACTACGACCCTGCCAACATCGAAGGATTCACATTCTCGTTTCATCTCGTAAATTCCGACGGCGAGGTTTACGACATCGAGCCTCAGACCTACAAAAATCCCAAAGCGGGAATCGTATATAACGTCAACCTCGCTTTCGCCAGCGACGACGATCCCACCAAACTGAAAATCGGCATCAGCTACGACGACACTTACGAGGAAATCGTTCACGAAATAACACTGTATTAAGTTAAAAGCCTTGAAACATTATCTGATTATACTACTCTGTATTCCGTTCTTCCTCACAGCCTGTCAGCAGGAAGACGTCTCCGCCTTGCAGTCGGGCAAGGGGCACATCTGTCTGCGTCTCTCAGCCGACTACGCAGTGCAGACACGTGCCTTGCAGGACATAGACGACCCCTCGACGTGGTTTGCCGTTGTCAGCGACGGGGCGTCAACGCTCTACGATCAGCAGATAGGCGACCGTCTGGAAGCTCTGGACTTCGAAGCCGGCACTTACGACATTGCAGTCCGGAGCCACGATGACTTGTCTGCGGCTGTAGCTGCCGACAACGGCTGGGGCGCTGCTTACTTCGAGGGCTCTGCCGACGGTGTCGAGGTGTCTGCCGGCGGCACGGCCTATGTCCACGTCGCCTGCGGACGTGCCCTGAATGCCAAGTTCCGCATTAGCTACTCTGAGTTCTCCGGCATAATCAATGCCCTTTCCATCACCGTACCCAAGACACTCACCTTTGCCTACGCTGACGGCACGCTCGCACGTGAAGCCTTCTTCGCGCCGAACGCCGCCATCACATATACCATCACCTACACCCTGGGCGGCATAACGAAGACCACCGAGCCGCAGACACTCACGCTGGGAGGTGCGGCCACCGTCTCCACACTCGCCATCAAGTCCGACATCAACGGCGAGCTCAGCATCAGCCTCAGCTGCGACGATGAATTCCTGGACGATGCCGAATCGCTCATCACCATCAACGGCGCCACAGGCAAGGCATAAACACTCATTCGGATGAAAAAAACTATTCTACATATAACCCTTCTGTTGAGCGTCCTGCTGTTCACCCTGACCGGTTGTCAGCAGGAGCGTGAGAACGAAGCCACACCGGCCGGTGAGGCAACCCTCGTGCTCAGCTTGGGCCAGACACAGCTGTTCACGGAACTGAGAACCAGAGCTGAACACGTGGTCACAGACTATTCCCGCTACACCTTCACCCTCAACGGCACGACAATCAGTGGAGCTCCAATCACGGACCTGGTTCTCCCTGTTGGCGACGACGGCATTGTCAAGGTGGCAGCCGGCTCCTACACCCTGTCGGCCGACAACCGCGACTATGCCAATGCCGACAATGGCCATCCTTGGTACAGCGGCACATCAGAGTCGTTCTCCATAGATGTCAACCAGACGCTCAACGTAGCTATAGCCCTGGGCAAGCCAAAGAACGCCCGCATAACGGTTACTGTTGACGATTCGTTCACGTCGCTCTATGAAAATCCCGTCGTGACCCTGTCCGATGGCGAACGCAGCGTCACTATGACCTCGTCCGAGGATGTCTGCCATTTCATTATCCCTGCCAGCGGCGCCTTAGCCTACACGATTACAGCGGCCGCAAAAGCAGGCAGTCACGCCACGGACATGGCATCCTCCACGGGCTTCGTCGAGATTCAGGCAGGCTACAACACCACCGTCCGTCTCAAAGCCAATCCCGCATCAGGAATCATTATTCCCGTAGTCGAGGGAGGTCACTCCGGTTCATTTGATTAAGAACAACTCATGAAGAAGAAATCATTCGATATCATTCTGCTAACGCTGCTTGCGCTATGCTTTAGCACTCAGGCAAAGGCTTGGGGAGAGACCACCAGCTATGTGTTGCAAAACTCTGGCGGCACACTTAGCACCATCGCTACGGGACCGTCGTTGCCGCTTACTGGCCCGGGCGCGACCTTGACTTATGATGTTTATACGAATACGTTTCTCGGAATTCCGGGTTTAGGAGGCATCTACGTGCAGGTATCCACGGATGGAGGCAGCAACTGGAGCGATTTGGCTCACGATGATGTCTCGAAAAACAAAACGACCAAGACCCACACCATTGGTTCAGATGTCACTCACATCCGCTTTATCACCAAGACCGGTGCTACGCTGAATAAGTACTATAGCAACATCAAGGTCACCCGTGCCACCACCCTCTCAACTTCTACCACTACGCTGGACTTCGGCACAGTCACCAACCGCCGCAGCTCTACGCTCAACGCCTCTGTGGATTACAACAACACGACCTACAACCAACAGGTGACAGGCACCTGCACCGACCCGAACTTCACCGTCACCGCAACCACGGTCGGTGCCACAGGCAGCGGTCAGGCCATCCCCGTTGTCTTCACCCCCACCTCAGCCGGCACACATACAGGCACCGTCACGCTTACGATGAATGGCAAGACCGTCTCCTTCAACGTCACGGGTGTCGGCCAGACAACCTATTACACTCGGGCCACGGCCTCCGCCACCACTGGCGGTCAGGCGTTTGTCAGCTTCACCTCGTTCGAGGCAGCCACGAATTCCAGCGACACCAAGAACAGCGGTGTCACCACAGCGTCCAGCGCCTCCACCGTGGCATACTTCCGGGCTGTTCCCCAGCAGCGTTATACCTTCGTCGGTTGGAAAGAGAGCCTCAGCGATGCCGCTTTCGTCAGCACCGATGCCGACTTCCTCGCACCGGCTTACACCTACACCTCTGAGAGCTCGTCAGCTCCAACTGTAAAGACCTATTATGCCGTCTTCGAGGAGAAGCCCAATGTAATTACCCTCGAACCGTCCGATGCCGCCTACGATGCCGACATTTACGAGCGGGTCACACTCCACCGCACATTCCTTCAGGGCTACCACAGCCTCTCGCTGCCTTTTGCAACAGACGTGCAGACGCTGACGGGGCGCGTAAGCGACGACGACTGGGTTGCACAACTCTCCTCCGTGACCTACAACGCCCACGACGGCTACACCCTTTTCTTCGAGAAAGTGACTAACGGTTACATCGGCGCTTTTCAGCCATATATCCTTCATCTCGGGCAACCGCTCACCGACCCTTCGTGGACAAACGTTGAAGTACTCGAGCCCCAGCCCGTCACCATCACCCCCACTGAAGGTTACGATGGTTTTCTCGATTGGCAGATGACCTCCAACTTCACTGCCGCGAAGGACATGAACGGGCTCTACGGCATCGTCAACGCCGCCGGAGCCTTGAAACTGGGCACCGCTGGCTCAACGCTCAATGCCTTCACCGCATTTATCACTCCCCCCGCCGGTTCAGCTGGCGTCAAGGCCCGCTCTGCATTCATCGACAACGGCAACGTCACAATTGTCGATGCCCTCCCCTTCGACAGCCCATCAACAGCCATTCACACCTTCGACAGACCATCAACCACCATTCACACCCTCGACGGCACTCTCCGCCATAGCGTTTCACATCCTGGCATCTACATCATAGGAAACAGAAAAGTGGCGGTAAACCGACATCAATCACACTAAGGATTTACAATATTATTTCCATGCCGGTTTTCTGCACATGCATACCCATTCTTTTGTAGAAAGACATGGCGGAATCGTTACCCTCCCAGACGTTGAGGGTAATGTTGTTACAGCCGATTGAGATGGCATAGGCGCGGACGTGCTCGTAGAGGGCTTTGCCGATGTGTCGGCCGCGGACGTTCTCATCTACGCAGATGTCGTCGATGTACAGGGTTTTTATGTCCTGCAAGAGGCGGTGGTTGCGCACCTCTGTGACTTGGCAGAATGCGTGTCCGAGGATGTTGCCGCCATCGTCAAAGACGAAGATGGGTGTGTTGTCTTCGTCGATGATGGCTGCGAGCTGCTGCGCGTCGTATTTGGGGGTGTTCCCCCGGAACAGGTCGGGGCGGATGGCGTGATGCACCGCATCTACCTGATATAAAAGGGCTATTATCCCCGGGATGTCGTGTTTATTTGCTTTTCTTATCATTTGCGGGGTGGATTCTACATTTTACATTCTGAATAGATTGCGGCCTTTCGATTATTCTATTATTCGTTTAAACGATTATTCAGGATTTCGGCGGCCGCTTTAACTTTTTAACCTTTTAACCAAAAATCCCCCGTCGGGGGATTATAGGGGGCCTTCACTTTATCAGTTTTCTTCCTCCCTGAATGATGAGTTTGTGGTTGCGGGGGGAAGAGGGGATGCGGCGGCCAGCGAGGTCGAAGGCTCCGTCAATGGCGCTGGCGGCAGAGGCAACAACGCGGACACCGGTAGCCATCAGGAAATCATCAACACTTTTGTAGAAACCGATGTGGCTGATGACGCTCGTTCCGCTGGAGGCGGAGCTGGTGAGACCGAACACCGTCATTCCCTGACAAATAGAGAAGCGGTCTCCAACGTTGTTGGCGTCGAGACCGCTCTGCTTCATGTCCCAAACGATTACAGACTCCTTGTCTTCGGCCTGAAATGTTTGTGTGGGGGCCACCTGAGAGCCGTGATTCACGCCGTTGAGCCACCACAGATAACTCGAGCCGGAGGTGCGTTTCAGGTTCTTGCCTTTTACAATCATCAGACTCTGGTCTGCATCGATATAATACTCGTTGGCTGCATAATCCAGTTGCAGGGCCACGTTGTTGTTGCCCGTGGCCCGCACTGTTATGGTGTTTGCATCGTTGTCATAAGAGATGTTGGACTGAGCAACGCGGTTGTTGTCGCCCGTGAGCCAGTCTGTTGCTCGGAACACATACGAGTGGGAGTCGTAACCGCGGACGAGACGCACATAATAGAGGCCCGGAATCGCGGTCGTGGCGGATGCTGTAAGACGTACCACGAACTGTGTCTTCACCTGCCCGCTGGCGTCGCGGACGAGCGATGCGGGGATAGCCACCTCGTAGTTGTAGAAGCCCTTGTCGTCCTGATTCTTGTCCGAAGCGGCCACGGTGATATCTGCCACCTTCACGCCGTCTATGGTGAGATAGCCCTTGCGGTTCTTGTCGGCTGTGGTGAATCTTAGCATCACAGCCAGAGAGTCAGCCACCTGAGTCGGGTTGAAGAGCGTGTATTGGATGTAGCCGTTGGACTGCGCATCGCGGTAGGTCTCGCCGTTGTAGGTTCCTGTGCGGGAGTCCGAAGAGTAGGCGTAGTCGTGGCCAGCCTCGCTCTGCTGCTCGCCGGTGGCAACGAAGTCGAGTGTGCGGGCGGCAATGGAGGCGTTCATGGCATCAATGCGGCCCATCTCAGAATTGGCATAATCAGCCTCGGAAGCGGCATACCAATAACATTGGTAACGCGCGTGGTGAATGGCGTAGAAGGGCTCAAGCGTGAGTTTGTCCCAGTTGCCTGTGCCTGCGCCCGGAGTTGCCTGAATGGAGAATTTCAACTGGCTTGCATCAATGACTTTGACGCGGTTCATCAGGGTGTCACGGTCGCCGATAAGGAGAGCTGCGGACGAGAGGCTCTTGCTCTTACCGCATACGCCGGGCGAGTGGTCCATTCGGCCCTCGCCGCCGTATTCGTTCTGCAACTGCTCATATTCCAGCCCGGTCGTGCGGGCTTCGGCTGCAGAGGCAGCTGTGGTGCGGGCTGCAAGCAGAATCGGGCCGTACTTGAATGCCACATATTCCTTCAGCCCCGGACATTCCTCGTAGCGTAGGCTCATCGGGAGGTCAACGGTGATAACATCGCCCACGGACCAGTTGTACTGAACCTGAACGTAGGAGGCTGTGCCCTCTTTCACGTTGAGCTGGAGCTTCTCGCCATTTACGCTCACGCTGTAGTCCTTGCCAGCCCACGCCGGGTGACGCACGGCAATAATATACGAACCGGCCTTTCCGACCGTGATGCGAGTCTGCTGCTCAAAGGGATAGGATGTCTCCTGCTTCAGCACGAAATTTTCGCTGTTGAGCTCGGATGCGAAGAAGAGGTTCACATAAAGGCGCTGATTGTCAGCCGAGTGAGTGTAGGCGAAATGCGCGTACTTAGAGTGGTTCTCCATTCCCGTTCCGACGCAGCACCACATGCCCTGATTTACTTGCGAGTATATGCGATAGCCCTGCGGACGGAGGGTGGTGAAATAGACATAACCGCCTGTCTTCGGGTCGCGTGTGGAAAGGATGTGGTTGTACATCGTCTGCTCGTAGAAATCGGCATAGCGTGCATCGTGAGTGTCATCGAAGAGGTCCTCAGAGAGTTTCAGCATATTGTTGGAGTTGCAGCTCTCGGGGCCATCGATGTCATTGATGTAACGGGCGGCCTGTGAGACATTGAAGAAATGTTCGTTGGTGCTGTTGCCGCCAATGCAAACGGTGCGATTCGTTGCCACATCCTGCCAGAAGTTGCGGGCCGCCGTGCGATAGGCAGTCAGACTGTGGTCCTCCTGATAGATGCGGTCGAAACCGATGAACTTAGGCACCTGGGTGTTGGCGTGCTGGCCATCGAGGAACGTTGTGTTCAGGGTCTGCATACCGTTGAGCTCGTACTGATGGCTATATTTCTTGGCGGCCGTGAGATATTTGGTGTCACCAAAGAGGCGGTAGGCATCTGCCAGAGTCTCGTTCACGCCGCCGTGTTCCCATCCGAGCACGGTCTGCATATCAGACTCAGAGAGGTTGCTCACCACATTCACAGTCCAGTCGGAGAGGCCGCGGAAGAGGTCGCGAGCCAGTTCGCTGTCTGCATAGATCCACGCATCGCGCAGACCGGCCAGCACCTTATGTTGGCAATAGAAAGGCACCCAGCCGCCGTACTGACGGAACGGGTCGAGGTTGTTGGCATAAAGGCCAGTCCACACCTGATTTATGGGCTGACCGCCAATGAAGCCCTTCAAGCCCTGAGTGTTGTTGGCATAAGCGTCCTGACAGTCCTTCAGGATTTCCAGACAGTAGTCAAGTTTCTCCTTGAGCTGTGTCTTCAGCGAGGCGTCATCCTCGGCTGCATAGGCCAGAGCGAGAGCGGTGAGATAATGACCTCCCACGTGCCCTTCGAGACTCCAGTTGTCGAGACCCCAGTTGGTAAACGAGGGGTGCGCCGTGAGCCAACCGTAGTATTTGCCGCCGCTCTTGGTGTGCAGTCCGGCCTGTCGGATGAAGGGTGCCATCAGACGGTCGGCATCGTATTTCAGAAGCAGCTTGGCGTTTCCGTCCAGAGCGTCCTTGAATGTCGGATCGGTGATAGTAATTTCCTCGAGGTCAAAATGCTGAGGATAGAGTTCGCTCTGCGCTTCTGCACAGACCGGCGTAAGTGCCAATAGCGAAACAAGTGTGAGGGCTTTTATTTTCATATTGAGAAACTATTTACATTAAACTTTAAACCTTAAACTTTAAACTAATCTCCCCCTCTGGGGGCAGGGGGGCCTAGTTTCCCGTGTTCACCACTGGCTGGGCATTGTCGTCACCGCAGAGGACAACGAGCAGGTTGCTGACCATCGCAGCCTTGCGCTCGTCGTTGAGTTCCACAACCTTCTCGTCAGCCAGCTTGTCAAGAGCCATCTTCACCATAGAGACAGCGCCCTCTACAATCTTCTCGCGGGCAGCGATGATAGCAGTGGCCTGCTGGCGGCGCAACATCACGGCAGCAATTTCGGGAGCGTAGGCCAGATAATTGATACGAGCCTCAACGACCTCAATTCCAGCCATATCCAACCGTTCGCTTATCTTAGCCTCCAGTTCCTTGTTTATCTCATCAGAACCGTCGCGCAGGGTGATGGCGTTCTCATCCTCCTCATTGTCGTATGCATATTGCCCGGCGACCTGACGCAGGGCGGCATCGGCCTGAATACTGACAAAATTCTGCAAAGCATTCATTATCACGGCAGCACCGGGACTTCCAGCCTGATTTGCACCGATGCGGGCTGCTGCCATAGTCTGCGTATCGACTTCGAACATTGCCTTGTAGGTGTCGCGCAGTTTCCAAACCAGCACAAGACCAATCATCACCGGATTTCCGGCTTTGTCGTTCACCTTTATCGGGTCTGCATCCAAATTACGGGCGCGGAGGCTGAGTTTCTTGGCTGTGATGAAGGGGTTAGCCCAATAGAAACCGGCCTGCGTGAATGTGCCGCGATAACGGCCGAAAAACATAAGAACCTGAGCCTCGCCCGGTTCAACCTGGAAGAAGCCACACAAGCCTATTATCGAGAGGATAAGCAGCAGGATGCACCCGATGAGCGAGACTGTCCATAGGCCAGCGGGCTGCCCCAAAGTTGCGGCGTCATCCATCCTTATTCCGGAGAAAACGATTCCGACTATAGAGCCGATAAGCAGAAGAATAAGTAAAACGAGCATCAGGATTCCGTTCATCTTGAATCCGGAGAATGCAATTTCTTTCTTTTCCATCTAATTTAATTCTTAATTCTTAATTATTCGACTTCGCTCATCAATACGTCATAATGCATAATTAGGCTGCGCGATAGCTTATCCAAGTTCTGTCATTCGGGCCTGATACTGAGCGATGTACTTGCCCAGGATGTCAAATTCAAGATTGACTACCGTGCCAACCTTGATTGCGTGGAAATTGGTGATTTCGTAAGTGTAGGGGATTATGCAAACGGAGAAAGTGTCACGAGTGGGGCGACAAACGGTAAGACTGACGCCATTGACGCTCACTGAGCCCTTATCTACCGTGAAATAGCCGCGACGAACCATCTCGGGAGTCGTCTCGTACTGGAAGGTGTATTCGTGACTGCCCTCCTGATCCTCGATGGCGATGCAGCGCGCAGTCTGATCTACATGACCCTGAACGATATGGCCATCCAGTCGGCCTCCCATCTGCATCGAGCGCTCCACATTCACCTCGTCACCAACTTTGAGCAGACCGAGATTGCTGCGCTCCAAAGTCTCACGCATAGCTGTTACAGTGTAAGTTCCATTCTCGATACGTACAACTGTGAGACACACTCCGTTATGAGATACACTTTGGTCTATCTTCAACTCATCGACAAAGTTACATTTCATTGTAAAATGGAGATTCTCCTGATCTTTGACAATAGCAACTACGGTTGCCATTCCTTCTACAATACCGCTAAACATGTTTGTTATTTTTGCTTTAAAAAATTACATTTGGGCGCAAAATTACGAAAAGAAATGAATAAATGGCAAGATGAGCCGATAAAAAGCATAAAAATCTTCATTTCTTCACAAAAATGCAGCTCAAATGAGCGTTAAATGACAAATAATAGCTACCTTTGTGGCCACATTAATAAATATATGTACATAGCAATTGCAGGAAACATAGGAAGCGGAAAGACTACACTCACGAAAATGCTGGCTAAACAGTTTGGCTGGAAGCCGCATTTCGAGCCTGTGGCCGATAATCCGTATCTGGAGGACTACTATAAGGACATCCCCCGATGGAGCTTCGCATTGGAGGTGTTCTTCCTCAAGCAGAGGTTCCGCGACATGCTCGCTATCGCAAAGTCTGAGGAGACAATAATCCAGGACCGCTCCATCTTCGAGGGCGTTTATGTGTTCACGGCCAACAACAAAGACATGGGGAACCTGTCAGACCGTGATTTCCAGACATATATGGAACTCTTCGAACTGATGACGCGCGTGGCAAGCCTGCCAGACCTGATGATTTATCTGCGCGCTTCGGTGCCACATCTCGTGCAGAACATCCAGAAACGCGGACGCGACTACGAGCAGACGATGCCTTTGGACTACCTGCGCAACCTAAACAGCCGATACGAGGACTTCATCTTCAACAAATACCGGGGGCGGGTGCTCACGATAGACGTGGATTCGCTCGACTTCCAGAACCGCGTCGAGGACTTCGCCATGATCTGTGACAAGGTCGAAGCAGAACTCTTCGGACTGTTCAAATAAACAACAAATATTATTAAACCACGAATTAAACGAATTAAACGAATAATTATTTCTCTAACAACGGATTACACGGATTTAGATCAATGCATAATTCACAATGCATAATGCATAATTGGGCTGCGCGAAGCTCTTAAACCTCTTAAACTATTAAACTTCTTAAACTCATAATAAATATCACTTGTCCTCATTTCGCTCCCTCCCTATAAGGGAGGGCGGGGGGAGAGTCCTAATCAAAGCCATGCATATAGCAATAGCCGGAAACATTGGCAGCGGAAAGACCACGTTGACCAAGATGCTCGCCCACAGATACGGGTGGACGCCTCGTTTTGAGTCTGTTGACTACAATCCCTATTTGGACGATTTCTACAAAGACATGAAGCGGTGGTCGTTCAATCTGCAGATTTATTTCCTGAACAAACGCTTTCAGGACATCGTGGATATATCACGCTCCGACGAGACTATCGTTCAGGACCGTACGATATTCGAGGATGCCTGCATCTTCGCCCCGAACCTGCACGACGGAGGCAACATGACGGACCGCGATTTCGCAAACTATCAGGACTTGTTCAACCTGATGATTTCTCTGGTCAAACTGCCTGATTTGCTGATTTATATCCGCACCACAATCCCGAATATCGTGGCACAGATCCAGAAGCGCGGACGCGAATACGAGCAGAGCATCAGAATAGACTACCTCGAAGGCCTGCACCGCAGATACGAGGAGTGGATTGCCACCTACAAGGGCAACCTGATTATCGTGGATGGAGACCACGTGAAGTTCGAGAGTAACCCTCATGACTTCCAGCTCATCACAGACCAGATTGACGCGAAGCTCTACGGTCTCTTCCCGATGGAATAAGAGCTTTAGTTACATTAAGGTGTGTTAAACGTTGCTAATCTAATTCAACCTTTCAAAGCTGTGTTTGTCAAATCCGATAAAAGTGCGTATCTTTGCGCGCTGAAAGCGATTTACAAACACAAAAGAAAAAGTAAAAAGGAAAATGTATAAACGAATCATGACCTTTACGTGTGCGCTCCTCGCGGCTCTCTCCATGCAGGCACAATGGACTCTGCAGGAGTGTCTCAACTACGCAGAAGCACACAATATTCAGGTGCAGAAGAACCGCATCAGTCAGCAGGAAGGCGAAGAGAGTCTGAAGCAGGCTCAGGCAGCCCTCTTCCCCAGTCTCTCGTTTTCCATGAGCCAGAGCGCGGGCTACCGCCCTTTCCAGGAATCCACGAATATGGTGCAGAACGGCATCGTAACCAAGACATCGAACAAGCTCACCTGGAACGGCAGCTACGGACTGAACGCCAATTGGACTGTTTGGGACGGAGGAATAAACCGCAAGAACATCGAGGCTCAGAAGGTGCAGAACCAAATCACAGCCCTGCAGACACAGCAGACGCTGAACTCCATTCAGGAGCAGATAGCACAACTATACGTGCAGATTCTCTATACAACCGAGGCTCAGAAAGTGAACGAACAGCTGCAGGAGACAGCCCAGAAGCAATACGACCGCGGCCTTGAGCGCCTGAAGGTGGGAGACATCGCCAAGGCCGATTTGGCACAGCTTGAGTCGCAGCTCGCAACCACCAAGTACGATGTCGTAAACAGCAAGACTCAGGTGGAGGGTTACAAGCGCCAGCTGAAGGAAATTCTTCAGTTGGACATAGACGAGCCTTTTGACGTGGCCCAGGATGAGATTCCTGACGCACAAGCCCTCTCCCCCATCCCGGGCAAGTCTGAAGTTTATGTGCAGGCTCTGGCACAACGCCCTGAAATCAAGAGCGCACAGCTGAGCCAGCAGGCCGCCGACATCCAGCTCAACATAGCCAAACGCGGCTATTATCCCAGCATCGGCATAAACGCAGGCATAGGAGACTCCCATTACTCAGCCTCTGACGATTCCTATGGCAAGCAGCTGAAACTCAACCTGAACGGGAGTATAGGTCTCTCTGTCAGCGTGCCGATCTTCGACAACCGCCGCAACAAGACAAACGTGGAGAAAGCCAAACTGCAGCGCACCACTGCCGCACTGGACCGTTCTGACAAGGAACTGGCCCTCGGCTCTACAATCGAGAACTACTGGCTGCAGGCCACATCCGCACAGCAGCGTTTCATAGCAGCCCAGACGGCTGTTAAGAGCCAGCAGACAAGCTACGAGCTGGTAAACGAGCAGTTCAAGGAAGGACTGAAGAACATCGTTGACCTGCTTCAGGCACGCGACAACCTGCTAAACGCCCAGCAGAACAAGCTGCAGAGCAAATACACAACAATTCTCAACACACAGCTCCTCCGCTTCTATGCCGACGGAGTGATGGATTTGTAATAATATGAGAAAGCAAATAATGATTTTGGCAGCATCGGCACTTTTCTTTGCCGCATGCTCAGAAAAGCCGAAGGTGGAATATCAGACCACCATAGTAGAACAAGGCAACATCTTCACCAGCGTCACAGCAACCGGAACGATTGAGCCTGTGACTAAGGTGGAAGTGGGAACACAGGTATCCGGTATAGTCAGCAAGATATATGTCGATTACAACAGCATAGTCAAGGCCGGACAGGTTATCGCCGAACTGGACCGCACGAACCTGACATCCGAGCTGGCATCTGCCCGCGCCAACCTCACTTCTCAGGAGAGTAATCTCGCTTACCAGCAGGCTAACTACGAGCGCAACAAAGCACTCTACGACAAAGGCCTCATCAGTAGCAACGACTTCGAGCAGACCCGTCTGGCATATATCCAGGCACAGCAGCAGGTGAGCACCTCACGCGAGAACGTGAAAAAGGCAGAGACGAACCTCGGATATGCCACCATCACCAGCCCGATTTCTGGCGTGGTTCTCTCCAAAGCCGTTGAAGAAGGACAGACCGTGGCTGCCTCGTTCTCCACTCCTACCCTCTTCACCATTGCCCAGGACCTCACCGACATGCGTGTAATCGCTGACATCGACGAGGCCGATATAGGCGAGGTGCGCGAGGGACAGCGTGTGACATTCACCGTGGATGCCTTCCCCAACGACACCTTCGAGGGCCGCGTGACTCAGGTGCGCCAGGAGCCTACGACAGAAAGCAATGTAGTGACCTACGAGGTGGTGATCTCCGCCCCCAACGCCGACCTGAAACTGAAGCCGGGCCTCACAGCCAATGTCGTTATCTTCACTCTGGAGAAGAACGACGTGCTTACCGTTCCCTCCAAGGCTCTGCGCTTCTCGCCCAGCGAGGCTTTGCTGCAGAAGGACGAGACCATTGAGGACTGCGAAGGCAGAAGCAAACTGTGGATTCGCCAGGACAATGTATTCAAGGCTGTACCGGTGGAAATCGGTGTTACCAACGGCACAATGACTGAGATTCAGTCTGGCATAAAGGCCGGCACGGAGGTTATCGCAGAGATGACTGTTATCGAAAGCGGCGAACCCGATGCAGCAAGCCAGAACAAGAATCCGTTTATGCCAGGTCCGCGCAACAACAACAAGGATAACAAGAAGAAATAATGGACGAACGCAAAGTAGTTATAGAGCTGCAGGATGTCCGACGCAATTTCATTGTCGGTTCTGAGACCGTACATGCCCTGCGCGGAGTCTCCTTCAAGATCTACGAGGGGGAGTTCGTAACCATCATGGGAACATCCGGCTCGGGCAAATCGACCCTGCTTAACCAGCTCGGATGTCTCGACACCCCTACCAGCGGCGAATATCTCCTTGACGGCATAAGCGTTCGCTCCATGCGCCGCAGCCAGCGTGCCCGCCTCCGTAACCGCAAGATAGGCTTTGTGTTCCAGAACTATAACCTTCTGGCAAAAACCACTGCTGTGGAGAATGTCGAACTGCCGCTGATGTACAACAGCGAGTACGATTCTCGCCAACGCCACGAAGCCGCCGTAAAGGCATTGCAGGCCGTAGGTCTGGGCGACCGTCTGGAACATAAGAGCAACCAGATGTCCGGTGGACAGATGCAGCGCGTGGCCATAGCCCGTGCGCTGGTGAACAACCCCGCCGTAATCCTTGCGGACGAGGCCACGGGTAATCTGGACACACGCACATCGTTCGAGGTACTTGTGCTCTTCCAGAAACTACATGCCGAGGGCCGCACAATAATCTTCGTGACCCACAACCCCGAGATAGCACAGTACTCCTCACGCAACATCGTACTCCGCGACGGACAGATTCGTGAGGACGTGCAGAATCCCAATATTCTCAGTGCAGCCGAGGCTCTCGCAGCTCTCCCGCTGCCACAGGACGACTAAAAAGAACAGAGTAACGTGTCAATAGCTAATCTACTGAAAGTAGCCCTCAAGGCTATACTCAACAATAAGGCCCGCTCCTTTCTCTCCATGCTCGGTATCATCATCGGTGTGGCTGCTGTCATCGTGATGATGGCCATAGGACAGGGCTCCAAAGAGAGCATACACAAAGAACTCTCTACCATGGGTACTAATCTGCTCACCATACGTCCGGGAGCCGACATGCGTGGCGGCGTGCGTCTTGACCCCTCGGCCATGCAGACATTGAAGCAAATCGACTATGAGACGATTCTCTCTGAGGCCAAGTTCGTGAAGAAAGCCTCTCCGGAAGTGACATCAAGCGGACAGGTGATAAACGGTTCGAACAACACCACTTCCACCTGCTATGGTGAATCTACAGACTACCCGTCCATCAAGCTGTGGAACATAGAGAGCGGTCAGTTTTTCACCGAAGAGGACGTGAAGAAATCCTCCAAGGTGTGCATAATCGGAAAGACAGTGGTCAAGGAGCTCTTTCCCAACGGACAAGACCCTGTCGGCAAGACCATCCGCTTCAAGAATATCCCGTTCCGCGTGATTGGCGTGCTCAAGGGCAAGGGCTACAACAACTGGGGCATGGACCAGGACAACGTGATTATCGCGCCCTACACTACGGTGATGAAACGCCTCTCTGCCCAGACCCATTTCAACAGCATCGTTTGCTCCGCCCTCACCGAAGAGCTCACCGACGCTGCCATTGAAGACCTCACGCAGATTCTGCGCCGCACACACAAGCTGAAAGAGGGCGAGGAGGACAACTTCACCATCCGCTCGCAGCAGGAATTCATGGACACGATGTCTTCAACCATGGACACCATAACCATTATCCTCGTCGTGGCTGCCGCCTTCTCATTGCTCGTGGCCGGAATCGGCATCATGAACATAATGCTCGTGAGCGTAACCGAACGCACCAAGGAAATCGGTCTTCGCATGAGTGTAGGCGCACGGGGGCTGGATATCAGCAACCAGTTCCTCATCGAGAGTGTCACGATAAGCGTCACCGGCGGTGTCTTGGGCGTGTTGCTCGGAGGCCTGCTCACATGGGCCTGCAACACATGGGTGGGCTATCCCGCCGTTATCCCGATGTGGAGCGTCATCGTCTCCTTCGCCGTATGCGTACTCATCGGCATCGGATTCGGATATATCCCCGCTCAGAAAGCAGCCCGAATGGACCCAATCGAAGCAATAAGATACGAATAGATTTGACGATTTAACGATTTACGATTTGACGATTTGCGGCTTCGCGCAGCCCAATTATGAATTATGACGTACTGATGAGCGAAGCCGAATAATTACGAATTATGAATTAAAACAATAAAGCGATGAAAAGAATTCTTTCAATCATGTTTCTCTCACTGCCACTTTTCGCTATGGCAGATAATGGGTATTTGCAGACATTGTCTGAAAGCCAGGACCTTATCCCCCTGCCTCGCACCAGAGAGGATAAAGTCAGAGATGAAGAGCCCAGATTTATGCGCAGGGCAAGACTAGAAGGAAAGGCAACTGTCCTCGATCCTCTGTCCGAGAAGCCGGCACCCACGGGCGAGAGCAAATATCTCGCTGGAGCTGTGCCCGAAGAGAACGGCATTGTAACCTTCAGGCAGACCTTCTACGTGCTGGACAAGAATCGCAAGGACACCTACCCCATCATGCTCGAATATGCCAAGAGCCTCGTGGCCGGAAGCGTTCCCAACAGCCTGCGTGCCAGAGTAATCAACGACGACCCGCAGAGCGGTAACGTAGTGGTGAAGGTGGAAGAGTACATGACATTCAAGAAGAAGTTCCTCAATCTGGACCGCGCCCAGTTCCGCTTCCTCTTCTCCGCCGAATGTTCCGATGGCGGCAAGGTGACAATGACCCTGACCCAGATTTCCTACGGTTACGAGGAGGATGGCGAGGGTAAGTTCCACACCACATACAAGGCCGAGGAATGGATTACCGACAAGGAGGCCATAAACAAGTCAGGCAAGAAGCTCTATCCCCGCAGCGGCAAGTTCCGCCGCTTCACGGTTGACCGCGTGGAGAAGATCTTCGACAACGCCCGCAACCAGTTCGAGGAGCAGAAGAAAATAACAGACAAAAAGAAAGTAGATGCCCTCGTCGGAGAATAATAATATAGAAGCAGCGCGCCAACTCTATGAACAGGGCAACGCCTTACGCCGGCAACAGCGGTGGGGCGATGCCCTCAACGCGTATTCAGAGGCAGTGGCTCTCGACCCCGAGTCGCCCGCCCGCCATGCGCGAGAGATGCTTGTGCAGATTATGGAGTACCGCTGCAAAGACTACTACAATCCTTGAAAAGCCCCCCTCCGACTCCCCCCTGGTGGGGAGAGACTGGTGAGCGAAGCGATAACTTCAAAACATTTTTAATTCTTAATTTTTAATTCTTAATTTTTAATTTAATAATATCAAGCATGGGAAAAATTAAAGGAGCTATAGTCATCAATGAGGAGCGCTGCAAAGGGTGCGACCTCTGCGCCGTGGCTTGTCCGCTCCATCTGATTGCTCCTTCGGGAAAGGTAAATCATAGGGGCTACCCCTATGTAGTTCAGGATGACGCCGAAGGACGCTGCACAGGCTGCACCGCCTGCGCTATTGTATGCCCTGACGGGTGTATCTCTGTCTATAGAGTTAAAAGTGAATAATGAAAAAGTGAAAACAGCAAAAGTGAAATGAGCGACAACAATCAATCAATACTTCTTATGAAGGGTAACGAGGCCATTGCCCACGCCGCCATCCGCTGCGGATGCGACGGTTACTTTGGTTACCCTATCACCCCACAGAGTGAGATTCTGGAGACTCTCGCTGCCGAGAAGCCTTGGGAGACCACCGGCATGGTGGTAGTTCAGGCCGAGAGCGAAGTGGCCAGTATAAATATGATTTATGGCGGCGGCGGAGCCGGCAAACGTGTGATGACAAGCAGCAGCAGCCCGGGTGTGGCTCTGATGCAGGAGGGCATCACATATATGGCCGGAGCCGAGATCCCCGCACTTATCGTTAATGTGCAGCGCGGAGGCCCGGGCCTTGGAACCATTCAGCCCTCTCAGGGCGACTACTTCCAGGCCACACGCGGAGGCGGCAACGGCGACTATCAGGTTATTGTGTTAGCCCCTGCCAGCGTACAGGAGATGGCCGACTTCGTTGACCTCGCCTTTGAGCTTGCCTTCAAGTATCGCAACCCCGCAATGATTCTGGCCGACGGTATCATCGGACAGATGATGGAAAAGGTGGTTCTGCCGCCCTTCAAGCCCCGCCGCACCGAGGAGGAAATCCGCCGCGAATGTCCGTGGGCTTCCATCGGACGCACACCCGACCGCGAGCGCAACGTCATCACCTCCCTCGAACTCAACCCCTCTGCCATGGAGAGCCGTAACCTGCACCTGCAGGAGAAATACGCTCAGATCAGACGCGATGAGGTGCGTTTCGAGGAAACCATGACCGAAGATGCCGACTACATCATAGTAGCATTCGGCAGCGCCGCCCGCATCGCAGCCAAAGCCATATCCATCTGCCGCGCTAACGGTATCAAGGTAGGTCTGCTGCGCCCCATCACCCTCTTCCCCTTCCCCACTCTCCGCATACAACAGCTGGCAGAGAAGGTGAAAGGCATCCTCTGCGTGGAGATCAACGCCGGACAGATGGTTCAGGACGTGCGCCTGGCCTCCGAAGGCCGCTGCCCCGTAGCTCACTATGGTCGCATGGGCGGTATCGTGCCGACACCCGATGACATCATCAATGCCCTCACCAACGAGTTCAGAGGCTAATTTTAATTTTTAATTTTTACTTTTTAATTTTTAATTTTCTCGTACAGTGGAAAGGGAAAACCTACGCACCATCCTCAACACCCTGTTTCTGATAATAGCAGTTATCGGCCTGATAGTCTATTTCTGCTATCCGAGCCACCACATCTATGGGCTCAGCATCATAGGCGTGGCAATGGTGTTGAAGGTGGCTGAGTTCTTTATCCGATTCATGCTCTGACATATTTTGATTATGACTAGAAACGAAATCATAGCACCCGAGAACCTCGTTTATCACAAGCCCACTCTGATGAACGACAACCACATGCACTACTGCCCGGGCTGTTCCCACGGCGTGGTGCACAAGCTTGTGGCAGAGGTAATTGAAGAGATGGGCCTCACCGACCACGCCGTTGGTATCTCACCCGTAGGCTGCTCTGTGTTTGCCTACAACTACATCGACATCGACTGGCAGGAAGCTGCCCACGGACGCGCTCCCGCCATCGCCACCGCCATCAAACGCCTCTGGCCCGACCGTCTCGTGTTCACTTACCAAGGCGACGGAGACTTGGCCTGCATCGGCACAGCCGAAACCATCCACGCCCTGAACCGCGGGGAGAACATCACCATCATCTTCATCAACAACGCCATCTACGGCATGACAGGCGGACAGATGGCCCCGACCACTCTGCTCGGACAGAAGACGTCCACCTGCCCCTACGGTCGTCAGGCCGACCTGCACGGATATCCCCTGAAGATAACCGAAATCGCAGCCACACTCGAAGGCACATGCTACGTAACCCGTCAGTCGGTTCAGACCGTGGCTGCCATTCGCAAGGCCAAGGCCGCCATTCGCAAGGCGTTCGAGAACTCCATGAACGGGCGCGGTTCCAATCTTGTTGAGATTGTCTCCACATGCAGCTCCGGCTGGAAACTCACTCCCGTGGAGGCCAACAAATGGATGACCGAACACATGTTCCCCTTCTATCCCCTCGGCGACCTCAAGGACACCACAATTGAATAATTCATAATTCTTAATGCATAATTCATAATTGATAATGACTGAAGAAATCATCATATCTGGATTTGGAGGCCAGGGCGTGCTCTCTATGGGTAAGATTCTGGCCTACGGCGCTCTGATGGAGGGCAAGGAGGTGTCGTGGATGCCTGCCTACGGCCCTGAGCAGCGCGGCGGCACAGCCAACGTCACCGTAATCGTAAGCGATGACCCCATCTCATCTCCCATCCTCAGCCAGTACGACACAGCCATCGTGCTCAACCAGCCCTCGCTGGACCGATTCGAGCCGCTGGTGAAGCCGGGCGGCAACCTCATCTACGACGGTTATGGCATCAGCGAACCGCCCACGCGCACGGACATTAATATATATGAGGTGTCGGCGATGGATGCAGCCGCAGAGATGGGCAACCCCAAGGGCTTTAACATGATTGTGCTCGGAGCTCTGCTCAAGATTCGTCCCATCGTGGGCATAGAGCACATCCTGAAAGGTCTGCGCAAGACTCTGCCCGAGCGCCATCACCACCTCATTCCCGCCAACGAGCAGGCTCTGCGCAAAGGCATGGAGATTGTGAAGTGAGGGTTCGTCTGTCCATACTAATCTGTTTACTGTGCTGGGGGGTAGCCTCCCTGGCACAGGACTTCGACACCGAGCGCAGCACGTTGGGTGTCGATGAGGAGAATATGGACGGAACCTCCGGCACGAACCGCGTGCAGTGGGGACGTGATACCACCGGCGTGGAGAAATCCGTTCCGATAGAGTACCACCAGTGGTTCATCGATGAGCAGTTCGGCGACCGCATCCCACAGGAGTACAACGACACTCTGCCGCACCTCTTCCAGAACTTCACCGCTGGCGAGGGGCCGAGGGGTGAGTACATGATGCTGGGCAATGTGGGTTCGCCGCGCTACCAAGTCAACTGGCTCGACCGCGAGCAGTACGACCACTTCTTTTTCATGGATCAGCTGAGTCAGATTCACGCCACACCCGGCAACACGCTGTTCACCAACACCAAGTGCCCCGTAACCAACCTGCAGTACCACAAGAGCGGCGACAAGCAGAACGGTCAGGACCGCTTCCGCGCCTACTTCGCCACAAACATAAACAAGCGGGCGGGTTTCGGCTTCAAGTTCGACTATCTCTACGGGCGCGGCTTCTATCTCTCATCCTCTCAGTCGCAGTTCGCAGGCCATCTCTTCGGCTATTATCATGGCGAACGCTATGAGATGCACGCCTTCGGAGGCTACGAGCATTTCAAGATGGCTGAGAACGGCGGCATCGAGGACGACCGCTACATCACCGACCCGCAGAGTTTTCCGCAGAGCTACAGCAGCCGTGACATTCCCACTGTGCTCGACGACACGTGGAACCGCAACGACCAGCACACCTACTATCTCACACACCGCTACAACGTGGGCTTCTACCGCGAGCGCGAAGTGCCTGACAGCCTCAAACCGCAGATGCCGCCCGCCGCGGAACTGATGATGAAGATACGCCCGGACAGCCTGCGCAACGTCATCCAGGGCGACTCCGTACGCCTGGCCCTCACCCTCGACTCCCTGCGCAACGACTGGCAGTCGGCACAGCCCGTGCCCATGGATTTCGTGCCGGTAACCAGTTTCCTCCACACCTTCAAACTGAAACGCCTCGCACACACGTTCTACAGCAAGGGCGGCATAAAAGACAACTACATCCCACACGCACCCCACTACACTTCGAGCTTCAGCAGCATCGAAGACCGCACCACCGCGCTCAGCATACGCAACCTCTTTGGAATACAGCTGCGCGAGGGCTTCAACAAATGGGCAAAAGCAGGCATCACCCTCTTCGCAGCCCACGAATACAGACGTCAGACACTGCCCGGAATAGGCACCACAGACAGCACCTCTGTGTTCGATATCTTCCACGAAAACCACATCTCCGTGGGCGGCTCGATAGCCAAGACGCAGGGACGCACCATACATTTCAATGCCGGCGCAGAGTTCTGGGTTTTAGGCCCTGATGCCGGAGACATGGACATCCACGGCACAGCCGACCTCAACTTCCGTCTCGGACGGGACACAGTGCGATTCGAGACCACCGCCTTCTTCAAAGTCGTCACCCCCCACTTCTACTTCACTCATTTCCACACCGAACCGACACTGTGGGACGATGATGAGCTGACCAAGGAGACCCGCACACGCGTCGAAGGCACGCTGACCATAGACCGCACACTCACCTCGCTCCGGTTCGGATTCGAGAACATATCCAAGTACACCCATTTCGCCACTGTTCTCACACCCAAAGACCCCGCCGCCACAAACCTCTCAACATCAATCAACAGCCAATGGGCACGCGATGTCGTGGTGCGGCAGCAGAGCGGAAGCGTACAGGTGCTGAGCGCCACCCTCAGCCAAGACCTCCATCTCGGCATCTTCAGCTGGGACAACTCCGTGACGTGGCAGCATTCCACGAAACCCGACGTGCTCCCCCTGCCCGTAATCAGCATCTACACAAACCCCTACATCACCTTCCACATAGCCAAAGTCCTCCGTGTGGAACTTGGGGCTGACATGCGCTACTTCACCAAATACTACGCCCCCGACTACTCCCCCGTCCTCAACACCTTTGCCGTGCAGGACACCAACTACGAGCGCATAAAGATAGGCAACTGGCCCATAATCAACGTCTATGCCAACTTCGCCATAAAGCGTGTACGCGGCTACATAAACTACACCCACGCCAATGCCGGCAACGGTTTCGCCTTCTGGGCTCCCCACTACCCCATCGACCCCGCCAGCCTCCGTTTCGGCATCAGCTGGAATTTCTACGATTAAAACCCTTCCTCTTGCAAACAGTAAACCCCGAACCCTGCAAAGGAGCAAGATTCGGGGGGAGAAAATTGTGAAGCCTGTTGTGGAGTGTTCTTGTCCACAAGTGACTTTCTTACTTGCTGACTTTCTATGTGGCCTCAGTAGGCTAACCTATGCTCTGCACACGTTTGCGGTATTGACCGCGTTTGGTGCGCACAATGGATTTGTCCTCAAGCAAACGGTTGAGAGCCTTATTCGCGGAGCGGTTATTAGCGAAGTTGAAGACCTGCGCGAACTGTTCCGTTGTAAACTCCGATGGAAGATTTTGGAAGCAAAGCTCGTACCGCGATGTGCGACGGCGGAACATAGTGGCATCTTTCTGTTGCTCTTCGAAGTAGAGGCGTGCCAACTCGCCGAAATAGTGGTGTTGTGTCTTGTAGTGGATGTCCAAGACAAGCGAACAGAGCGCCTTGTCAGTGTCGTCAATGACGTATGTGCCGGTCTGCTCACGCTCGTCCCAGTGCCGCATATCTATATACGGGGCAGAGATGCATAGACTGACGAGGGAACAGCGCTTCAAAAGCATCTCATCTGCCTTATCGTCGTTGAAAGCAGCACGGTCCATGTGATCGTCTGTCCAGTGCCAGCAGTGTTCCACAAGTGGCCACAGAGGTAGCTCGCCGTGGCGCTTGTCTAAACGGTAAGCCCACTGCCTGAGCGTGTCGTCGGCTTCCAGCGCTTTCTGGCTCTGCTGCCGAAGTTCCATCATCTTGAAGCCCGTACCGAGCACAGGCAGTACGGCAAGACGAGTGGAATAGCCTGAACCGAAATTCCTATCATTCACCAGCATTTTCAAAGCCGGCGGTGTGCAAGTCCGGACAAGGTTCCAATAGACGTGGAAGAATCCTGTTACTGAGTCGAGGTTGGCGTACTGTTGAGAGTCCTTTTCGTTAGTGAATGCTTTGATTTCCATGACCTGTTTGTCAATCCACGAGCCACCCTTCTGCATCTTGATGCTGTTCAACGCCTCGGTGTCCACGGTAAGCATGTGCATCTGCATACGCTCGCCATCTACCTCTGTCCATGCATTGCACATGTCGTTGATAAATACGTTGTTTGAGGTTCTGGCTCCGTGAAGACGCACGATGCCTTTGGGTTTCGTAGCCTTGTCCTTGTTCGAACCTTTGCTTCGGGCTTCTTCTTTCCAAGCGTTTATGGCATCGTTTGCCAGCTGGTCGGACAACTCTATCGGCTCTGTCAGCAGGCTTGCTATTCTGACCAAGGCCCCCTTGCCGCTGGCGGGGTCGCCAACGCCAAGGATGTTGTAATTGAGCCTGCGCCGAAGCTCCGGTTGGTCATAGAATCGATACCAACACAAAGTCATCAACGTACCCATAAGCCCGGCTGATGCAAAGAGGAGGAAGGGCCACAGACGTTCGGGATGCGGCTCGCATATCTCGCGCACACAGGGATAAGTGTCAAAGAGTTCGCGAATCTTCTCAATCCATTCCTCGAAGGGTAAATCTTCTTCAGGAGAAGTTGTTTCGGCCTGAACATCTGTGTCTATGCCTGCCTTCGAGAGGAGTTCCTGCAAACGCTTGGGGCGGCGGGTCAAGAGAGGTTTCTTTGCCACCGTAGCTATGCAGTTCTCCAGTTCGCCGATACTCTGGTCAGTCCAATTCTTAATATAGTTAAGCAGACGAGCCATAGTGAGAGCCTTCTGTGCGTTGTTATCCGCAAGCAGAAGGAGCCAGGGGGCAGTCTCGCTGATAAACGTCTCATGACGGCGACCTTCGGGCAGACTCTCACCGTAGAACTCATTTAGAGCCTTGACTATGGCTAAGTCACGCTCTGCGAGAGAAGAGACTTGAGGGCTGACGGATGATGGCTGAGTGGTGACCTCTGAGGGTTGAGTCTCAGCTGCCTTGCGAGCGGCTTTGCGCTGACTTTCAAACTCCTGCCAACGGGGTTGAGTGGGGTCTGATTCGCCGTTGCGGTAAGCCTCACCATAACGTGCTTCAAAATCAGGATTCTCGTATGAAAAGAGAGCCTCCGGGTCAATATATTTGATATCCTCGAAGCGTGGGATAAAGTGCGCGTGGTCGCTGTTCTTGCATTGTGGGTCGGCATACTCCAAAACACCCAACTTCTCAGCAAGCGTATAGTAGTTGTCGGCCAAATTGCCCACCTCTACGTCGGCCTTGAACACGAGCTTCACGCCCTCGCCGCTCGGCGTGATGAATATCCAGACGATGCCCAGATTATTGAAGTCTTCACGCGCCAACCATTGCGGAATGAGCTCTTCGATGTTAGGCACGTGGTCAAGATCGAGTACGGCAAGACCACTGAGATAGCCGTACTTCTGCACACGCCAAGTCCCCTCGCGTCCCCACTGGTCTTTGCTCTCGGTGAAGTGGGTGACTGTTGGGATAACGGCGGGTAGTCCGCTCTTGAACGAGTCAATGAAAAGCTTCACCCGCTTAGCGTCATCCTCGGGGATGAGCTTTCGTTTGCGGCGTTCGTCCTTCTTCAGAGCTCCACAGAGCCACATTTTGAACTCCGGGAGTTCCACGACGTCGGCAACAAAAGCCTCAACAGCCTTTTTAGCCTGAGCCTCAGCCATCGCAAGTCGAAACTTGCGATAGCAGTCGATAGCCAGATTGTTCTCGGATGCCTGTGTCAGCCCTTTCAGGATGTCGGCTGAAAGCTCAATAGTGGGCTGGGAAATTGTTTTTTGGTAAATACGTTTCATTGTTTTGAACTTTTAGTTTTTTTGATAAAATTGCTGAATCTTTCGTTTGCGGGCAGACGGCGCACCATAAGCTGCACTTGTCGCAAGACCTCGGCTTGCCAATCTCGGCTGTGCTTCGTTAGGTCGATAATGCCAGAAAAAGACAGTTCGCTTTTCTCGGTATCTAACCAACACTGCATTCCGCCTTCTGCAGCCACGCGCTGCTCCAAAGGTTGCTCCACAGGTTTCTTGGGCTTCAGGTCTCGGGTCAGTGCCGCAAACTGCTTGCAGAGCTCTGCGTACGGGTCGGGAGACGACTCTTTGCACTTGAGCGTCAGCATTTTTGACGGGTCTGAACCCGTGGTTGTCCAACGTTTGCCGCCGCCCGCGCATCGTTTTAGATTTGTTTGAGTTGACGGGCCTTCATTGTAAGCGGTAAAGTCAAACGAGTTGTCTGTGAGGTCGAAAGTACCGGTCCCTCGAACCTTGACTTTCTTTTGTTTTAAGTCTGAAATTTCCATTTTGACTATGCTATTAATTAATAATTAATGTGTAGGGGAGAACGCGTCTCGATGCTCTATTATCCTTAAAGCGCGCTGGATAAAAAAAGCACCGCAACCAGATTACCTGAATTGCGGCGCAAAGATAGGACATTTCTAAGTGTCCAACTAACACATTTTATGGATTATTTCTCGATAATTCTATCACACAAACACAACACAAACACTTTGTGCGATGATTACACAAATCGCACAAATCGCACAAACAAAAAGAGCAGCAACTTATAGTTACTGCTGTTTCTTTCTCCTTCTTCTTAAAGCCGTATCAAAGTTTTGATAGGAGTTACTTTCAAGGATTTTTGCAGCATGTAGCACTCTCCACATGTCTATGTTATTTGTCTTAGGTGAAATTTTGTTTTGCTGCATTCGCTCGAAGATAATATCTGCTATCTCGGGGTCTGTTTTGCCGCTCATCTCGTCAATGATGTTCTGTGCGACTTTTTCGTCTTCATAACAGAAGTGAGAGAATAATTCAACCACCCACGCCTTGTTTTCCGCATCTTCATTCTTAGCCTCTTCATTTGGGCGGTTGGTCAACTCTAACTGTAAACGCTTGTTCGTTTCTTCTAAATCTTTATTTTCCTTCTTCAGCTCTTGAATCTTCGCCTTATAGTCAGCCAATGCTCTGTCGAAATCTGCTCTGGTGAACACTTCTGTCTGATTTGGAGAATCACCGATGTAATCGTAATCGTCGAAAGGTTGCTCTTTATCTAAATAGTTCTTAATCGGTGTGATTTCTCCAAGCACATCCATGTCGGAATATCTCGCAAAAGCTAAATTCTCCATTGCGCTTATGAATTTAGTGAAATGGGTATTATCCTTAGCCGAGCGAACCATTGCATAAACGCAAATCAAGATAATCTGTGAACCACGATATCCGTCGTAGATTTGACCGTGAACGAGACTTGTTGCAGCACGTTTAATAAAGAGCTCAGGATATCGTAAATCCCTCAACGCATGAACCACCTGCTTAGCATTGAACCATACGTTTGCCTCGTCAAGATTGGTATCGTATTTTTCTGAGAGCCCTCTTATTAACCCAGCCATCTTTCTAAACAGAAGTTCATCGCTGTATTCATCATACAGGCGATCCATTTCCGGTCTAGAATGAGCAACATAGGCAAAAACTGGTTTTACTTCCTTTTTCTCTTCGGCCCTTGCTTTCTCCAGTAGTTCATCCTGCTCTATAATTTTATCAATCGTTGGTTTTATGATATTTTTCAGAACATTGTCTCCGCCATATGCCCCCATGTTCCACACTAACTCGGGAAACACTATCGTTTGAAAAATAGAATCCTTGGCATGACGGTAGTATAACAATATGTAAACACGCACCAGAATGTGATGGTAATAATAATACCCAGACCCCAAAGAGCCATTTTTCTTCTTGGCTTCTGCTATTACGCTATCAACAGCCCGAGGTTCACTCTCAATCTTCATGCATAACTCTGTGATGCCATCCCACATCGTGTCAGAGCTATGCCCTTGAAGATGTAGAAGTCTCCTACAAACCCGCTCTGACAACTGGGCTAGTGTATATTCTGGTAAGAAGTTTGATTTGTTCATATTGATACATTTTAAACAACTTGTCCACGCAATTACGTAAACACTACTATGAAATTTAGCCGCAAATGTACAAAAATCCCCGGAACTCTATGCGAATTTCGGGGAAAAATATGAATTATATGTGCTTCTTTCTATTTTACAAACACTTTTACTATCTCATCTGCTGCCTTTACGATATAAGTTTGCTCCTTAGCAAGGTGAAGTGTGATTGGTGAGCCATTTGATGTGGCAGTAGTTTGAAGATGACCTTCGATGTCATATACCGACACGTTTTCACCTGCATTGAGTCCGCTGACAACAACATTGTTTTGTAAAACAGTAATCTTTACATCTGCTTTGCCACCAACGCCTTTTATAGCATTTCCTTTTGCATAAGTGATGTTTAGTTCTGAACTTTCGGCCATCGCTGGGGTTGTGAATTCTTTATCGCTATTCAACGAACTTGTCACGTCGGCACCCTTGAATGTGACAGAATGGATATGCCAACCTTCTACTGGTTCTATTCTGAACGTATATGCTTTTCCACGTTCACATTTCAGTTTCGTGCAACCACGTTCCGCATCAACGATGGATAACCAGATTGGATCTCCATCTTCCTTCTCCTCTACCTCTTTAAAGTTTGCAGTCCACCCTTTTTCGACATATTTACTCCGTGTGCCAGCGGGAATAACAAGTTTGCAATTTGTCTTTGTATTATTAGGAAACACATTATCTGGAAATGACATGGGATTAACCATATAACACGTAAGGGTGTTTAATTTTTCGCATCTAAAGAAAGCATAACTACCTATGAGCGAAATACTATTTGGAATATTTATTGAGGTTAGGTTTCGACAATCATAGAAAGCATAATCACAAATGTATGTAACATCATCTCTTAAATGAATACTTATTTCATTAGACAATGATCCTTTATATGAATAAACATACTTCCCAGCATAAATAACACCATCAGGTTGTGATTCTATCCACCCTGTATTATCCAAAGCACCATGTTGTAAAAAAATATTATCTGGAATTTCTATCGTGAACAAATTACTACATCCATCAAAAGCATATTCACTAATTTGTATTACACTTTCTGGAATGTTTATAGAAGATAAATTACTACAATTCTTAAAAGATTTCAGTCCGATGTAGGTAACAGATTCGGGGAGTTTAATCGAAGATAAACTGGTACAGCCATAAAAAGCTTCTCCATCTATAGAATTGATACCTTCCGGAAGTTGTATTGATGTAAGGCTGCTACAACCGTAGAAGACTTGATTTGTTATAAGCTTAACGCTATCAGGTATATTAATAGATCTAAGGCTGCTACAACCATAAAATGCACCTGTGGAAATATATTTCACGCTTTCTGGTAGAATGAGGGATTTTACATTCCTGCAATTATAAAAAGCTTGATACCCGATACTTGTTACCTGATAATAACTTTGATTATCTATGCTATATATTTCACTTGGTACAACAATATTTCCATAATAATCATTTTTTTCCCCATGAGTAACTGATGCCGTTTTATATATGTCGTCAAGATCGTACCATATACCACCAATCTTTTGTTTCTCCGCATAAGAAACTATTGGGAGCAACATCAAAGCTAAGAAAAGAATTTGTTTTTTCATAATCCAATTATTTGTTTGTTAATGCGTTAAGAAATACAACAAAAAGAAAACGTGGACAATTTACTTCGCCTACGTTTCTGAGGTATCGCCAAACACCTATTTGTCTTAAACGAGTAAACGTCCACGCCAAGCGGCGTGAACTATCTACTTTTATTCTTAACAAATTCCTCAAATTTGGCGATTTATCAGAAACAAGAATCAAAAGTGGATGTTCATCCTTTATGTCCTAGAAATGTTAATCTATGCTCATAGGCAATATGGTTTTAGTGGTTATGCGCCGCAAATATACAAACTCTTTTTTGATTGGATGGCATTTTCTATCTTATTTTTCGCAAATCATCTTTTCATCTCCTTAATTCTTCTATCTGTTTCTTGAGAGCGGCGTTTTCGGCCTTAAGGCGTTGGTTTTCGGTTTCAAGCGAGCGCAGGTGTGCGTCTTGTTGTTGCCTGTAGCCGGTGCGGGCAGCATACATACGCTCCTTGATGCCGCCCTCGGTGACGAAGCGTTTCTCCAGTTTCTCGATGTATGCGTACATCATCTTATCGGTCTGATGGCAGAGGGTGAGGAGGAGGTTGGCCATCTCCTCGTCGTTCATCTTCGCCACAAGCGGCTCGTAGGAGCTGTAGTCGTTATGGTGGTGGCAGAAATCGCGCAGGCGACGCTGGCGTTCGCTGTCGGAAGCCCATGCAGGTAGGTGGTGGGTGTTGAGGTAGTCCTGATAGTCTAAGCGCAGTTCCTGAAGGCTGCCACGGGCTACATTCAGGAGCTTTATCTCCGACTCAGAGCTTGTCTGCCCGTCCTCGCTGCCTTCAGCGATATTCTGCTTGCCCGAGCGGGCCGCCTGTATCATCTGATCTACAGTGCGGTCACCATAAGGGGGGAGGAAACGATGACAGAACTCCACCGTCAGCTGGTAGATGGCATCGCTCTTGCGGTAGAAGTACAGCTGCTCCCAGACAACAGGCTTCTTCAGCACCTTCCCTCTTGTATCGTATTCCATAGTTTCTAGGGTTTTAGGGGTTAGGGTTAGGAGATTCTAGGAGGTTCTAGGGGTTTCTAGGATTTCCTAGGGGTTCCTAGGTTTTCCTAGGTTTTCCTAGGCTTTCCTAGGCTTTCCTAGGTTTTCCTAGGTTTTCCTAGGATTTCCTAGGTTTTCCTAGGTTTTCCTAGGCTTTCCTAGGTTTTCCTAGGTTTTCCTAGGCATTCCTAGGTTTCCTAGGTTTCCTAGGGGTTCCTATCCTCTCATTTCGCCTGCAAAGTTAAGCATTAGTGGGAAGACCGCCAAAAAGAAAAAGGATTTTCTGCGTTTTTCTTTGGCTAATAAAGCTGAGATAGTAGGAAAGTAACTAAGTCACTTGTGGACGGGAAGGGTTCATAAGGTGGTAATAAAAGTATAAAATCTATATATTTAAAACTCTATTAATAATCTTATAAAGATGTAAACATCGGGCGTTTCTGTTCCTGTCTATAAGTTACTTTCTTACTTGCTGACTTTTCTGGGATTTCCTAGGATTTCCTAGGATTTCCTAGGCATTCCTAGGCATTCCTAGGGTTTCCTAGGGTTTCCTAGGGTTTCCTATAAAAAAACTTTGAAAATCTTTGATTTTTCTTTGCAAATAATTTGCGGGAGTCAAAGATTTTTCGTACCTTTGTGGCAGCAAAGGGGACGAAGGAGACTCGTCCGACCCTTCACGGAGACTACGCGCGGACTCCACGGAGGGTAAGGCGAGAAACCATGAAGTCCCCGACGCAACTTTTTGTTTAACCTTAAATTTTTACCATCATGATTGATTATGCTGTTGCAATGCTCTCCAACATCCGTACGGGAGAGAAGAAGGCTTACGCCTTCCTACAGAGTCGCGGGACTCTCAGCATCGACGAAATCGCAGACCATCTGGTCAGCCACGGCTGCAACTACGACCGAGGCGACGTCATCGCCATCATCACCAAGCTCGTGAACTGCTCCAAGGAGCTGATGCTCGACGGCTACCGCATCGAGCTGGGCGATCTGGGCAAGCTCTATCTGACCTGTCAGAGCGAGGGCGCCGTGAGCAAGGAGAAGTTCACCCGCGCCAACATCAAGAGCATCAACGTGAAGTTCTCTGCCTCGAAGCTCTATGACGACCTCCTGCAGAGGGTGTCACTCCACAAGGCTCCCACCCGCAAGGCTTCTGCCGCCGCGCTGGAAGCAGAGCTGTCCGGTTTGACCACCGCCGACTGGAGCGCCGACGACGACGCTGAAGGCGAAGGCGATTAAGCTAGGGTTTCCTAGGAGAACCTAGGCTTTCCTAGGAGAACCTAGGCTTTCCTAGGCTTTCCTAGGCTTTCCTAGAGTTTCCTAAAATCACCTCGGCACCCCTTCCAGAGATGGAGGGGGTGTCTGTGTTGTATGTTAAAAAAGGCTTTCGCTTTCGTTATTTCGCATGAAAATCATTACCTTTGCGCCCGATTTATAAATAGGGAAGATTTTTATGCAAGATAAAAGCAGCCATTCGATTTCTGTTTTCAGTGACGGAAGTGCAACCGACGATGCCATTTACAACATGAACGTGCCCCCCACCCTGCCTCTGCTGGTGCTGAGGAATATGGTGATTTTCCCGGGGATTCTGATGCCCGTGGGAATAGGGCGGCAACGCTCGTTGGACGTGGTGAAACGCGCCTACAACTCCGACACACTGATAGTGACGGCCACACAGACCAACCCCTCGATTGAGGAGCCGGGCGAGGGAGATATCCACCCCTACGGCACAGTGGCCAAGGTGGTGAATATGATGGAACTGCCCGACGGCACCACGACGGCCATAATTCAGGCTTTCGCGCCGGTGATAATCAACGAGCTGATAGACCGCGGCTCGCACTACGAGGCTTTCGTGATAAAGCGCAACGAGCGCACGGAGGAGACCGAGGACAGCACCTACACAGCTCTGATGCAGACGCTCAACGAGCGCGTGGCAGAGCTGTCGGGACTGGTGGAGATGCCTGCCGAGACGATATTCTCGCTGAAGCAGATGGCAGACACGCCCGTGTTCCTGAATTTCGTATGCACCCACATGCCCGTGCCCATCAAGGACAAGATTCAGATGCTGGCCACGGAGAGTCCGCTGGAGCGCGGCACACTGATTCTCCGCGCCCTGGCCCACGAGATTCATTTCGCACAGATACGCCGTGACCTGAGAAGCAAGACGCAGGCGGATATAGACCAGCAGCAGCGCGAGTATTTCCTGCAGCAGGAGATTCGCAACATTCAGAATCAGCTGGGCAACCACCCCGATGCCGAGATAGAGGAGCTGCGGAAGAAGGCCAAGAAGATGAAATGGGGCGAGGAGATGGACAAGACCTTCGAGCGCGAGCTGACGAAGCTGGAACGCATACAGCCGCAGAACCCCGACTACAACGTGCAGATGAATTACCTGCAGACGCTGCTGCAGTTGCCCTGGAACGTGCTGACCACGGACAATCTGGATCTGCGCAACGCCGAGCGCACACTGAACCGCAACCACTACGGAATGAAGGAGGTGAAGGAGCGCATACTGGAACATCTGGCCGTGCGCCACATGCGCGGACCGGAGATGAAACCCACCATTCTGTGTCTCTACGGCCCTCCGGGTGTGGGTAAGACATCGCTCTGCCGCAGCATAGCCGACGCGCTGAAACGCAAGTATGTGCGCGCCTCGCTGGGCGGTATGCACGACGAAGCGGAGATTCGCGGCCACCGCCGCACATACATCGGAGCCATGCCCGGACGTATCATCAAGAACCTCATAAAGGCCGGTTCCGCAAACCCCGTATTCGTGCTGGACGAGATAGACAAAGTAACGGAGAACACCATACACGGAGACCCCGCATCGGCTCTGCTGGAGGTGCTCGACCCCGAGCAGAACGAGACCTTCCACGACAATTTCTTAGACGTGGATTTCGACCTCTCGAAGGTGATGTTCATAGCCACGGCAAACAACGTGGGCGCTATACCCCGCCCACTGCTGGACCGCATGGAGCTGATTGAGGTGTCGGGATATATCACCGAGGAGAAGATAGAGATTGCGAAGCGCCACCTCATTCCGCGTGTGAAGGAGGCCTGCGGCATAGCCGACCACAAAGAGATACGTTTCTCGAAGGACGGACTGGAGTTCCTCATAGAGAACTACACCCGCGAGAGCGGAGTGCGCGGGCTGGAGAAAGAGCTGAACCGCTTCTTCCGCAAGGTGGTGCTGAGATACGAGCTGGATCAGGTGTTCCCCTGCACCACCATCAAGCGCGAGGATATAGTGAAGCTGCTGGGCAAAGTGAAATACCAGCGCGACATCTATCAGGGCAACGGCTACGCAGGCGTGGTCACCGGACTGGCTTGGACCAGCGTGGGCGGCGAGATTCTCTTCATAGAGACAAGCCTCTCGAAGGGCAAGGGACAGAAGCTCACCCTCACGGGCAATCTGGGCGACGTGATGAAGGAGTCGGCTATGCTGGCGCTGGAGTTCATCAAAGCCCACGCCGAAGACCTCAACATAGACATACGCATCTTCGACAACTACAACATACACCTGCATGTGCCGGAGGGAGCTGTGCCAAAGGACGGCCCCAGCGCCGGTATCACTATGGCCACAAGTCTCGCCTCGGCTCTGACGCAGCGGCGCGTGCGCAAGAATCTGGCCATGACGGGCGAGATAACGCTCAGAGGCAAGGTGCTGCCCGTGGGCGGTATCAAAGAGAAGATTCTGGCAGCCAAGCGTGCCGGCATCACCGACATCATACTCTGCGACGACAACCGCAAGGACATCGAGGAGATAGACGAGCTCTATCTGCGCGGCCTCAACTTCAGATATGTCCGCAACGTAATGGATGTGCTCGACATCGCCCTGCTGCCGGAGAAGGTGGATCACCCGATAGAGTTTAAATTTGAAAAAGACTCTCCCCCTACCCCTCCCTGTTAGGGAGGGGAGTAATTAGAAGACAAGAAAGGGGATTCTAGTTTAATTGACAAGTTGAGAGTTGAGAGTTGAGAGTTTAGAGTTGAGAGTCAGTTTAAAAGTTTTAGAGTTTAAAAAGTTTAAGGGGTTTAAGGAGTTTAAGAGTTTAGAGTTATGGATAAAGATAATGCATCCAGCCATATAGTAACTACTCCCCTCCCTCACAGGGAGGGGCAGGGGGGAGAGTCCGTTGGGGGTGGGTCTTCTTTTACCCTCCTCGCCAACGACCTGCAGACGTCGGCACGTGCAGGACTGCTGCAGACGGACCACGGCCCCATAGAGACCCCGATATTCATGCCCGTGGGAACAGTGGGGTCGGTGAAGGGCGTACAGCTGAAGGATCTGACAGAAGACATCCACGCACAGATTATCCTCGGCAACACATACCATCTGTATCTGCGTCCGGGCACCGAGGTGCTCGAAGCAGCCGGTGGTCTGCACCGCTTCAACGGTTTCGACCGCCCCATGCTCACGGACAGCGGCGGCTTTCAGGTATTCTCCCTCACTGGCATACGAAAGCTGCGCGAAGAGGGCTGCGAGTTCCGCAGTCATATCGATGGCAGCAAGCATTTCTTCTCACCCGAGAAGGTGATGGATATAGAGCGTTCCATAGGTGCGGACATCATCATGGCTTTTGACGAGTGTCCTCCCGGAACGGCTGAATACGACTACGCGAAGAAGAGTCTGGCGCTGACACACAACTGGCTCGACCGCTGCATACGCCGCTTCAACAAGACGGAGCCCAAATACGGCTACCACCAGAAACTCTTCCCTATAGTTCAGGGCTGCACCTACCGCGACCTGCGCATACAGAGCGCGGAGTTCGTGGCCTCGAAAGGGGCAGAGGGCAACGCCATTGGCGGACTGGCCGTGGGCGAACCAACGGAGGTGATGTACGAGATGATAGAACTGGTCAACGGCATCCTGCCCAAGGACCGCCCCCGCTATCTCATGGGAGTAGGCACACCGGTGAATATACTGGAAGCCATTGCTCTCGGCGTGGATATGTTCGACTGCGTGATGCCCACCCGCAACGGGCGCAACGCCATGCTCTTCACCTCCGAAGGCACAATGAATATGCGCAACGCGAAATGGGCCACGGACTTCTCACCCATAGACTCCGCCGGAACATCATACGTGGACACAGCCTACACGAAAGCATATCTGCACCACCTATATAAGGCTCAGGAACTGCTCGCCCTGCAGATTGGCAGCATCCACAATCTGGCCTTCTACCTGTGGCTCGTGGGTGAAGCCCGCAAGCACATCATCGACGGCGATTTCCGCCAGTGGAAAGATATGATGATTCCAAAACTAAGTCAGAGACTATAGACCCTCCCCCCTGTCCCTCCCTTGTAGGGCGGGGAGTGATTACTCACCAGACATGGAAATAGAAGACAAAACTCCTCAAAATATTTCGCAGAGCGAGACTGAGAGCACATCCGAGGCTCAGGGCCTTTCTACTGCAGAAGTTACTACTCCCCTCCCTCACAGGGAGGGGCAGTGGGGAGAGTCCGCTGTGTCTTCTTTTATTTCCAATGTTAGGCGCAACCTGTTCTCGCGCTTGGACCGCTACATAATGGCGAAGTTCCTGGGTACGTATGTGTTCTCCATCGTGCTCATCATCACCATCGCCGTTGTGTTCGACTTCTCGGAGAACTCGGACAAGTTCGCATCCAACCACGCTCCGATGGCAGGACTGGCATTCTACTATCTTGACTTCGTGCCCTTCTACGCCAATATGTTCTCTGCCCTGTTCGTATTCATCTCCGTGATATTCTTCACCGCAAAGCTGGCGGAGAACTCAGAGATTATCGCGATGTTGAGCACGGGCATGAGCTTCAGCCGACTGCTGCGCCCCTATCTGATTTCCTCGGCTCTGATTGCAGCCCTCTCCTTCTACCTCGGCTCAGAAGTGATTCCACGAGGGTCGGTGGACCGCATCCAGTTTGAATACCGCTACAAAACCAGCAAGAACAAGAAGCCGCAGACGGCCACGAACCTGCAGCTGCAGGTGGATACGGGCGTGATTGCCTACATAGAGTTCTTCGACGGCATACGTAAGAACGGCACCCACTTCTCGTTGGATAAATTCGAGAACAAACAACTGATCAGTCACCTCACCGCCGAACGCATAGAATACGACACGCTGGCTGACGAGCGCTTCCACTGGAAATTGAGGCGCGTAAAGATACGCACGCTCAAAGGCCTTCGCGAACATATAGTAACGAAAGAGCTGATGGACTCCGTTATTCTGATGGAACCCAGCGACTTCCTGCCCATATCCAACATAGAAACCACGATGACCAACTCCGAACTGCTCGCATACATAGACAAACAGCAGCTGCGCGGGGCAGGCGGCATCAAAGTGTTCGAGGTGGAATATCACAAGCGCTTCTCCTCACCTTTCGCCGCCTTCATCCTCTCCACCATAGGTCTCTGCCTGAGTTTCCGCAAACGCAAAGGGGGCATGGGCGGTTCGCTCGGCATCGGCATAGCCCTCTCCGCCGCATACGTGATGTTCCAGACCATATCTTCCACCTTCGCCATAAACAGCAACTGGCCTGCCATCATAGCAGCCTGGACACCAAACGTAATATTCACCGCCATCGCCTTCTGGCTGTACAGAAAATCGTTGAGATAAGGGCCCCTCTCCAACTCCCCCCGTGGGGGGGAGAGACCTGCGGGAAGCTCTTAAACTCTTAAACTATTAAACTCTTAAACTCTTAAACTCTTAAACTCTTAAACTCTTAAACTTCTTAAACTTCTTAAACTTCTTAAACTTCTTAAACTTCTTAAACTCATAAAAAATACCTCTTGTCCTCATTTCGCTCCCTCCCTACAAGGGAGGGCGGGGGGAGAGTCCGAAACCTACTATATTATTAATGAAATTTGAAGACTTAGACCTGAACTACGACGTGCTCGATGCACTCGATGACATGAATTTCGTGGAGTGTACACCCATCCAAGAACATACTATCCCGCCCCTGCTAGAAGGACGCGACCTCATCGGCGTGGCACAGACCGGCACGGGAAAGACTGCCGCATACCTGCTGCCCGTGCTCTCGAAGCTGCGAGACGGAGGCTACCCCAAGGATGCCATCAACTGTGTCATAATGGCACCAACACGCGAACTGGCACAGCAGATTGACCAGGCCATGGAGGGATTTGCCTATTATCTCGACGACATCAGCAGCGTAGCCGTTTATGGAGGCAACGACGGCATACGCTACGAGCAGGAGAAACGCGGTATGCAGATGGGCGCAGACGTGGTAATAGCCACTCCGGGACGTTTCATCTCACACCTCTCACTCGGGAACATAGACCTCTCGCATGTCAGTTTCTTCATCCTTGACGAGGCGGACCGTATGCTGGACATGGGCTTCTCCGAGGACATAATGCAGATTGTGAAATATCTGCCCAAGGAGCGCCAGACCATCATGTTCAGCGCCACCATGCCGCAGAAGATCATCGACCTTGCAAAGACCATCCTCACCGACCCCGTTGAGGTGAAACTGGCTGTCTCCAAACCAGCGGAGAAGATTCAGCAGTCGGCTTATATCTGCTACGAACCCCAGAAACTGCGCCTGATTGAATATATCTTCAAAAGCCCCACCTCAGCCCCCTCTGAAGGGGAAAAGTTGCACGGCGACTCTGCATCAGAAAGTCTCCCCTCACGGGGAGATTTAGAGGGGTCTTTGAACCGAGTCATAATCTTTGTTGGCAAGAAGAGCTACGTGAAGGACGTCACCTACACGCTGAAACGACGCGGATTCAACGCCGAAGCGATGCACAGCGACCTCTCACAGCCAGAGCGCGATGACGTGATGTGGCGCTTCAAGACGGGCAAGATTAGCGTGCTCGTGGCCACAGACATCGTGGCACGCGGTATAGACATTGATGATATCCAGCTGGTTATCAACTTCGATGTGCCACGAGACTGCGAGGATTATGTCCACCGCATAGGACGCACAGCACGCGCTAACCGCGACGGACGTGCCATCACCCTTGTCAGCGAGAAGGATCAGCCTCTCTTCCGGGACATCGAACGTTTCCTCGAGAAGGAAATCACCAAGAATCCTATTCCCGAGGAACTCGGCGAAGGCCCTGAATACACAGGCCGCGCCTCAGGCGGAAATGAACGAGGCGGAAAACGCAAACGCCGTGGACGCGGAGGACACGGTCGCGGACGCGGAGACCACGGCAAAGACAAGCACAGCTCCAACAGCGGCAAGCGCACCCACGGACGTGCAGACCGCCCCCGCAGCGAGAAAACGAAAAGCGAAAAGCCCCGCAATAATAACTCAACGAATTAAACGAATTTTTCTCAAACAACGGATTAAACGGATTAAACGGATTTTTAAGTGAACACGAGATTTGTCGCAGACCCACGAGGAACGCAGTAATCTCACAAATCTAACGAATTAAAATCGCACCAGCCATATTCGTACAATTAACTTTGTTGATTGTACTCCCGCTCGGCAGACTGAAAGCAAGCTTTCGTATGCTCTCGCTTATTCGTACAATTCGTACAATTCGTGTTCGAAAATTCTTCAACATTAATTGCCATTAATTAACCCGTTAATTTATCATTAATGAATAATTATATGGACAATTTTATAGTAATTATACGTTAATAGTCTAAAGCACCACTCCATCTAAATTCGTGCGATTTGCGAGATTCGTGTTCGAAAATAAAGTTTTTCGATTATTCATTTCTCGATTCTCTTAGTCCCATGACAGTCGGGATAGGCAGAACAACTCCAGAACTCATTGCCGGAGTTAACACCTTTCTTAGCCATACGGCGTATCATGGGTTTGCCACAGAGCGGACATTGTGGCGCACCAGCCTCAATGTTCTGCTGGGTTCGTTTGGACAATCGCTCGGCAGTCAGAGCCTCGGTGAATCCGCCTTCCTCGCCAAAGGTGGCAAGCTGCTGTTCTATCTGCTTGCTTAGCATAGCGGCCAGTCGGTTACAAAGAACAATTATGCATCGGGCCACCTGGAAAGAGTCGCTGTCCTTAAGCCAAAAGTCGAAGCGTTGTTTCTGTCGTAGTATGTGGATGCTGCTTTGATACTGCAAGTCGTCATCGTATGTGGGCTTGTCTAATTGTATTGACAACACTTGCTTGTACTCTGGTGAGTGTACAGACCACGGCAGCTGCTCGTACTGCAAAAGCCAGTTGAAGTAATCGTTTGTCAATTCGGCCAAAGTCGCACGAGCCACGTCGGTAAGTTTCATCTCGGTCTCCCTGGATGTAGTATGACGCGAGTTGCCCTCGGCGATATTGGCAGGAGCAGACCGCGCCGCTTGAGTCATCTGATCGTACTGACGGCCTCCCGGGTCGTTGCTGTGATTTAGAAAACGTCTGCAGAAATCCTGCGTAGCCAGTTGTATGATGTTAGCCAGCACCCATGTGTCAAGCCAATAATATCCAAAGCGAGATATTTTCATAAGAGAGGTTATGAGGGTTAATAATTTTTCTTTCGTTTATTCGTTTAAACGTTTATCCGTTTATTCGTTTACTCGTTTACTCGATTAACCGTTTATTCGATTATTCGATTACTCGATTAACCGATTATTCGATTAACCGTTTCCACGATTTATTATATTAACGTCTCTGCCCCATTGATTATTGTCAGAGTGAGGTGCCAAAGTTTAACATAACTCAGCACTCGATGCGCCTGCATCCACAACTTAGTATACAGCCGTGTGTTAATTAGTAGACAGCCGTGTGTTAATTAACATACAGCCGTGTGTTAATTAGCAGACAGCTGTGTGTTAATTAACATACAGCCGTGTGTTAATTAACATACAGCCGTATGCTAAGTGACGAACCAAGGCAGACAAGCACGCGAGCCAAGGGGCAAAAGTAGGTATCACATATGGTAAACAAAAGCAACAGCAGCTATATGCTTCGAACTTGAAGTTATAGCTGCTGTCGCTAATATATAAAGGTTCTAATTAACCAATTGTCAACAAGACCTCAAAAGTCAATTATCGTGCAAACCGAACGCAATCAAACTCATTTGAATTGCTGAGGTGCAGCCGATATTCAAGGCTTTGCCTTAATGTTCAATGGTCAATAATCAATGATCAATGGTCAATGATCACGAATTGTTGAGCGAAGGCGAAAAATGTTCAATGGTTTTCACCATTCGTCGTCCCAGAAGCCGTCGCGATCTTCCTTGACCATAGCGTCGGTTTCTGCATTGTCATCAAAGAACGTGGCTGTTCCAGAATCGCCGGAAATATGAAGCGAACCTTCTAAGAGAATACCGTGCTTAACCTCAATATTGAATTTCTCAACAGTCGGCTTAATATATATCTTTTTCATAATCTTGAATGTCTAATATTTACATTTTACATTTTGCATTCATCACTTGATGACTACCTTCTTGCCATTCACGATGTTCACGCCCTTCTGCATCTTGCTAAGACGCTGGCCGGCGAGGTTGAAGATGCTCCCCTCGCTCACGGGAGAGGGGGTGAGGCTGTCAATTGCCTCAATGCCTGTCTCATCAAAGCCGGGCAGTGCGATGAACTCCTTGACGTTTGACGAACCCCAGATGCTCTCGTCAATCTGGATATATGCGCGGTTCTTGGCAACCGTTCGACCATTGGCTCTGTAGAAACCAATAGCTCCACCCTTATTGTTCAGGATATAGTTGTGCTTTGTTGTTTCAATTACAGAGGCTACTGCTATGCCTGTGCCGGGAACAAATACGTTATTTCCCAAATAGTCGGTTGATTCGGTTGTAACAGGAATTTCTTCTGTTGCACCACCAGCCTTGTAGAGCAGAACACCAGTATTGGCAGGAATCTTGTTCACCTGAGTGAACGTAACGCCCGTAGTACCATTCGGCTCGGCGACATAAGCCTTGATTTCCTTACCTGTGAAGTCAACAGCTGCTTTAGCGGCAAATGTAGCATAGCCGGCTGCTGTAACTACGGCAGGAACAGAAACGGCAGAAATCTCGGATGTACCCTTAATACCGTTTACACTGAAGTATGTATCTTTATTTCCTTTAAGGAGAACCTTATAACCAATTACATAATTTGAAAGTGGCCCCCAGTTCGTTCTCATAGTTCCCTTATTAGGCAATTCAATGGGAATGGTATTTGAGATTGTTGTTTCATCGGAAGCGTCTGCCAAAGAAAGATTGGTATCGCCTGTTGCCGGATTAACAACAGCAGTGGTACTATAATTACCGACGATAAATCCCACCACATATATGTTAGTACCAGTAGCAGTACCGTCAATCACATCTGCTACCGTATAAGGATTTCTCTTTGTACCCTTCTTGTTGGGGTCGGTGATGGTGATTGTATAACTTGCGTTGCCGGCAAGATACCAATCGTTAGTTGTGAAGGAAGCTTTGATGGTGACTGTGCCTTCAGCTGTTGTAATCAGGGTGAGAGCACCTGTGCTTGCATTTACCGTGGCAACGTCAGTATTGTTGGATTCCCAAGCAACAGTCAGGCCATTGGGGTTATTCAGTGTCGGAGCCACGAAGCTGTCGTCGTTCAGGTCTATGTCGAACGCTGTCTCGTCGAAGGAGAGACCTGCGGCAGCCTTGTTCACGGTCAGAGTGTAGGAAACTTCTGCGGGCATATAATCTTCGTCGCCTTCAAAGGTTGCCTTGATGACTGATGTGCCGGCCTTAACGATAGTAACGGCACCTGTACTTGCATTTACTGTTGCAACAGCGGGAACGGTGCTTACGTAGGAAACCGTCAGGTCGTTGGGATTAGTCAGTCCCTGACCAGAGAAACTCTCGCCCCATGTCTTGGTTACGGTAGCATTGGCAAATTCAATGCCTGCGCTTGCTCTGCCATCCGTGACGTTCAGCGTTACTTCCTCATACCATTCAATGTTGCCAGCGCCTTCTGCGAGAGTAGCACGAATGGTAACTTCGCCCTCTGTTTTGGGAGTTACAACACCTGTCGAGGAGTTAATCTCGGCAATGTCTGTGTCGCTCGAGCTGTAGGTGATAGTGCCAGAGGGTGAAGAGGTCGCGCTGATGGTCAGCGAGCCGTTATAGGCAACCTCGTAAGAATCCTCGCCAAAGGTAATAGTCGGCTTGATTTTGCCGTTAAGAGAGTAGATATAGTTGCCAGTATTGATTTCGGGAGTTGAATTGTAGTTATACAATTGTCCGTAGATGATTAATTCATCGCCAACACTGATGTCGCTCGTTGAAGCAAAGTCGGTATTACCAATGTTCTTACCTCTAAATACCTGAATCGTGTTAGAGCTTGTTCCGTCGATGGAAATAAAGTAGGTCAGCATTGTGCTATTATATATCGAGCCTATTGAAGACACTTTACCTTTTGTGTAGACACTTCCAGAAGAACCGCTACCACTGCTGTAACCACTGATGAGAGCCAGAGCTTCAGCCACGGTGTAGGGCTTAGACAAAGAACCGTCGCCGGGGTTGCTGTTGGTTACCGTTAACGCATAGGAACCATTAGAACCACTATAATCTTCATCACCAGCGTAAGTGGCCTTGATATTGGCAGAACCTACAGCCCAAAGGGTCACGGCACCAGTTGAAGAATTAACCGTTGCAACGCTTGTGTTATCGGAACTCCAAGTGATTGCCGGACTTGACAAAGCAGATTCTCCTTCTGGAGTTACGGTTGCTGTCAGCGTGCCTGCTGATACGCCAGTACTGCCATTCAGGTCTGTAACAAAGCCCACAGGAGCTGAGACGGCTGTGGAAGTGGATGTCTTACTACCGCCATCAGTATATTCATAAAACTCTACCTTGGAGAATTGTACATATGTGTTACTCTTACCTTTTAGGGTTGCATTAATGGTAAACTTATAATATAAATTACTATCCCAATTAGTTCCAGACGTAGGGCTAAAAGTCAATGTGGAACTTGCGCTAGGAGAAGATTCTGTAATTTCATCGGTAATAGATGAAAAATCAGCCTTACTTGACACTGTTAGTTTAACAGATGAAAAGGTATTAACGGTGACATCTCCGATATAAAGCTTTATGCTTTCTATCTCATCTTCCATAGGGGTCGCTGTGTAAACCGTTCTACTAACGTCTAGTGTAGCTGTTGTTGAAGATGAACTCGCTTTTCCTCCAATTCTCCATGGCTGCATTTGCATATTACCTGTAGCATACCAAATTATTCCATTAACATCTTTTGAGCCTTCAGATGCGTATGCACTATTCGTTCCCGCATTTGCAGACAGAGATGTATCTAAAGTATAACACGGAGTTGTCTGCGCCCAAGCACTTTCGCTTCCTACTATGAGGGCGCATAGCAGGAGCAATAGATTTAGTAGTTTTTGTTTCATTTGAGTTGATTATTTAGTTAATGAATTAATGTTCTGATCCCCGTGCCCCCGGAGTGGGGAGTTGGGGTTGGGTGTATGGGTTCTGACCACGGATTGCTCGGATTTAACGGATTAGCTCGAAGCCTTTTTCACATGTAATTACCATAAATGAATCCATATAATTCTTCATTAATGATAAATTAACGGGCCAATTAATGGCAATTAATGTTGAAAGATTATCCGTGTGCCGCAAAACAGCTGCAAAGGTACATTAATATATGGTCTTTTCCAAAAATATATGTTAAAAAATGTATGGGAATGGTCAATTAATGATTAATGCCATATTTGGGCCGCATGTGCATCAACGTAACCGGCGAGTGGATAACCTCCAGCTGAGGTTTAGGAAGCTTTCTCTATAGATAGAGGAAGTTAGAAGAAGACAAACGGAGATAAAAGACGTTAGTTTTGCAGCTTAGCCTTGTTACCTGGACATAGGACAAAATGGAGACTGAGCAAACCCTCCATGGAGACTGAGCATGGAGACTATTTTTTACTCATCAACCGCTTTGTATGCTTCAGTTCTTTTTTCAATAGTTCCATCCGCTCTTTCAGTTGCTCTTGGGTGGGCAGCATGTCCTTGATGCGAATGTTGTTATAGGTGGCAACGCCCATTGGTGTGCTGATACCCTTGAATGACCACTGAACTTCCGTCTTGTTCATATCAGAGCATATCAGAAGGCCAATGGTTGGGTTGTCATCAGGAGCCTTCTTTAACTCGTCAACAGCATTTACATAGAAATTTAACTTGCCTGCGAATTCTGGCTCAAAGGGTTTGGCCTTTAGTTCGCAAACCACGTAGCAACGCAGACGGATATGATAGAACAGCAGGTCTATCTTACGCGAACGCCCACCAACGATAATCTCCCGTTGTTTACCCAAGAATGCAAATCCATTGCCCATCTCTAGGAGCAGGTTCGTAACGTTTTCAGTAAGAGCTGCTTCTAATGCATCCTCGTCGTACACCTCATGCTCTACGGTGGCAAAGCCAAAATCGTAGTTCTCCTTCAAGACCTCCTGTATCAGCTTACTCTGCAGTTCAGGCAGATGCTCGGAGAAGTTGTTCACAATCTTACCCTGCGTCTCATACAAACGAGCCTTAAAGCAGTTGACAAGTGCTGTCCTGCTCAAGCCATTTGTTATCACTTGGTTTATGTAAATAGAGCTTCTTCTACACTTCTACTTCTGCTAACAATCTCAATATGCTGCCCCCATGGAACAAGTGCGAAAGGCAGAGGGAAATCAATAGACGTGCTATTACTATATTCTGAAACAGGCTGTTTCACAATTTCTCCAACGGGTCGTTGGAGTGTTATGCGTTCCTGATTTATAGACGCTTGCAATTCTCCAATGAGTCGTTGGAGTTTTTCTGTATCAGCATCGTTAGAATAGAACAGGAACCACTTTTTCATATACCAGAGATTGGATGTAGAGAAGCCATCCTCATTGGGGAACTCTCGCCTCAAATCCAGGCTTACCTGTTCTACTATTCCTGCACCCCATCGTTCTTCGGCTTTTTTCTGCACAAGGTCGCGTCCCATCTGCCAGTTCCAAAGAAGCTTCTCAGCATTCACCTTAACGGCAGCCTTCACTTGTGCCGAGCGGTAGCGGTGCTTCACTTCCGCTATCCACTCTGCATACTCTGAGTCCAATGTCACATCATGTGACTTTACGATGAGCGGTTTGGATATTATCTCTTCCATTTCATCTTTCTTCATTTGGTTTGTGGAATACGTCCTTGAAGGTTCGATTGCGACTATCTACCCATCCTATGTTTCCATTTGTTAAAGCACCAGTACAGAAACTCGCAGAGTCAGAACGCCCTAAGCACATTTATTTGGCAAACCACTATATATGGGATACCTCCGAGCAAAGAAGTGTAGAGGTGCAGCAACTTTTTCAAAATTCTGCCATCGTGTCTGCCCACGCCACGTTGATGCCTAAACTTACGAGTAGGGCGATGAGCATGGTTACCCGTAAGGCAAGAGAATGTAATAAGTGTTTCATTTGAGTTGAAATATTTAAGTGATTTGTTGAAATTGTCCACAAAGGTACATTAATTTGGTGAAAATAGGAAAGAGAAAAGAAAAATATATAGAGAAAAGAGTAAAAAAGAAAAGAGAGGCTGCGTCACGCGATGGACACAGCCTCATAAATGGTCAATGGTCAATGGTCAATGATCAATGGTCAATGTTCAATGACTAATGTTCAATGTTCAATGTTCAATGTTCAATGTTCAATGTTCAATGGTTTACATTCCGATTTGGTTCTTCCAGTTGATGAACCAGGTGCGCTTGTCGGCTACGTTGAGGGACGGGTCGCGGCGGCGCAGCTTCTCAGAGAAGTAGGCTTCCGGAGACGGATAGCGACCCGACTGGGTATATGAGTTGCGATAAGCGGCACGAACGAGGTCGCCGAAGCGGTGGCCCTCGAAGCAGTCCTCAAGAGCCTGCTCCACATCGATGAGGGAGTCAACGACGAGCTGCTGGATTGGCTTCACCTGCGGAACACCATACTTAGAGTACCAGACATCACACTGATGCATATACTTGTTTTCCCACTCTGTACGCCAAGCGGCGAGAGAATCGGTGAAGGCGGCCATGCGGAGGTTGAACTCGCGGGTGGTCTCGCCATCCAGCTTAACGGGGTAAGGATAGCTCAGCTCGAACGTAGCCTGCGTGGTATCTGGATACTGAGGATAACCGTTGAATTTTGTACCATCATACTCGTATTCACCGACGGTGCTGTCTTTCGGAGCGTCGGCATAAGCGGGATAGTAGTTGGCGTTGAACGGGGTGTCGCCGCTGCCACGGCTGTGCAGACCGATGTTATAGACGCGGTTGGCATCGCCGGTGTATTCCACGATGTTGTCGTAGTTGTCGTAGTTGATGCTGGCACGGAAGATGTTTACGGGGAAGGAGAACTGCTGTACCCAGGCGGAGTCGGCTGCGTTGTTGCACTGTGAGAGCACGTCGTGGGCGATGATGTTGTCATCGACACCGGTGGAGAGGATGGCAAGTGCGAACTTCGGGAAACCGGCCATGTTCAGGGCCTCGGCCAAACGGAGATAGACGATACCGTTGCGGTAGAGGACTACGTTACGGGTGTAGATCTTGGAGATCTCACTGAGTTTCATAGCCTCAGCGTTATAGGTGGTGTTGTACTCGAAGTAGTTGTCTGACATGCGCAGGTCGCCCACGAGGTGGTCGTTGAGCTCATCGTCGGAGAAGGTGCCGCTCTCGAGATAGAGCACATCGCCGTTGGTCATCTTGGCGCAGTAGGCCTGGCTGTCACTGTAGTCCCAGCATACCTGTGAGGGAATGAGACAGGCTTCAACGAGGTCTCCTCCGGCTTCGTCATAGTCGTATGCATAGAGCTTGCGGAGGGTGTTGAACTGTCCGTCGGCGCTCAGAGAGTCCATAGGGATGATGGAGAGACATTCGTCACCTACAAGAATGCTTGATGACACCATGCTGTACGCACCGCTGGGAAGGTTGAACATGTTGTTCTTCACGGCCGTCTCCTGCCAATAGGCTCGTATGGATGACTGTGTGACGGAGTAGGGCTTGTAGCCTTTGTTCCAATAGATGAAGCTGTAGTAGCTCAATGCAGCCTGCTTGGCGTAGGCGATGCGTGAGGCTTCGTTGGCCTCGAGGCTGGCACGCCACAGGTAGAGGTCGCCGCGGATGAGGTCGAGGGGGATAGCGCAGAGGTACGGGGGAGCCGTGGTCTGGTCGTAGGTGGTGTGCTTGGGATAGTCGTAGTCGTTGTTATCCTTCTGCAGGGGGAGAACTGCGAGGTCCTGGATGAAGTAGTCGCAGATGTCCTTGATATCCACCTTGGTGTAGTTGGCCAGATTGGCATCGAGCTCGGTGAGGATAGGCTCAGTCACGAGGGGGATGTTAGCTCCATAGACCTGTCCGAGCTGGAGATAGACCCAAGCACGGATGCAGCGCACGGCATCGGCCTCACGCTTGAAGATGTAGTCGAACTTGTTGTTCTGCAGCGCGGTGTCGGCGTTGGCCAAGAAGTAGTTGCAGTTGTTGATGATGGCATAGTAGTCTCGCGGATCGTTGTAGGCGTTGTAGTCGTCAACGTTGAACGCAGAGATGTCCTTGATGTCAGTTGTCGCATTCTGACGGACTGTGGTCAGGTCACCGCGCAGCTCGCCCAGCAGGTTGGTGCGCACGGCGATGCGCTGGAGCTGATAGAGGATTCCCGTGTAGGAGTTTACGGTGTCGCCTGCGTTGACCAAGTGGTTCTTGTCGCCGTACATCACGTTCTCGTTGCCCTTGTCAAGCATGTCGTTGCAGGCTGTGAAGCCGAAGCTAACGACAGCGAGGAGACCGAGGACACAGAACGGTGCTTTTGCTCTATTGTATATATACTTTATTGTGTTCATAATTATGAATTCTAAATTATGAATTATGAATTGAATTAGAGGTTAATCTTCACACCTACGTTAAACGAGCGGCCCTGAGAGAGGAGTCCGCGGTCAATGCCCTGGAACAGCACGCCGTTGCCCATGGAGAACTCGGGGTCTGCGCCGAGATACTTGGTGAGGGTGAACACGTTGTTGGCGCGTACCCACACGCTGATGCCCTGGATGTAGGTGTTGTTGATGGGGAGCTGATAGCTGAGCGTGATGTGTTTCAGGCGCAGGTAGGAGCCGTCCTCGATCCAGCGGTCGGAGAAGTCGCTGTTGCCCATGGGATCGCCGTAGGCGGCACGTGGGATGTCGGTGACCTGTCCCTCGTAGCTCCAGCGACGCAGCATAGCTGTGGTCTGGTTCATGAAGCGTGAGCCGCTCTCAAGCTGCTGGCGGTTGTAGTTATAGACATCACCGCCGAGGCTGTAGTTGAAGCCCACGTCGAGACGGAGGCGCTTGAAGCTGAGGCTGGTGAAGAGGTTACCGTAGATGTCGGGAGTGGCGTCGCCGATGATGGTGCGGTCGTCCTCGGAAGCAACGGAAGAGGCTTTGATCTCGCCGTCGCCGTTCTGGTCAACGTATTTCACGTCGCCGGCTCCGAAGTAGGTGATAGCTCCGCTGGCGTCCTTCTTGTAGAGACCGTCGCTTGCAGCCTCAGCTGCTGTGGCATAGACGATGGTTCCGCTGCTTGTGGGCGCGGTCTTGAAGCCGTAGAAGCTGTTGATGGACGAGCCGATCTGACTGCGGATGGTTGCACCGAGCACCTGGTTATCGACATACTGCTGGTCGTCGGGCAGAGCGGTGAGTTTGTTCACATAGTGGCCGAGGCTGGCTCCTACGCTCCAGTTCCAGTCGTTGGTGGAAACGAGATGTGCGTTGAGGGTCAGATCCACGCCCTTGTTCTCCAGACTGCCGCCGTTGCTCCAGTTCTGCTTGATACCGCTCAGGAAGGAGAGCTCGCGCAGGGTGAGCAGGTTGTCTGTCCAGGACTTGAAGTAGTTGAAGGCGATAGAGAGGCGGTTGTTGAACATCTTGGTCTCAAGGCCGAAGTTGAGGCGGCGGGTGGTCTCCCACTGCAGCTCGGTGTTACCGATGTTCTCGAGCACGTAGGAAGGCACCTTGGTCAGGAAGAGGTGGCTGGCGAAATAGGTGCGAGAGGCGTCGTAGGTGAGGTCGTCGTTACCGCTCACGTCGATGCCGGCGGTGAGTTTCAGATAGTTGACGACTTTGTTGTGGAACCACGACTCGTTGCTCATAACCCACCCTGCCTGCAGGCTGGGGAAGATGCCCCACTTCACGCCGCCGATCTTGATGCCGCTCTTGGCATCGCGACCGAACTGGCTGTTGGTGTCCATGGTCAGGTTACCCTGGACATAGTAGCGGTTCTTCCAGTTGTAGGCGGCCTGAGCGTACCAGGTCAGAGTGGCCCACTTCTCGTTGAAGCCCTCGTTGACTTTGTTCGAGGCGCTGTTGATATACGGGGTCTTGTCGTTACCGGTGTTGTAACCGCTCTGGTGGTTGCTGCTGTAGGTCTGGTTCATGAAACGGAAGCCGCCGAGCAGGTCGATGTTGTGTCCGTTGTAGGAGTTCTTCCACTGGATGCGGGTGTCGCTGGTAACGGAGTTGTGTTTGCCGTAGAGCGAACCGATCTCGTTCTTCATGGTGTTCTCCAGAGCTGCCACATAGTAGCTTGGCACACCGTTGAGGGGCACGTAGTACTTCTCGTTGGTGTTGACCAGAGTGTAGTTGAAAAGCGAGCTGATGCGCAGGTGCTTGTTTGGATTCCACTCGGGGGTAACAGAGAGAATCACGTAGGAGTTGTCGAAGTAGTTCTTGTTCTCGGCCGTTCCGTACTCGTGGATGGCGAGCGGGTTGGCCAGCTGCCAGTTGGCGTTGCGAAGCGAGCTGACTTCGGAGAGGTAGTCCTCATCGACGATGTCGAGGTGGGCGTTGTTGACTACACCCACGCCAGTGGTGGGATCGGGCACGAAAGAGTAAGGACTGAGCATCGGGCTCTTGGCGTAGGCCAGGAAGTTGGTGCTGGTCACAGCTCCGTTGTTATAGTCGGCAGGAGCACCTGTATCGAGTAGCTTGCGTGTGGTGTTGGTGAACGCAGCGTCGAAACGCACACCGATGTAGTCGGTGATCTTGATGTCGGTGTTGAAGCGGATGTTGAGGCGGTTCATGTTGTTCTCCTTCAATGTCTCGTTGGCACGGGTGTAACCGATGGAGAGCATGTAGTTGGCAATGTCACCACCACCCTGAACGCTCAGTCCGTAGTTCTGAGTGACGGCCTGGCGATAGATATCGTCGGCCCAGCGGGTGTCGTTGTTGTACTTATTGTACCAGTAGTATGACTTGCCGTTGACGACCTCGGGCTTAAGGAACTTGAATTCCTGCAGGCGTGTGCCTGTGCTTTGGAGGAGGCTGGAGGCGTAGCCCTTGTACTGCGGGCCGTTCATCACGTCGATCTGCGTGGGCATAAGCTCTATGCCGACGGATGCGAAGGCATCGATGCGGGTGGCGAGAGAGCGGTTGCGCTTGGTCTTGATCAGGATGACGCCGTTGGAACCGCGTGAGCCGTAGAGGGCCGTTCCGTTCTTCATCACCTCGACCTGCTCAATGTCGTTCACATTGATGTTGGAGAGGATGTCGTTGTAGAAGCCCGAATGGAGCATCTCGCGCTCGTACTGCATGTCGGTGATGACACCGTCGATGACCACGAGCGGCTGTGCGTTGCTGTTCAAGCTGTTCACGCCGGCAATCTGCATATAGGCTCCGATGCCGCTGACTCCGGAACGCTGCACGGTGCGAACCTCGGCTCCCAGCTGATTCTCGATCTCGGCGGAGATGTTGATTGCGTTGGAGTAGTTGAAGTTCTTGGCACGGGCGTTGTTCATGATGTTGTCATCGTCATCATAAAGTGCACGGGCGGCATCGCTCTGCAGAACGATGTCATGGAGCTGGCCACTCTTGCTAAGGCCTACACGTACTTTGTTGTATCCGGGGATAGTCACATCCACGGCAGCGGAATAGAGAGGCACCTTGATGGTGAAGGTACCGTCGGCTTCGGTAAGGCCGGAATAGCCTTCGCCTGCCACCGACTGCACTAGCACACCGGCGAGCGGCGTGTGCTTGTCCTGGCTGACCACACGACCCTTGATCTCCCTCGTGGGCTCAACCTTCTTGGTCTTACGGACACGGCGCACAAGGGTCGTGTCAACTGCTGCGTCATCCTCATCCTGAGCATAACTTGTCATGGGCAACGCCATGAGCAGCGATAAGCATAGTATGGTTTTCGCGGTTTTCATCAGTTCTGATAATCGTTAAGGTCAGACAAATTGAAGTTCTTTGCCTCCTCTTCCGTGTCAAACGGGATATAGATGAGGCGGTTGATACGCAGGTGGTTGTTCCAGGTGCGGTCCAGCTCGCTGCTCTTGACCTTGGTCTCAATGCGGTAGCGCATGGAGTAGGTGTCCTGATTGTAGGAGCTGAATGTGGTCTGACGAGCAATGTCAATAGGAATAATGCAAACCTGGTCGGCAATGGTCTGGAAGGCGCTGGCGCTCTCCTTGTATCCGAGGGCGTCGGCCTGGTCGGAGACCTTCAGGGCTGAACCCCAGGAAGCGGGATAGTTGAGATCCTCGTTGGGATCCTTGTCATTGTTCTTCTTCTTGCGCGGCTCGTCCAGACGGTGCATGTAATAGACCTGGAACTTCACCGGCAGACGGTCGGCTGCGGATGCCTTGGGGTTGGCAGCGATTGCGGGACACATCACAGCATATACATTATAATATACACCTGAGAGTGTGTTGGGCAGCTCGTAATAGATTTCCGCATTACCGGTACCTGTGCTGGCGACCTCCATAAAGAAGTCGTTGTAGATGTCATCGAAGGAGTACAGGGTGTCAAGCACATTGCCCTCATCATCAACACTGACGATGTTGTCGTAGGTGGTGCGCGGGGTCAGGGTTCCCTTGTCTATGGGCTGATCCTCGGCGGTCTTTGGCATCCAGTAGTAGTTACCACGGTTGGCCATGATGCTGCGCTGGTACATGAATGTCTTGCGCGGATCGATGCGGCCCACGGGGTCTATCAGCACACGGCCGTTGGAGCAAGAGGCTGAATCCAGACCGGCATAGATGCCGCCTGCCTGCCAGGGATTCTCAAACATGTTGAGACCCCAGTAGTTGCGGTTGTCCATGTACTGGGTGTTGATGACAGAGTCCTTCTCGCTCTTCTGGATGTTGTTGTTGAAGGTCAGGCCCTGATAGATGGCCTCGCGTGCATAGCGGTTCTGCAGGGAGTCCTTGTAGTTGACGGCCTTGGCGAAGTTGAAGTAACGGGCGTAGCGCTCGTACTGTGCGGCCCACACCTCGTTGGTGGGAGCCACGACGGTGTAGTTGGAGTCCTCGCGCTGGATGAAGGTGCGGTAACGGCTCAGAATCTCGTTGGAGAGGCGCATAACAGAGTCTGCATAGACTGTGCGGCCATCCACGATGCCCTGGGCCACGGACTCGTTCTCGTCAAGCTCGTACTTGTCGAACTCCTTGATGAAGTTGTAGATAGAGTCGAAACGGGCTCCGGCGAAATCGCTGTTGAGCTGGAAGTACTCGCGCAGGTTCGGGTGGAAGCTGAGCGGCTGTTCCAGAGTGAAGAAGATACCGTTGCTGGACGGGATAAACTGCGGGAACGGTTTGCCGTCAAGAGTGCTCTTGGTGAAGATGAGGTTCTTGCCGTTCAACATCTTAATCGTGGTGTCGGCCATAACGGGCGATACGCTGTGATTGTACAGAGCGATATGGTTCTGAATGAACTGGCTGATGACGGAGTTGTCGTCGTCACGTACACCAGCTGTGCTTTCTGTCTGATAGACCTGGATGAGTGAGTCGGCAACAGCATCACTGATGGCCGGAGCCCAGAGGGTGAGCGCCTGGGGTGAAGCGAGCACCCGGTCATAGCCCGTGGCTTCCAGCACTTTGAGGAAGCCGCTGAGCTGTGGGTTGGCTTTCACCCGCTCCAAGAGAGTCGGGGCATCGACCGAAGTCTCGAAGCCCGTCCCCTGATAATGCTCATCCCAAGCATCGCTGCATGAGAGGAATCCCATGCATGAAGCCGCAACGAGCAGAAAAGCAAAGTGTTTGCGATATGTTTTCATAAATATCTAACTATTTGACTGTTTTAAAATACTCGTTGAATATCAGTTATCGTCCTCGCCTTCGCCGTCGGTGTCAACGGCATAGACGCTCTTAGGCACAATCTCGAGATAGTCGATCATCAGCTCTGCGCCGCCGAGCGCAAGAACGCTCTTGATGCGCATCGTGTGAACTTCCTCCTCGTTGAGTAGCATGTTGGAAGCGATAACGCGGCGTATGGTTCGATGCTGGTTACAGAAGACATCGCCCTTGGATGAGAGCTGACCGTCCTTGTGGCCCGAACCGGCCATGGCGAAGATAGAGCCGCCGCCGTGGTACCAGCCCTGGTTGTGGAGGTTCTTCTTCATGGCCTCCTTATCCTCCTGCTGAGCAGCGGAATAGGAGTTCAGAGCCTTCCAGCCGTACTTGGCTGCCCAAGTGTCATCGTTTGAACGCATGTCAAGAGGAATACCCTGAGGTTTGCCGTCGAGATAGAACTGGCCGATGCCTCGTGAAGGAATCAGACAGAATCCCATGCGAACCTGATAGGTACCAGTCGGCACAGTGGGCAGACGGAAGGTGATGTCGTAGGAGTTGTTGTCCGAACGGAGGTTGAACTCGTCGCCCTCGTAGCTCCAATACCAGTTGCGTGCGCCCTGATAGATGAAGTCACCGTCGGCATTCATATCGACATGGTCAAGATAACCGATGGGGAAGATGAAGTTCTCGGCCGGGATTCCCTTGGTCTTGTCCGTTGTGGCGTAGTAGGTCCAAGTGTCCTGCTTGCGGATGTTATTGGAGAAGAGCTCGGGGAAGAGGTCGTAGAGGTCCACACGCATACGAGTGTTGAACACTTTCTCCTTTGTAACGTCGTCGTAGGCAATGATGTCGTCGATATAGAAGTAGCGGCCGTTTGCTGCGGCGTTCTTGATACCGGCCATAGTGGCGATACGTGCGCCGCGCTGCACCTGTGTGGACTTCACCTTATCGCCGAAGTTGCGGTTGATGAAGATGTCGTTCAAATTCGCATCTGGGTCGGTGTCGTAGCTGGAACGGAGCTTCAGCATCTCGATCTTCATCGTGGACATCTCGTCCATGGTGCGATACCACTCTACGGGATTCACCAGACGGGTGTCGATGGTGCAGATGGTGGTGAGCATCTCACGTGTGGTGTTGAACGGCAACACGTGGTAGGCCATCATGCGGTTGAGCGGGTTGCGCTCATCCTCGAGGTCTGCCATACCTGCCTCTGTGGATGCATACTTCTTTGTAATGTTGTCGTTGGCATAGTGTGAAGCGGCATACTCATAGAGTTTCTGCATGGCCACATCCATACCGTCGGTGGGTGCGAGACCGAGTTTCTCCCTAACGATGGAGTCAGGCACCATGAAGGCGATGAAGCCATAGCGGCGCTCCTCGGGAACGTGGCAGAAGTTGTCGTGGTTATCCGAGTGGTAGAGACCCTCGCGATCGATATGTGCATCCCAATCCCAAGACGGGTCTTTGAGCAGACGCAGCTTGCGGTCGATGCCGCAGGCGCGGAGTGCCATAGAGTAGATGGAGATGGTTGAGTCCTTGGCCATCAGGTCGGGAATCTCACCGGCGGAAGCCATGATGACGGCATCCACGGGATGTACCATACCGTTCTCCACGGAGTCGTTGGCCATGCTCAGGATGATGGCGCCGGACTCGTTGAACTTGTATGTGAAGATGGTGTCTCCGTGCTCATCGATGTCGTCCATTACCTCGTCAATCTGGAGGTAGTTGTTGAGCATATTGGGCGATGAGGTGGAGGTGACACCGCTGAAATCCACTGTGCTGTAGATGCCGTTGGCAAAAACAGAGGTGCAGACGATGGTATCACAGATTTCAGTAGGAATCTGGTCGATGCTGGTATATCCGTGTTCAGCAAGATAAGCATTCACGGCATCGTTGGTCGGAGCCAGACAGGTGTATGTGCCGTAGGCTGAGAAGAGGTCCATCTTGCCAGCGCGCTTCACGATCTCGGCGAACTGCGTGAAATCGTGGTCGGGGTTCTGCAAGTAGTCACTTAGCATCTCACCCGTGAACGTGTAATAGGAATCTTCCGTGAGGTTGTCGCCGCAGGACACGGTGAAGGCCGTGCTCACGGCGATGAGGGAAGCTCCCATCAGTATTTTGATTCTATCTAACAAATTCATAGTTCTGTAGTTTTAGTGTGAGAGTGTTTTCAGTTACTTTGCATTGTTATGGTAAGCCTCGTTCTCTTCAGCACCTGCATAGAAGGTCTTCTGAGTCAGGTTCGGATTAACCTTACATTCGTTCTTGTTGTAAGGCCAGTAGAGTGACTCCATACTGGAGAAGAGGGCGTTTGAACCGCCATTGGTGCCTGCCGTGAACTTCGAGCTCACCCACGAACGGACGACTGCTGTGCTGTTGGCACGGCGTGCATAGCGCACGAGGTCGAACCAGCGCTTGCCCTCGAACATAAGTTCGCGGTTGCGGGCGGCAAGAATGTATTCTTCCATCTTGGCACGGTTCATATAACTGGCCATACGCGGCATGTCGCTCGTGGTGTTGGACCCCATATATGAGCGGTACTCGATGGGATAGATCAGGAAGAATGCCTTCTGGAAGTTCTCGCGGTCGCTCTCCAGGGTGTCTGTGCCGGAGGTGAGCATACAATAGGCTTCTGCCTGCATCAGCATCACGTCGGTGAGACGGTAGAAGATGAAGTTGCGGTCGAGGTTGGTGTTGTAGGAGCGTGTAGCCTTGTATTGCAGTGAGCCGTTATCTCCGCGCTGAAGTGACAAAGACCTATAGACGTACTTGTTTACATAGCCGGAATTCAAGTCCTCGGCTTCGTGAACGTTGCCCCAGAAGCGGGCATCCTTGTCGTTGAGCCAGTACTTGTGGTTGGCGGCAGTGATGTCTGTCACAAGAGCATCAGGGGGAGCCAGAAATCCCTTGCCCTGATTACCTTTTTCATTGGGTTCAAAGTTTCCAAAGAGAGAGCCGGGAGCTGTGTTTCGGATGAAGTTGCTACCGCTGGTCCAGTTGAAGCTAAGCTCGAAGATGCTCTCGAAGGAGTTTCCACTTCCAAAGATGGAGTTGAACACCGATCCGTAAGAGCTTACAGATGAAGAACGTTCGCTGTAGAGAGGATAGCCGACTCCCTGGTCGCCGGAGTATTTAACCAATGAGAGGATTCCGGAGGAAGATACCATGCCGCCGCTGGAGACTACGGTGATAGTCTGTCCGTGAGAATAGTCTTCCTGATACTCTTTATACTTGGAGTCGATGACTTCCTGGCAGGCATCCACAGCCTTCTGATACTCGCCGCTCCACAGATACATATCTGCCAGGATGGCGTTGATACCGTTCTGGGTGATGCGGTTGCAGTTGCTGTCGTACTGGCTGCTGCTGTCCTTCGGATAGCGTTTCATGCCATATCTCTTCACAGCCTCCAGGTCGGTGATGATGCGTGTGAGGATTGAATCGAAAGGCACGGGAGCGTTATAGGTGATGGCATCCTCGTCATAGATAGCATCGAACTGAGCCGGCACCTCCTTGAAGGCACGAATCAGATAGAAGTAGCAGAGCGAGCGGATGGCAGTCATCTCTGCGATGGTTGCGTTCACATCGTCCTGAGTGTATGAGGGGTCTTTCTCACGCACTTTCGGAGCCTTCTCGATGATGATGTTACATTTGTTGATTACGTGATAGAACGCAGCCCACGAGGTATAGCTGTTCGTGGAAAGCAGGTTCTCACGCTCAATGTTGTAGAGGTCTGTGTTGTCGTCGATGTTATAACCGTTGTAGAGGTTGTCGCTGCGGCCTTCGCCCCAGATGAGGCATCGGCTGATGAAGGCATCGCTCTGCATTGCGGTATATACACCGGCCACCATCTGGTCAACGTCGTTCTTCTCATCCCAGAAATTATCCTCGCTTACAAGGTCCTTGGGCTTGATGTCAACGAAATCGCCACAGCCGGCCAGCACCAGACCCGCGAAGGCCAGTGCGGCTACATTATATAATATGTGATGTATCGTTTTCATATTCTAAATAGCTTTCAGGTTAGAATCCAATGGTCACGCCCACGGTGTATGACTTGGAGCGCGGGGTCTTGCTTGAATCGGTAGAGATACCCTCGCCGCCGTAGCCGATTTCGGGGTCAACACCCGAATACTTGGTCAGACAGAAGAGGTTGTTCGCACTGGCGTAGAGACTCAGCTGGTTGAAGCCCCATTTCTTGATGAGCTTGGTGTCGAAGCTGTAGGAGAGCTGCAGGTAGTTCAGACGAAGGAACGTACCGTCCTCAACGAAGCGGTCGCTGACCAGAGTGTTGTAGTTGGTTCCGTCGCCGTACATAGCGCGCGGGATAGAGGTGACGTCACCCTCCTTGCGCCAGCGGTAGTTCACGGCCTGGCTCTGGTTGTTGTTGCTGACCATGGACTCCATGTCCAGACGAGCCATGTTGAAGATGTCGTAGTCGATACGGTAGTTGAACTGTGCGTTCAGAGCCAGACGGTCCCAATGCAGTTTGAAGCCGAAACCGCCGGTGAGCTTTGGCAGAGAGTTACCGAGATAAACGATATCGAGCTCGTTGATGTTACCGTCGTGGTTGATATCCTCGTAGATGGCATCGCCGCCCTTGAACTTATAGAGGCTGCTGCCTTCCTCATAGCAGAACTGCATCTGCAGAGGATCACCCTTGGCATCGGTGATGACCTGACCGTTGGCGTTCAGGGCAACAGGATAGGTCTTGCCGGCGTCGATGTTTGCCTGCAGGGCAGCCAAACCCTGTGACTTGGCAACGCGGAGGGCGCTCTTCGTGGTTCCGTCGTAGTTGTACTGATAGACACCGTTGTAGCGGAAACCGTAGATGGCGCCGAACGGGTTGTTCACCTGCACACGCTGCAGGAGAGCACGGTTCTTACGCTCGAAGTCGCGGTTCTTGGTCTCCAGGATGAGCGGGTCGAGTTCGGTAATCACGTTGTGGTTGTTGGCGAAGTTGACGTTCACGTCCAGATAGAACTTGCCTTTCTTGGCCAGACGCTCGCCGACGATGCTGAACTCCCAACCGTTGTTGCGCATGTTACCGGTGTTGCGGTAAGCCAGTGAGCTGTAACCGTTGGAGCTCGGAATCTGGAAGTTGCTAAGCAACATTCCCTTGGTTGTCTGCGAATAGAGGTCGATGACGAACTTGAGTCTGTCCTCGAAGAAGCCGAGGTCGAAGGCTCCGTTGATCGTGTATTTGTTCTCCCAGCGCAGCTGAGTAAGCTTCAATCCGTTGGGGTTCATGGCGATGGTACCGAGATACTGATTGCCTGAGCTGTAGGTGTTCATGTAGAGGTTTGAACCGATGTTACCGTTACCTACACGACCCCAACCGAGACGAATACCGAACATACTCATTTCAATCTTGTCCTGAGCCCATTTCATGAACTTCTCATCGATGACGTTCCAACGGCCGGAGACAGCGGGGAAGACACCCCAGCGGTTGCTCGGGCCGAACTTGTCGGTTGCGTCAGCACGGACGGAGAAAGAAATGGCATATTTGCTCTTGTAGGAATAGTGAGCAGAGAAGGTGTAGAAGAGAGAACGCCACTGGCCGAAACCGCTACCCATCTCTGTAACCAGACCACCGGCGGTGGCGTTGGTAAGACCTGACGGCAGACGGCTCACGCCGTTGTTCTGGCTGCTGCTGCTACCGCTCACCAGCTGGAAGCGGCCCATCATCGTGAGGAAATGATCCTCGTTCTTGAAGTGAGGCTTGAAGTTGAGTGTGTGGGTAGTGGTGAAAGCCAGACTCTTGCTTGAAGAGTTGCTCGTGGAGTGGGTGTTGATGTAGTCAGCCGTAGAGAGGGCACGCGGATAGTCGCGGTCGCTGTAGGCGTTATATACATTCATAACGACACGTCCGTTGTAGTTCAGCTGTGTCTTGCTGTCGTCGATGCCGAGCAACTTATACTCCAGCTCAAGTTCAGGAGTGATGTCGTAGGTGGTATAGATGTTCTTTGACAGAGCTGCACTTGCCAGCGGGTTGGCAAGTCCTTTCTGGTCTTTGAGCTTGGTATCTGCACTCTGCAGCATATAGTAGAACTCACCTGTCGGCTGGTTGTCACGGGTCATCTCATACGGAGAGAGGTTAGGCATCTTCTTGTAGGCGATACCCAGGAGGTCGTCGGAGTTCTGATAGTTCTTCGTATATGTGAGGGCGAAGTTGGAGATGATCTTGATGCGGTCGTTCACGAAATAGTCCAATGCCATACGGGTGGAGAAGCGGTCGAGCTTCTGCTGTAAGACAGTACCGGTTTCGTGGTCGTAACCGCCGGAGATACGGAACAGGGTCTTGTCGTCACCACCGCTGATGCTGACGTAGTGGTTCTGGCGCAGACCGGTCTTGCGGACGAGATTCACCCAGTCGGTGTTCTTGTTGTACATGTTGTACTCGGAGAAGTTCTCGTCGTAGTTCAGCTCGTTGACGTTGGCTGCGGTGGGATCCTGCTTGGGGTTGAAGTAGCTCTCCTTCAGGAGCATGGTGTACTGGTCACCGTTGAGTAGCTTGAGGCCGGTGGGCTGATGTGTGAAGGTCAGTTTACCGGAGTAGGTCACACGGGCAGGACCGCGGCTACCGCGCTTTGTGGTGATTTCGATGACACCGTTGGCACCCTGGGAACCCCAGATGGCTGTTGCGGCGGCATCCTTCAACACCTTGATGTCAGCGATATCCTCGGTGTTCACGTTCAACAACTGTGCGAAGCGCTCCTCGTTGGCGGTGGAAACATCGAAGTCCGTCTGGTCAACGTTCCACACGTTTCCGTTCACAACGATAAGGGGCTCGTTACCCAGCTGTGAGATGGTGGAGGCACCGCGCAGACGCATGGATGAGGCCTTACCGAGGTCACCGCTCTGCACGATATCCAGACCGGCGATACGTCCCTGCAGGGCTTCATCGACGCTGGTGATACCGAGTCCCTCGAACTCCTTGGCAGAAATGCCCTGAGCAGAGAAGGAGACCTCACGTTCAGGAATAGCCAGACCGCTGGTCTTCATCGTCTTCTTGGCGACGATCTTCACCTCCTTCATGGTCTTGGTGGCATCTTCCATCTTAATCTTATACACAGTCTTGTTGATAGGCAGCTTCTGGGTCTTGAAGCCCATAAAGCTGATGCGCAGGCTGTTCTTCGGACTCTTGATGGCGAGCACGAAGTTACCGTTCATATCTGTAACGGTGGAGTTCAGGATACGGTTTGAGGCATCGATCTCCACTACGCTCGCACCGGGGAGCACATCGACATCGTCGCTGACGGTACCACTGATGCGGCTGATCTGACCCATAGCCAGTGTTGAAACGAGCATTAGGCCAAGTGTTAATGCATATTTTAGGTGTCTCATCTTCTTCTATGGGTTTTATGACGTTTTACTTCACCGCCGCCTTCGCCGCCTTCTTCCTCTTCAGCTACGACTGGAGGTGCAGGTATAGGCGCTTTGAGCAGTTGTGCATTCTTATCGTAGAACAGCGGAGAGTTGATCTTGTGCAGCACCATATACGATGCGTTGTAGATGAAGTTCGCGTTCTCCACGGTGGTCTTACCGGGGCTGTCGCCCTGATTCAGAGCGAAGAGATACTGGGTAGTCATCACGTTGCTGTCGGAGCCTTTGATAACGTTGTGGGTGTCACCATTGAGGTCAGTAACGTTGATGTTCGAGCCGTCGTAGGTCACGGTGAGGCTGCGGAATCGGTTCGATGCGGTGTCCAGGAGGGCAGTCTCATAAGGCTGGTTGGATACCAGTTCGCCGTCGAAATAGACAGAGTTATCCTGGATGTGGTAACGAACGAAGCTCTCAATCTTGGAACGGATCAGAGCCATGATGGAATCCACCTCGCGCACGGAATAGGTCTCGTCGCCTGTAGATTTGTACTCTGACCAAGCGTCGTAGAGATCCCAGGTGGGGAGCTGTCCGGAATCGATCAGCGGCCTGAGAGATGTGCTGTCAGGAACAAACATCGTGTAGTGGTAAGCGCTAAGGAAGCTGATGGCGCGGTCGAGAGTGGCCAGATTGTTGTCTGCTTTCACAGTCACGGTCTGCTTCAGGAAGTCGCATCCGCGAAGCAGAGATCCGAACAGATTGAAGTCTGTGTGATTGATTGTGTCGGACAGAGCTGCATACGGGCTGGTGAGTGTGGACGAGGGAATAGTGTTCACCACGTATGTGATACCGTTACCGTCGTTCTGCAACTGGTTATAGGTGCGCTCCACGGGAATCAGCTGTCCGGCCTCGTATTCGGCACTTCCGCCTAATGCGCTCACGCTGTCGCCGGAGAATTCCACGATGATCGGGGCACCGGCTTTGTTGACATAAATGGTCTGACCGCGATGGAATTGGGGCTGAGCGTCAGTCTGAACGATGATGGTGTTGTCCAGCAGATCGCCCAGACGGTTCTGAATCATCTGTGTCGTGGGCTGTGCGGACTTGATGGCCAGGGTGCGGGTGGTGTCCGCCGGGTCTTCATTAATTATATACGCGCGCGCGCTCACGACATCGGTTGCATCCGGGTCGATGTAGAACTCATAAAAGACCGGACTGCCGTTCTCCTCCGTACGGTTCAGGGTCACAGGGTCAACATAGTGCCTCATGGCCACGTCCGTAGGCAGGATATATGAGTACTTCGAGCCGGTGGAGTTCAGATAAGCCTGATAGTCAGCCAGCGTCCAAGCGGAGTTCGATGCATAAACCGAGGTGTAGATGGTGCTCATGTCTGTCGTTCCGCGGATGATGGCGGGGAAGAACACGCTCTTATACTCAGGAGCGGTAAACACCTTGTTTACCTTGTAGATGACACCGTTGTTGCAGACTAAGCAGCTCTCGATGTCACCGGTGGTGATGCCCATCTCGTCGCCGGCGGTGTTCTTCATCTGGGCGAACTTGCTGGGAACGGTGCTGCTGAAGCTTGAGAGCATGTGGTTGTTCAACAGGGGCTGAATCACATTGTCGGGAACAGCATCCCAGCCGCCTTCCTTATAGCGCTCATAGAGGGGGCCGTCGCGGAAGAAAGCCTCCATAGCTGAGTCTGTGGGAACGATCATTGCTGCGCAGTCCTCCTGGTAGTTGATGTGGTTGTCACCGGTATAAACGCGGTAGCGGTTCCAACCCGGGTCGAACATCAGAAGGCCGTTGTTCTGCACGGTTGTCGTTCCGTTGTTGAACGACTTGTGGGTGTTTGTGCCCTTGCTGTTACTGTTGTCCTGATTGAAATAGCGCTTCACGAACACGGAGTCTGTCTTGCCCGTGAGCTCGCGGTAGGTGGCCGTAGCGGTGGCGCTGTACTCAGGATAGCTGAAGCGGTCCATCAGACGGCTGAATATTGAGAAGTCGTTACTCTTGGCAATCTCGTTTGCCATATTGTCCAGAGCCTCCGGAACTTCTTCCAGCACGTGGATATAACCGTTCTGGCAGGTGATGTCAGCTTCTGTCACCACGTGGCCGTTGATATACGAACGGCTCACGTCGTTGGCCTTGCCGTTGGTGATCAGGCTGTAGTCATCGTTGGTGATGGACTTGTTTGTCATATAGTCAGGCAGGAAGTGGATCATCGTCTGCGAGTTCTCATCCTGAAGAATGAGGATGCTGTCTCTGCCACGCAGGTACGACCAGAAGTCCACTACCCTATTGTTCTTATCCACACGAGTAGGTATCACGGCGGGGAACTCTGCCGGACGCATCACGGGGATGCGGTCCATCGGGTCCTGCAGCGATTCGCGACGCATACAGGCACCGCGCTCCGGCTCGTCGCCTGCGAGGTTGCTGAGCAACTCAATCAGATAAGCGCTGTTCACCATACTCGATTTCAGGATCATCTTCTTGTCCGCGGTCGAGAGGCCGCTGAGACCCGAGATCCCCTTTCTTTGGAAGAACCGCTGCCAGGCCGCATCGTCGGCCACAAACAGGGTTCGACTACCCGTTCGGCGCAGCACGTCGGCATAGCCGGCCTCTGCCATTTCCGGGTCGTTGATGAGAGCTAAGGTCGTCTGGAAGTTCCCTCGGCTCTCCAGTTCTTCATAAATACTGCTTCCTAACCACGACGGCGTTCCCACCAGCAAATCGTCCTTACATGACGACAAGCCCGCAGAACCTCCGAGCGCCAGGAGTGCAGTACACATGGCTACCGTCATTTTAGACAGTCTCCGTTTGAAAATACTGTTTCCCATTGATTGAACTTGAATATATGTTTTAATTATTTGTTTTATAGCACTTTCCTCAGCACTGCACAGCACCAATTTTGCGCAATTTTGCGCATTTCCGGCACTTTTCAGCACGTTAAACAGCACATTTGACGCCAAAATTAACACTAATTTTTGTTTCGTGCTTCTTTTTATCAAAAGAATAATGTTAAATATGCTCAATAACATAAACTCAACACATTTTCAGTTAAATAACAACACAGCCCTTACTGGCAGGCGAAAACAGCCCGCTTTTCCCAAAATAGACAAATATTTAAATTTTTCTCCATTTTTATTTTCTTATGTCGGCATAAAGCAGTAATTTTGCGCCGCAAATTATAAAAACGAACAAAAACGAATGATTAAAATTACGTTGCCCGATGGTTCCGTACTCGAAAAAGAGGCGGGCGTAACGGGTTTGCAGATTGCCGAGGGCATCTCTCCGCGCTTGGCTGCCGACGTGCTTGCATGCAGCGTCAATGGTGAAACCGTAGAACTGAACCGTCCGATTACGGAGGATGCCACACTGGTTCTCTATAAGTGGGACGACGAAGAGGGCAAGCACGCTTTCTGGCACACCAGTGCCCACCTGATGGCAGAGGCTCTCCAGGAGCTCTACCCCGGTATCCAGTTCGGCATTGGCCCTGCCATAGAGCGCGGCTTCTACTATGATGTTATGCCGCCCGAGGGCGTTACGATTCGCGAGGCCGACTTCCCCGCTATCGAGCAGAAGATGATGGAGCTGGTTCAGCGCAAGGAAGAGCTTGTGCGCCGCGACATCAGCAAGGCAGACGCACTCAAGTTCTTCGGCGACCGCGGCCAGACATACAAGAACGAGCTCATTGCCGACCTCGAAGACGGCCACATCACCACATACACCCAAGGTGCATTCACCGACCTCTGCCGAGGCCCGCACCTCACGAGCACAGCCCCCATCAAGGCAGCCAAGATGACAGCCGTAAGCTCTGCCTACTGGCGTGGCGATGAGAAGCGTCCGCAGATGACCCGCATCTACGCCATCACCTTCCCGAAGAAGAAACTCCTGGATGAGTACGTGACTCTGATGGAAGAAGCCAAGAAGCGCGACCACCGACGCATCGGTAAGGAGATGGAATTGTTCATGTTCTCAGAGCGTGTCGGCAAGGGCCTCCCGATGTGGCTGCCGAAAGGCACAGCACTCCGTCTGCGCTTAGAGGATTTCTTGAAGAAAATCCAAAAGCGTTTTGGGTATCAGCAGGTTATGACACCGCATATCGGCGGCAAGAATCTCTATGTAACCTCTGGCCACTGGGCTCATTACGGCAAAGATTCCTTCCGTCCCATCACCACTCCGGAGGAGGGCGAGGAGTATCTGCTGAAGCCGATGAACTGCCCTCACCACTGTGAGATTTACGCCTCCAAGCCCCGCTCGTACAAGGACCTGCCACTCCGTCTCGCTGAGTTCGGAACGGTATATCGCTACGAGCAGAGCGGCGAGCTCCACGGCCTCACCCGCGTGCGTTCGTTCACTCAGGACGATGCCCACCTCTACTGCCGTCCAGAGCAGGTGAAAGAAGAGTTCATCCGCGTGATGGACATCATTCAGATTATCTTCCGCGCACTCGACTTCAACAACTTCGAGGCTCAGATTTCCCTGCGCGACCCCAACGACAAGGAGAAGTACATCGGCTCCGACGAGGTTTGGGAACAGGCCGAACGTGCTATCATCGAGGCTTGTGAGGAGAAGGGACTTCCCACCCGCACAGAACTCGGCGAAGCCGCCTTCTACGGCCCGAAGCTCGACTTCATGGTGAAGGACGCCCTTGGCCGCCGCTGGCAGCTGGGTACAATCCAGGTCGATTACAACCTGCCCGAGCGCTTCCAGCTGGAATACACCGGCGAGGACAACCTCAAGCACCGTCCCGTAATGATCCACCGCGCCCCGTTCGGCTCTATGGAGCGTTTCGTGGCCGTGCTCATCGAGCACACCGCCGGCCACTTCCCCCTGTGGCTCGCTCCCGATCAGGTGGCTATCCTGCCCATCTCTGAGAAATATAATGATTACGCATATCGCCTGCGCGAGTATTTCGAGCAGCAGGAAGTGCGCTGCATCATCGACGACCGCAACGAGAAGATCGGACGCAAGATCCGCGACAACGAGATGAAACGCATCCCCTATATGGTCATTGTTGGTGAGAAAGAAGAGGCAGATGGCCTTGTCAGCGTAAGAAAACAGGGCGGAGGAGACCAAGGAAGCATGAAATTTGAGGATTTTGCAAAGAAAATCCTCGATGAGGTGCGCGAAATGACGGAAAAGTACTAAATTTGCGCCCGATTTGGGAAATATGAAAAAAGACAATCTGAAAAGCCAGTATCGTGTCAACGAGCAAATCCGCGTTCGCGAAGTGCGTATCGTCGGAGATGACATCGAATCAACAGTGATGGATACACGCCAGGCCCTGCAGCTCGCAGAGCAGAAAGGCGTGGATCTGGTTGAGATCTCACCGAACGCCACACCTCCCGTGTGCCGCCTCATCGACTACTCCAAGTTCATCTACCAACAGAAGAAACGCCAGAAGGAGATGAAGGCCAAGCAGGTGAAGATAGACATCAAGGAAATCCGCTTCGGACCGCAGACGGACGACCACGACTATGAGTTCAAACTCAAGCACGCCAAGGGCTTCCTGTCCGACGGCGACAAAGTCAAGGCATACGTCTTCTTCAAGGGACGTTCCATCCTGTTCAAGGAACAGGGCGAAGTGCTCCTGCTCCGTTTCGCACAGGATCTGGAGGAATACGGTAAGGTGGAGTCGATGCCCGTGCTTGAAGGCAAGCGCATGACTATGTTCATCTCACCCAAGAAGACCACTCCTAAAGCCCCGAAGGTGGAGGAAGAAGCTGACGAGACAGAAGTTGTCGAGCGCCGCAAACCCCAGCAGAAAGCCCAGAAGGAATACACCGGGCCGAAAGTCGAGGGAGAAGATTGATAATCAATGCATAATGCAGAATTCATAATGCATAATTAAGCTGGCGCAAAGTTGCCAAGAAGAGCAGAGGCTCATTATTATGAATTGTGAATTAAGAATTAAGAATTAAAAAAAGGCTGTGCGCTGCGCCTGGTATATGCGTTGCCACGCCGTTAATTAAATAACAATTTAAACAAACAAAAAAAATGCCAAAAGTAAAGACGAATTCCGGTGCCAAAAAGCGTTTCGTGCTTACCGGAACGGGTAAGATCAAGCGTCATCACGCTTATCACAGCCACATCCTGACAAAGAAGGAGAAGACGCAGAAGCGTAACCTCCAGCACAGCGACCTTGTCGTAACAGCCAACCGCCGCCAAGTGCGCGAGCTCCTGCTGCTCCGTTAATCCTAAACTTTATTCAGGAAAGAGATTTACCCACACAGTCATTAACCGGATTCATGGCACTCAAAGACTGAAACATTTCAGCGCCTGCATCCAAAAAGAAACAAAATTATGCCAAGATCAGTGAATCACGTGGCTTCAAGAGCCAAGAGAAAGAGAATTTTAGGTTTAACACGCGGCTATTTCGGCGCACGCAAGAACGTGTGGACCGTTGCCAAGAACACCTGGGAAAAGGGTCTCACCTATGCCTATCGCGACCGCAAGGCTAAGAAGCGCAATTTCCGCGCTCTGTGGATTCAGCGTATCAACGCTGCCGCACGCCTCGAAGGACTGAACTACAGCCAGTTCATGGGCCGCATCCACAAGGCTGGTATCGAAATCAACCGCAAGGTGCTCGCCGACCTGGCCATGAACGCTCCCGAAGTGTTCAAGACCATCGTGGAAAAGGTAAAGTAAACCGATTCTCCTTCCAAAGAAGAACTGAAAGGGCTCTCCCCAAAGGAGGGCCCATTTAAGACCCACAAATCTAATTGAAAGGAAGTTAAAAGGAATGGAAGGGACGATACTCACAACAATGACATTTGTCCCTTTAACTTCCAAACGTAGCGATAACTTCTCTTTAACTTCCCTTTAACTTCCATAAATTTAAACCATCAAAAAAATGAAAATCTCTAAAATCGAACATCTCGGCATTGCCGTGCAGAGCATCGACGAAGTGCTCCCCTATTTCGAAAACGTACTGGGCCTGAAGTGCTACAAGACAGAAGTCGTTGAGGACCAGAAAGTGAAGACCGCCTTCCTGCAGGTCGGCGAGGTAAAGCTGGAGCTCCTGGAGCCCACATGCCCCGAAAGCACCATCCAGAAGTGGTTAGACAAAGGCAACAAGGGCGTTCACCACGTAGCCTTCTGCATCGAGGACGGCGTAGCCAACGCACTCGCTGAATGTGACGAGAAGGGCATCCGCCTCATCGACGCCGCTCCGCGCAAGGGTGCCGACGGTCTCCAGATCGCTTTCCTCCACCCGAAATCCACTGTCGGCATCCTCACAGAGCTCTGCGAAGACCCGAACAAGTAAATGAGGAATATGGACTGGAAGGTGCTCAAGTCAGAGTACCTTTTCAAACGCCCCTGGCTCACCGCACGCCGCGACACCTGTCAGCTGCCGGACGGCCGCATCATGGACGAATACTACGTGCTGGAATATCCCACGTTCATCAACGTCATCGCCATAACCAAAGACGATGAGATGGTGCTCGTGCGTCAGTATCGTCACGGACTCGGCCGCACCTGCTTCGAACTGGTGGCCGGCTGCGTGGAGGAGGGCGAAGACCCGATGGTAGCCGCCCAGCGCGAACTGCTCGAAGAGACGGGCTTCTCAGGAGGCGAATGGACAGAGACCATGTGCTACTAATGCAACGCCAGCGCGATGAACAACCTCTCCCACAGCTACCTCGCCGTAGGAGTGGAGCGCACGGACACCCAGCATCTTGATGCCAACGAAGACATCGAAGTCTATACCTTCCCTAAGGACGAGGTCCACCAGATGCTTCTTCGCGGCGACTTCATGCAGGCCTCCATGATCGCCCCACTCTACAAGTTCTTCGCTGAACATTGACCAATCTACATTCTACAGGTACTTTAAAAATGTCGAATCACAAAATTTAATCGCAAGTTTCGTGACTATCTCACGATATTTAATGTCTAATAAGTACCTTTGGAAGCTGAAACGTGCAAAAACAGTAATAATTAAAAATGTATTCATCAGTTTCATCAACCATTTTCGGTAAAAAGGCCTGCCAATTGTTCAATGATTAACTCAGTTGTTGAAAGTGAAGTCAACTTTCTGCACGTTGTCGCCATAGATGGTGCGGAAGTCGTCGCGCATGGAGATGACGTGGTAGCCGTTTGCACGCCACTGCTCCCCTAACGCGAGAGCTTTGTCACGGTTGGCGTGGTCGCGGGCATCATCGTCGGCGATGAGCATGAAGGCGGCGGTGCGATGTTCCTTGTTGCTCAGGCAGTAGTTGTGCATAGCGCTGTCGCCACCGCTGTTGCCGAACGAGAGCACAGGCACCTTGCCAATCTCCTGCGAGATCTGCAGCACTTTGTTGGTCTTCAGGTTCTTGATAATCAGGCTGTCGGTGCGGACGAGATACTCCGCCTGACTCATGGTGTAGTTGACACCGGCCACCTCGCCCTGATTGCTCGACTTGTACCACACGTCCATGCCGATGACGCGGTTGGGCGCTATGCCGATGCTCTCGACCAGAGCTCGGCAGATGGCGCGGTCGGAGCCGGAGACGACATAATAGGTGAAGCCGTTGTCTTTCAGATAGTCGAACACTTCGAGCATCGGTTTGTAGAAGCTCTGGGCGTAGGTCATGCCGGTGAAGCCGTTGGCGGGCAGGGCTGCGTAGGCCTTCACATAAGCATCGAACTCGGCGACGGTCATTCCGGCGTAGGCTTTGGCTGCGGCACGGGCGTGAATCATATCGAAATGGTCAGGCAGTTTCTTGCCGGTGCGGACGAAATCGCGTATGGCTTGTGCTGCCTGGCGGACATCCTCGGGCGCTCTGTCGCGATACGTGGTGTCGTCGAGCACGCGGTATTCCAGCATGTTGTACTCGAAATAGGTGGGATAGAGCTCACCGACGAAGGTGCCGTCCATGTCGAAGGTGGCTATGCGGTCTTCCACGCGGATGAAGTTGGCCGACTGCGGGTTAGTCACGTCCTCGACGTATGTCTTCAGGGCTGTGAGGGCGTCGCACTGGTTCCACGACTGGAAATAGACCTTCGCAGCCGGCACCTCAACGCCATTGTTATCTTCTTTGCTGCACGATGTCAGCGTCACGGTAGCCATCATGGCGGCTACGACCAGAAATAGAAGCTTCTTCATTGTCTCCACATGAAAAGGGGGAACCAACGGCTCCCCTTTATGTTATAATTTAAGTTTCGAAATTACTTTTTGCCACCGGCTTTCCAGAAGTCTTCCTCAGCCTTCAGCTCGGCCTGCTGCTTGTCGTAGGCGGCCTTCTGACGGGCGTACTCGGCGTTGTGTGCCTGAACGGTCTGGATGTTCTGCTTCAGACGGTTGGCAGAACCGCTGACGGTGATGTCGGCCTCGGCTGCTTTGTTGCAGAAAGCGATGGCCTGATCATAGTTCTTCTGCTTGATGGCGATGTTTGCACGCTGCATGAAGGCCTTGCCCTCGAGGTCGGCGTTGAACTGTACGGCTTTGTCGAGATACTGACCAGCTCCGGTGAAGTCGCCGCTCTTCTGCATGGCGTTGGCGATGCGGATGCAGATGCTGCCCTTCTGGTTGTCGCTCTTGCAGAGGTCGAGGGCTTCGTTGTAGTACTTCACGCTCTGGGCGGCGTTCTGCTCCTTAGCGTACTTCTGTGCGAGGGCGATGGCACTCTCGTAAGAGGGTTCGAGGTTGAAGGCGTATTCAGCGGCCTTGTAATAGACGGGGGTATCGTCGCAGTCGTTAGCTGCCATCACGGTGAGGGCGCCCTTGAGGTATCCGAGGTTGTCCTTGTTAGCCTCCACCTTCGGGGTGAAGATGGCTATTATCTGGTCGCGGTCGGCGGCCTTGGACTGTGCGAAGAGGCCCTCGATGGTGTTCAGCGGAGCATCGTACTTGTCCACGATCTTCTGTGCCTTGGCTGCATCGGGCTCTTCCTTGGCGAGCTGGAGCATACGGTCGCACACGTCCTTGCTCTCGAGGTAGTCCTGCAGGAACTGCTCGCGGAAGCCGTTGTTGTCTTTCTGGTACATGGCGTATGAGGTGCGGAAGTAGCTGTCGAGAACGAAGCCTTCGACCTCGCGACCGCCGTGTTCATTAATTTTCTTGATACCGTCGGAGAAGAGGGCGTAGCTCTTTTCAAGGGTGAAGGCGGGATCTGCCTGCGGGCCGAGGAATGCGTAGTCGTAGGCTTTGCGGGCTATGACGTCGCCCTCGGTGGCCTGTTTGTGGGGAGCCTCGAAGGAGTTGAGTCCGGCGAGGTTCTTGACGCGGAGGTCATAGAGATCCATGAGTTCCTTGAAGAGTTCCTGCTTCTTGGCAACGTCCTGCTCTGCCTGAACCATCATGAAGAGCATATATGCGCCGTTGGTGTAGATGCCTTTCTGTGCGAAGGGAACTTTGTTGATGAGCCATTTCCAGCACTCGTGAGCCTCGGCCCAGTTGCTCTGCTCTACGGCCATCTGGAAGAGGCTGAGCTGCTGACGTGCCTGAGTGGCCTCGTCGTTGTCCGGCAGCATCATGTTGATGCGGTCGATAGTGCTTGTGCCTTCATATTGAGCCATTGCGGGAGCCGAGATAGCGGCCAGACCGATGGCAAGGATAAAATTACGCAGTTTCATAATCAGTTTGTGTTTTTTCGTTATTGTCTGTCTTTGTCGTATGATTTTGTTATTTAGACCTCGATTTCGTCCAATGGTTTAAGACCAAGGTATCTCCACTTGAAGTTCTTGCCCTTGATGGAGGGGAACTGGCTGCGGGGGTCGATGTCTCCGCGACGGCGCAGATGATCCACGACGCGGTCGTAGCTGTCCTGGACGCTGTAGGCCTTGAGGCGTGCACCGAACGGGGTGTCAATATAGTCGTACTTGCCCGTGCGGGGATTGAGCATGACACGCTTGAAGTACATCTCGACGTCGTACCAGCCGGGGTTGATGTCCGAGAGACGCATCTGCAACTGCTCCTTGCGCGAGGGCTTGGCGGGCTGCGGTTCGCCGCCTTCGGGGGCAGCAACGGCGGGGTCGTCTATCACCTGTGCGCCCTTGCCGTTGGCCTTGAACTCTTCCAGATTGTTTGCCAGAGTCTTTATTACTATAAAGTACACGCGCGGGCGTACCTTATATCTCTTTGGATAAGGAACACTACTTGTGGCGTACTCGCGGAATTCAGCCTCGAACTGAGGTGTCATGTTGAATCCCTGAAAACTGGCGATGAACTGGAGTGCTTCCTCCACGCTGGTCACGACACATTCATCATCAAAGTAGCGAATGTAAAGGTTCATCATTTATGACTAAAGTAAAAAGTATAAATTAAAAATTAAAAGGTTAAACGCGGCCTACCTTTCGCGTTATTACGTTATACCGTTATATCGTTATTACGCCGGGCCGACTTAAAAACGGCTGCAAAGGTAGAGCTTTTAGTGTGATTATGCAAGCAAATCGGCCGTTTTTATGCTTATTTAATATTCGCACGCAGGCGACCCCACTCATCAAAAGCCCTACGGGAGGAGAGCCAAACGGCGAGCATCAGCGACACCATGGAGGCTACGAGGGTGATGACGGTGATGACCAACTGATACTGAACAGCTATGCCGGGCGACTGACCGCCGAGTATCTGACCAATCATCGTGCCGGGCAGAGCCACTATGCCCATAACGGCCATGTTTGCGATACATGGTGAGAAGCTCTTCACCACACCCTCGCGAAGAAAAGGCAAGAGGGCATCGAAACGCGAGAGGCCGTTGCCGAGATAATAGTAGTAGGCCGCCTGCCCGTGTTGCAGGTCTCGGTAGAAGGTGGAGAGAGCCACGACGTTCACACCGAGCATATTCCCGAAGAGGATGCCCATGATGGGGATGAAGTACTGGGCGGCGAAGACGTTGTCCAAACCCATCACGACGGCCAGCGTGTAGCCTCCGACAAGCACGGCAGCAACGAACATACCGACAAAGACGGGTACGGCAGCTATGCTACGCGGCAGACTCGTGCGGCTCACGGTGGTGTGTGTGGCTATGAGAGCCATGATAATCACCCAGAGCATATTCACCCACGGGTTGTTCCACTCGAAGAGGTAGCGCAGATAGATGCTGATGAACGCCAGTTGCACAATCATGCGCAACGTAGCCACAAGCATCGCCTTGACGAGACCTGTGCGCAGCCGCCACAAGAAGAACAGCGGGATAAGCAGGATGGGGATGGAGAAGATTAGAAGTCTCACTGTTAAAGGGTCCCCCGTAACCCCCCGAGGGGGTGTTTGGGTTGGAGTTTAGAGGTTAGAGATTAGAGATTTGAGATTAGAGATAGCGGCATTTCCGGTCTTCATTTCGCTCCCTCCCTACAGGGAGGGCGGGGGGAGAGTCCTAAGAGTTCCTTTTGGATATTGCATCGCGGAGCAATGGATTGAGCCATGCTGACGGATGAGGACGCGGCTGTCGATATTCACTATCTCGTGGCGCGGGAAGGCACGCTGGAGCTGGCGGCGGGCTTTCTCATCGTTTACGGGCTGGCCATAGGTTGGCATCAGAACTGCTCCGTTTATCACGAGGAAATTCGCGTAGGTGGCAGGCAGCCGGTGGCCGTCGTCGGGATCGCAGATGGCATCGGGCATCGGGAGCGGATAGAGCTGACGGTCGTGCTCGGCGGCAAACGCCTGCAGTTCCTCTTCCATAAGACGCAGGTCGTCAAAGTGCGGGTCGGAGGGGTCGGAACACTGGACGTAGGCTATGGCTCCTCCCGGGCAGAAACGTGCCAGCGTGTCTATATGTCCGTCGGTGTCGTCGCCCTCGAGGTGGCCGTGGGTTAGCCATACGAGGCGGTCGGCGTGGAACCAACGGAGCAGACGCTCCTCAATGTCGGCCTTTGTCAACGGCTGATTGCGGTGGGGAGCCAGCAGACAACTCTCGGTGGTGAGGATTGTTCCTGCGCCGTCGCTCTCTATGCTTCCTCCCTCAAGGACGAAGTCAAGATGGGACTCGTAGGTTCCATTGAGAAGCCCCTCTCCAACTCCCCCCGTGGGGGGGAGAGCTGCCTGTTCGGGGGTGACTAATTTAAGATTTATGGCGTTGTCGAGCTCGGCGTTGAACTTACCGCCCCAGCCGTTGAACTGGAAGTCGAGAAGACGCGGCCCCTTGGAGGTGATGAGGGTGAGGAAGGCATGGTCACGCGCCCAGGTGTCGTTGGTGTCTATCTTCGCAAAGCGTATGTTCGGCAAGAGGCGAGATGGCAGTTTCTCGTTCAACAGCCGGCTCACGGCCTCCGGTTCGGGAGTGACGATAAGCAGCTGCTCGCGCGATGCAATCTCGAAAGCCAGAGTGACGTAGCATTTCGTGACCTCATCCAAGATGGGAGCCCAGTCGGTGGCGGCGTGCGGCCACGTCAGCTGCACTCCGCTCTGCGGATACCACTCTGCCGGCCAGAACGTGGAGCGCTGCTCCGTCTGCTCGGGACCTGCCGGCCTAACCTCATGCAGAGGCAGTGTCAGGTCGGTAATTACGGGTGTGGATGGTGTGAAGTGAATTGCCATACTCGTTTTAATTCATAATTCATAATGCATAATGCATAATTAGCTGCGCGATGTAACCTAAGTTCTTTTAACCTCACAAAGCGCTAGTTGCTCCCCTCCCTTCGCAGGAGGGGTTGGGGGTGGGTCTTTTAATCAATATACCTCTTGGTGATTTCCCCGTAGGCGTCTATGCGGCGGTCGCGGAGGAAGGGCCACCAACGGCGGACGAACTCCGTGCGATTCATATCTATATCAACAATCAGAGTCTTGGGGGAGTCTGTGGGAGCTTCGGCGATGAGCTCTCCCTGCGGGCCTGCCACAAAGCTGCTGCCCCAAAAGCGTATGCCGTTGGTCTGACCGCTGGGGTCAGGCTCCTCTCCCACCCTGTTCACAGTTATTACGTGAAGGCCGTTGGCCACAGCGTGTCCACGCTGAACCGTCTGCCAAGCACCGCGCTGCCGCTCCTGCTCCTCGCGTGTGTCGCTGCTCTCGTAACCGATAGCCGTTGGATAGATGAGCAGGTCGGCTCCGGCAAGCGCCATCAGACGAGCTCCCTCGGGATACCACTGGTCCCAGCACACCTGCACGCCGAGATTGCCCACACTGGTCTTTATCGGCCGGAAGCCCAAATCGCCCGGAGTGAAATAGAATTTCTCGTAGTAGGCGGGGTCGTCGGGAATGTGCATCTTGCGCTGTATGCCGGCAATCTGCCCGTCGGCCTCAATAACCACAGCCGTGTTGTGGTACAAGCCCGCAGCCCTCTTCTCGAAGAGGCTGAGGACGATGACCACACCGAGCCTGCTGGCCACGTAGCTGAACATATTTGTGCTTGGGCCGGGGATAGTCTCTGCGAGATCGAAGTTTGAGACATCCTCAATCTGACAAAAATAGGGGGTGTTGTGCAGCTCGGGCAACACAATGAGCTGTGCCCCCTGCTCGGCGGCGGCTTCTATTTCCTTGACGAGGAGCTTGCGGTTCGTCTCGATGTCCGGCGTGAGGACTGTTTGGATTAGAGCAACTTGCATGATGATATTGGCCCCCCGTAACCTCCCAAAGGGGGGTGTTGGGGTTTAATGTTTAACGTTTAATGTATATAGTTGAAGCGAGGTGCTCCCATCATCCCCCGCCGGGGGATTATAGGGGGCTTATAATTTAACCACATTGTTGCAGGCTGCGAGGAAATGCTGGTCGTGGGAGGCGACGAGGATGGCTGTGCCGTTTTCAGCGGCGGTCTGGCGGAGTGTGGCAATCACCTTCTGAGTGGTGGCGGGATCGAGTGCCGAAGTGGGCTCGTCGGCCAGCAGAACCGCTTTCTTACGCAGGAGAGCTGTAGCCAGCAGGATGCGCTGACGCTGTCCGCCTGAGAGCTGCGCGGGATGGGTGTCCCAGAGCGAGAGTTCCAGTCCCACACGTTCCCAAAGGCTGTCCATCTCCTCGCGCCGCTCGTCTATCGAGGGGCAGGTCATCGCAATCATATCCCGGACAGAAGCCACGGGCAGATGCAAATCCTGTGGCAAGTAGGCTGTGTGGCGGCGGATATAGTCGATATTCGCGGGAGTCACCTCGCGTCCGCACATCTCTATTCGCCCCTCTGACGGGGATACGAATCCCAACAGAGCACGCAGTATGGATGTCTTGCCCGACCCGCTGGCGCCGCATATACCAACCATTTCACCGGCCTTCACGCTGAAAGAGAGACCGGTGAAAAGAGGCTCGGAGCCAAATGATATTGCGACCGAATCGAGGGCTATCGACATCTTAGTGTTTTAAGTTTCGCTGGGCTCAGCTTCTTTGGAAGTTAAAGGGAAGTTAAAGAGAAGTTATCGCGGTCTTGACCGCTTGGAGGTTAAAGGGACAAATGTCATTGCTCGTGAGTATCGTCCCTTCTATTCCTTTTAACTTCATTTCCATTCCTTTCTATTCCTTTCAACTCAACTTGCGAAAGTAGAGTTGGTGTTTTAGTTAGCAGCCGTGAACTCCTCTAAGAAACGCTGGTCGTTCTCGGAGAACATACGCAGGTCGCGAACCTGATACTTGAGGTTGGCGATGCGCTCTATACCCATACCGAAGGCATAGCCGGAATATACGGAACTGTCGATGCCGTTGGCCTCGAGTACAGCGGGGTCAACCATTCCGCAGCCGAGAATCTCCAACCAACCGGAGCCTTTGCACATAGAGCAGCCCTTGCCGCCGCAGATGGTGCAGCTCACGTCCATCTCTGCCGAGGGTTCGGTGAAGGGGAAGAACGAGGGGCGCAGACGTATCTGTGTCTCCGGACCGAACATCTCCTGAGCGAAGAGCAGAAGCACCTGCTTGAGGTCCTTGAAGCTCACGTTCTTGTCGATGTACAAGCCCTCGACCTGATGGAAGAAGCAGTGGGCACGGGCGCTCACGGCCTCGTTGCGATATACGCGGCCCGGGCAGATGACGCGGATGGGCGGCTGCTGCTTCTCCATCACACGCGCCTGCACAGAAGAAGTATGTGAACGGAGAATGATGTCGGGGTGAGCCTCAACGAAGAAGGTGTCCTGCATGTCGCGTGCCGGATGGTCGTCGGCGAAGTTCATGCTGGAATACACGTGCCAGTCGTCCTCCACCTCAGGGCCTTCAGCCAGAGTGAATCCGAGACGTGAGAAGATATCCACAATCTCGTTCTTCACCAGCGTGAGCGGGTGGCGCGTGCCGAGCTGCAGCGGATAGGCCGTACGGGTCAGGTCGATGTCGTCGTCGGCATCCTCCTGAATGGCAGCGGCAGCCTTCAGCTCGTTGATGCGCTCGGTGGCGCGGTTCTTCAGTTCGTTGATGCGGATTCCGACCTCCTTCTTCAGTTCGGCAGGAACGGTTCGGAAGTCGGTCATCAGGGCTGTGATTTCGCCCTTTTTGCTCAGGTATTTGATGCGCAATGCCTCAGCTTCTTCGGGAGAGCTTGCAGTGAGACCATTGATCTCATCAAGCAGCTTTTTAATCTTATCTAACATATCTAAAAATGAATTTATCCGGTCGTAAAATTGATTTATCTTGAAAAACCGCGGCAAAAGTACGAAAATTTATGGTAAAAGAAGTGCGATATTGAAAAATAACTCTACTTTTGCGCACTTTTTCCAATCAAAACCACTTAGAAGGGCATTTTAGACGTCGGATTTACATGCAAAAAAAGTTTTTTTGGCTATCACTCGCTGTCATCATTTTAGTGGCTGCTTGCAATCACGGGCGCATTGAAACCGTGGCAGGCATCGTTGCCGATTCCGACAGCGTGTTCTCTGCCGACTCAATCGTAGCCGACACACTGCCGCTGGATCAGGAATTTGCCAGAGCGCCAATGCCCGAAACGGTGGATGAGATATTCGATGACTTCATACTGGCCTTCGACCAGAGCAACGGTCTCCAGCGCCAGCGCACTCATTTCCCGTTCCCCGTGACCGACAAGGAGGGCAACCGCACCTACGTCCAGAAACGCGACTGGGAGCACCGTTTCATCTTCCCCGACCACGAATTCTGCACCGCATTCTTCAACTACAGCGGACAGATGCAGATGGCCTACAGCACAGGCGGCCAATGGGCTGAGGTGGAAAGAATAGACCTCGTGAACCGCGAGATCGAGCGCTTCCATTTCGACCGCGACTCCATCGGGCGATGGATATTCACCGGCGAGAGCGCTGTGCCTTACGAGTCACACCTCCTGGCCGGATTCTTCGACTTCTATCACCAATTCGCCACCGACTCCGCCTATCAGCAGCAGCACGTGGCCCGCAGCCTCCGCTATATCTCGTCGGACGAAGACGATGACGAAGAGGAAAGCGTTGAGGGATTCATAGATGCCGACCAGTGGTTTGAGTTCGCTCCAGAACTGCCCACCGACCAACTGACCAACATCCTTTACGGACAGACATACAACAACCCCAACCGGCTGATAATGCAAATCAGGGGGATGGGCAACGGATTGCAGAACCTGCTCGTCTTCCAGCTGCAGCATAACAGATGGATATTGACCAGCTTCGAGAATTGAATATGGAAATCAAACAAAATATATCACTAAAGAATCGCAACACCTTCGGCATCGATATATATGCCGACCGCCTGGTGGAATATTATTCCATCGAGGAGTTGCAAGACTTCATCCGCTGTCGCGTGGCTGACGGCGACAAGTCACCGCTGATGCACATCGGAGGCGGGTCGAACCTGTTGTTCATGAACGACTTCCACGGCACCGTACTGCACTCGTGTATTCAAGGCATCAACGTGACAGCCGACGAGGGTGACAACGTGTATGTTCGCGTCGGAGCCGGCGTCAGCTGGGACGACTGGGTGCAGTATGCCATAGACAGCAGCTGGTTTGGGCTTGAGAACCTCTCCGCCATCCCGGGAGAGGTGGGAGCCAGCGCCATTCAGAACATCGGAGCCTACGGCAGCGAGGCCAAGGATTTCATTCTCTATGTCGATTGCGTGGATCTGGAGACAGGCGACATCCGCCATTTCTGCCGTGCAGAGTGCGAATACGGCTATCGCGACAGCATCTTCAAGAACGTGGTTGCCGGACGCTATGCCGTAACACATGTCCACTTCCAGCTGAGCCACAGCTTCCGCCCGAACATCGAGTACGGAGGCATACGCAAAGCTCTCGAGGAGCAGGGCGTTCAGGAGTGGGATCTGAGCCCGCAGGTACTGCGTCAGACCATCATCCGTCTGCGTCAGCAGAAGCTGCCCGACCCCGCCGTCACCGGCAATGCAGGCAGTTTCTTCAAGAATCCCGTGGTTAGTGCTGCAGAGTGGCAGAAGCTGCTCCAGGAGTATCCCGAAGCTCCGCATTACGATGCCGCAAACGGCGTGAAGATTCCCGCTGCGTGGCTCATAGAACAATGCGGATGGAAAGGCCGCTCACTCGGCAACGCCGGAGTCTATGAGAACCAGCCGCTCGTCCTTGTGAACAACGGCTCAGCCACAGGCGCAGACATAGCCGCTCTGAGCAAAGCCATTCAGGATGATGTGAAGAAGCGCTTCGGCATCAGTCTTGAGACCGAAGTGAATTTCGTTTGCGGAGAATAAAACGCGGCGTACAGCGGAAATACACTCCAAAGGAGAAATTGTTATTGAATGTGGCAGGCAAAACGACCTGCCGCATTGCGTTTGTGGAGGCGTCGAGTTCGTTGTAGGTGAACTGCCCGCTGCGAACGGGATAGGCATCCACCTTCACGCCGAGCTGATAGTCTTTGGCAAAGGTGCGGCTCCACTCCACCCCGACGTGCGGGGCAAGAGTGTTCTTGAAACGTCCGTCGCCCGGCTTCTGCGATAGCGTATTGTAAAACGGAACGCCGTAGAGCGACACGAAATCCTTGCCGTAGAGCACGCTGCCGAAGACACGCACGCCGCCTCCCAAACCGAATGAGAGCGAGGCATAGGTTGCAAAGCCGGTGTTGAAAGGCCACAGATGGCCGTTTTGCTGCCAGGCACCAAGAGCCAGCAACTCTACATTCATATTCTTGAAAATGCGGCGGCCAGCGTTCCAAGTGAGACCAACGCCAACGGCTCCGTTGACCAGCGTCTGCACCCCGAGAGACGTAGTGTCCTGCTCGCCTCCTCGATGTTGGGCGAGAACATCAATCGGCATATAAGCATGGACTTTCGATTCTTGAGAGTTGAAGAGAATCCGCTGCGTCACACCTACGGTAAAAGCCTCCTGATGGGAGTCTTCCTCGAAGATATAGCTCTGCCAGTTGCACCACGCTTCGAGGCGGTAACGGGGGCGCTCCAACAGCAGTTGAACACCCATCTCAGGATCTTGTGTCAAGTTCAACTCCGGGTTGAAGAGCGGCTCAGTAAGTCCATGGTTTCCAGCTCCGTATAAATCGCCTAAAACAAGCGTACAACGACCCATTTGAGCCTGTACCCGGAAGAACGGAAGCAAGTGTGCACCACGCTGATACTGGTTGCCTTTCCACGTCCCAATGTCGTGATAGGCATAGCACGGATACTTGTTTGCTCCGGCATAAACGAGAGCGTGTAATCCGGCTTCGAGGAGCAGGTTCTTTAGCGGCTGATAGCTCACTCGCGGCTGAATCCAGAAGCCTGGAAGAGTGTATCCGAAAGCGTGGTTGCTGGAGAACTCGTTGTCCTTGAAGAAGCTGAGATTGTCTATCGTCAGAGCTATCTCACCCTTCTCCTCCGGCCGGATGTGGATGTCGGAAAGCATCAGTCGCTCGTCAAGCCGCTGCTGGGCATCGACGGAGAGGGGAAAAAACACAAATATCGAGAGAAGAATGAGCAGAGTTCGTTTCATAACAGATACATTTTGCCTGCAAAGGAAACTAAATTCGAGCTAAAATCAAAACTTTTGCGAAAATTCTTTGCATTTATCATAATAAAGCATACCTTTGCCCCCGATATATACATTAATGTACCATAACAAACACTCAAAAACATGAGAAAAATTACTCTTTTGCTGGCTTTATTCCTCACCGGAAGCATATCTACAATGGCTCAGGATGGACCTCCCACACCACAAAAGCATGACATAGAGCCCATGCTGACTACCGTCTGGGCACAGAACGACCCATACTATTTCTACACACCGGCCTTCTTTACCGGTGAGCAGTGTGTAACGGGTTGTGTATCCGTGGCTGCCGCCCAAGTTATGAAATACTACGAGTGGCCGAAACGTGGCACAGGTTCCTCTTCATACGATTGGAACAATGGCGTAACAACAAAGGAATTAACTTGCGATTACGAGCACGATTACGACTGGAGTCTGATGGTTAACGACATCGACACCGCCGCCATGACTCCGGCCCAGCGTCAGGAAGCCGGTGTCACCATGTACAACGTGGTTGCCATTGCCCGCTTGATGGCCGACCTCGGTATTGCGTTTGAGATGCAGTATCGTCCGCGTCCTTCATCTGCATATCTGTCAAAGGTGCCTGCTTCGCTGGTGGAACATTTCGCCTACGATCGTAGCGCTCGCTTTGCATATCGCGATTACTACACCGACGAAGCTTGGGAAGACCTCATTTACACCGAGCTGGCCGAAGGCCGCCCCGTAATCTATGCCGGCAGCAGTTCGACCGGTAGCCACTCGTTCGTGATTGACGGCTATGCGCAGGGCAAGTTCCACTGCAACTGGGGCTGGGGAGGCTTTTCCGATGGCTATTATTCCCTGAATAACCTCACTCCGACATACGATACTGGCGGTGAAGACACCCCAGGTATCGAAGGTTACAACAAGAACCACTTCGCTGTAATCGGAATCCGTCCTTTCGCCGGCAGCGACTGGACCTATTCCATGGGCATCACAAATGATTTCCAGGTTTGTGAGACTGATGCAGAGGGCTATCTCGTACCCGTAACCAAAATCAACCGCGAGACAGTAGGCAAGTACTGGTATCTCTACGGCGGATCCGGCACCGCAAATGACGTTGGTTTCAAGAACATCTCTCCCATTGACATGTACACTGAGTTCGGTATAGAATTCACAAATACTGATAATGGCCACACATTCGTACTGGCATCTCCGGTTGGCGTTCAGCCGCTTCCTGCCAACAGCGGCTTCCCCTACGTGGCATTCAGCTACACGGACATCATGCAGACTGGCACGTTCGACCTTCGTCCGGTGTTCCGTCCCATGGGTACGAATAAATGGATACCCGTGATGCAGACTCCTAACGCAAAGAAAGTGCAGCTCACAGTAGAGGGCAATACGCCTCCCATATATCTTACCGAACCGCTCACGGTTGGTCACAACAGCATCTGCTACAGCAACACGATTACGGTGAAAGCAAGCATCTATTCCACCGAGGACGTTGACAACGTCTGGATTAACCCCGTCGTCTATTCGCTTGAAGGAATCCAGCCTGTTCCCGTGATGGAGACTATCAACGGGCAGCAATATTATCTCGGACAGCAGAGAGACTTCTTCAAATTGGTCAACCTGAAGCAGGGCGTGAACGAAGTGGAGCTGTCTGTGGATTATCCCGAGGCAGACCCGGACAAGCAGTACATCATCTACTGCCAGTATTACAAGGATAATGACTTCAACGGAGTCTTCGAGCCTCAGTCCAACGCAATGGTGATGTTCAAGGTTACCAGCGAGGAAGATGCCATCCACGGTGTTACTGCCGACTGGAACTCCGTAGAACTGCCCTCGTTCAAGGGTGTGTTTGACATGAGCGGCCGCCGCATCTCCGACAAGCCCAAGGCTCTCAGTCGCGGTATGTACATTGTCAACGGAAAGAAGATTCTGGTGCGCTAAAGCGCTCAATGTACATTGTAAAAATGTAAATGGCCGATATCCAAGGCGCAGCCCTAATGGTCAATGGTCAATGGTCAATGGTCAATGGTCAATGGTCAATGTTCAATGGTCAATGTTCAATGGTCAATGGAAGAACGCTATGACGCTGTGATTCGCTATTTCCAGGCAGCGATGCCGGAAGCAAGCACGGAACTGCACTTCGAGAATCCATTCCAGTTGCTGGTTGCCGTGATGCTTAGTGCCCAATGCACAGACAAGCGTGTCAACATCGTCACCCCTGCCCTATTCGAGGCGTTTCCCTCTGCAGAGGTTATGGCCGAAGCCACTCCGGAAGCGGTCTATGAATACGTAAGCAGCGTGTCATATCCTAACAGCAAAGCGCGTCATCTCGTCGAGATGGCGCGTATGCTTGTCAGGGATTTCGGAAGCCAGGTGCCGCAGACTATGGAGGAGCTGGTACGGTTGCCGGGGGTGGGCCGCAAGACGGCGAATGTTGTACTTGGCGTAGCCTTCAACGAAGCCACGATGCCGGTGGATACCCACGTCTTCCGCGTCAGCCACCGTCTCGGACTGGTTACAGACAAAGCGCGCACGCCGCTGGCCGTAGAGCAGACGCTTGTGCGACATATCCCCGAGGAGCTGCTTTCCCGCGCTCACCACTGGCTCATCCTTCACGGACGCTATGTCTGCACAGCCATCAAACCGCATTGCATGGAATGTGGGCTTCGGGAGTGCTGCAAGTTCTACAACATGCCTTCAAAAGCTGCTAAGAATCCTTCAAAAGCCGCTAAGAATAATAAAAAGTCTTAAACGCTTGCACACCTCTCAGCAAATAACTAATTTTGTGCCGCAAAACAGAGCAATCGAAATCGTAAAATCGTAAAATCGTAAAATCGTAAAATAAATAATTCTTTAAATCTTTAAATCATCAAATCACGTTATGACTATCCACGATTACAAATTCGCTGGCAAGAAGGCCATCGTACGCGTTGACTTCAACGTGCCCCTCGACGGAAACGGTAACATCACCGACGACACCCGCATCCGCGGTGCTCTGCCCACCCTGAAGAAGATTCTCGAGGACGGCGGCGCACTCATCATCATGTCACACATGGGCAAGCCCAAGGGCAAGGTGAATCCCAAACTCTCTCTGAAGCAGATTGTTCCCGCCGTGAGCGCTGCTCTCGGTGTTGATGTTCAGTTCGCCCCCGACTGCGCTAAGGCTGCTGAGCAGGCTGCTGCTCTGAAGGCAGGCGAAGTGCTGCTGCTTGAGAACCTCCGCTACTATCCCGAAGAGGAGGGCAAGCCCGTTGGCATCGATAAGGAAGATCCCGCTTACGACGCTGCCAAGAAGGCCATGAAGGAGAGCCAGAAGGAATTCGCCAAGACTCTCGCCAGCTACGCTGACTGCTACGTGATGGATGCCTTCGGCACCGCTCACCGCCGTCACGCTTCCACCGCTGTCATCGCAGACTACTTCGATGCTGAGAACAAGATGCTCGGTCTCCTCATGGAGAAGGAAGTGCAGGCTGTTGACAACGTGCTGACTGACATCAAGCGCCCGTTCGTTGCCATCATGGGCGGCTCGAAGGTGAGCACCAAGATCGGCATCATCGAGAACCTGCTGGGCAAGGTTGATAAGCTCATCCTCTGCGGCGGCATGACCTACACCTTCATGAAGGCTCATGGCGGAGAAATCGGTAACTCAATCGTTGAGTTGGACAAGCTGGATGTGGCTCTCGGCGTTGAGGAAATGGCCAAGAAGAACGGCGTAGAGCTGGTTCTGGCTGAGGACAGCGTATGCTGCACAGGCTATGACTTCGCCAACTTCTGCGTGAAGCCCGGCGCTCAGATCAAGACTTTCCCCTCCGCAGCTATTGAAGAGGGCTGGGACGGCCTCGACGTAGGCCCCAAGAGCGCCGCCAAGTTCGCTAAGGCTATCGAAGGCGCCAAGACTATCCTCTGGAACGGTCCTGCCGGCTGCTTCGAGTGCGACGACTTCTGCGCAGGCAGCCGTGCTGTTGGTGAGGCTGTGGCTAAGGCAACTGCCGAGGGTGCATTCTCTCTCATCGGCGGCGGCGACAGCGTTGCTTGCGTGCACAAGTTCGGTCTTGAGGACAAGGTCAGCTACATCTCCACAGGTGGCGGCGCTCTGCTCGAAGCCATCGAGGGTAAGGTTCTTCCCGGCGTAGCTGCCATCAAGGGCTAATATCAAAGCTGATTTAAATAAATCACCCTGCAGACCCACCCCCTACCCCTCCCGTGAGGGAGGGGGGAACCTGCGGGGTATAATTTTGGTGTAACACCATTTGCAGATGTGGAAACACCTTATTGTTAATTGTTATTATTGTTATTTGTTATTTCCGGAACTTGCTATTTCCTGTTTTTGTAATCCTATGTCTATAATGTCCACAATGCGCCAGCTGGGATTGTTTTTCCTGTTTCTCCTCTTTGTTTCCTGCCAGCGAGATGCCAGACAGCAGTCGGGAGGCGACACTGAGCGCGACGCGCTGCGTGTGGCTGTGATGCCCACGGTGGGCTGTCTGCCGTTTTATGTGGCGGAGCAGGCTCATATCTTCGACAGTCTCGGGGTAGATGTGGAACTGACCACCTATCAGGCGCAGATGGATATAGACACCGCCATCGCTCGCGGACATGCGGATGTGGCCTACAGCGACCTGATTCGGGCCATGCTGCTTCAGGAGTCGGGGACACAGGTGTATGTGGCAGGTGAGGCAGAAGCCGGACTGACTCTCATCACGGCTCGCCGCGGCCGTGTCCGCAATCTCAGTCAGCTGAAGGAACGCATGGTTGCTATGGCCCGTCACAGCATAACCGACTACTGGTGCGACCGTCTGGCAGATACCGCTTCATTGGCTCGTACAGACTTCTTCCGTCCGCAGATAAACAGCCTCAGAATCCGACGCGATATGATTCTTGCCGGAACGATGGATGCTGCCTTCCTGCCCGAACCGCAGGCCACGATGACAAGTCTGCTGCGTCATCGCCGCAATTTCTCCACCTCCAAGCTCTCGCCCCGTCTCGGAGCCTGGGTCGTAACAGATACCACCCGCAGCGGGCAGCTGGCTCTGCTCTGGAAATCCTACATGCTTGCAGCCCGTGGGATAGCCGGCAGAAGCAACGTCTCTGAAGTTACGCAGTTGCTACGTGAGCATTATTCCATCCCCGACTCTTTGGCCGACACGCTCTCCAACATTGTTACGACCAAACTACTGCGTGTTCCCGAACGTATGCCTGAACGCCCCTCAGCTGATGCCGTTCAGAAGGCCTTGCGCTGGCTCGACAGCCGTAGCCTGCGCTCCAAAGGCTACAACGCCGACACGCTGATTATCCAAGCTAATTAACATAATAAACAGACCATGGTGTAATAAGCATTAGACCGTGGTGTAATTGGCATTAGACCGATAACAGATAACAAAATAACAATTAACAATAAGGTAGTTCCACTTCTGCAAAACTAGTCTTCAATAGAAAATTAGTATAATTATTATAATTAATATATTTATATTATATTGATATTATTATATATTATTTAACATTCAAGTGCCACTTATTTTGGGCACCGATAGTGTGTTGGTGCTTATTGTTAATTGTTATTATTGTTATCTGTTATTTTCTCCTCTTTCTTGCCAGTTCGACGATGCGGCTCATCTGGTTGGGAATGCGGATTTGCTGCGGGCATTTGCTGATACACTGACCGCAATCAACGCAGGTGGTGGCGCGCTTCTCAGCCGGTATTGCAGCACGGTAGGCTTTGATGAAAGCGTCCTGTTTCTCAGCATAATCCTTGGCTGTAGGCTCTGGCAGAGGCAGCATCTTGTCGGTAACGGCCTTGTTGTAGAAGGCGAAGTTGCCTGGAATATCCACTCCGTAGGGGCAAGGCATACAGTATTCACAGGTGGTGCAGCCTATGGTTGGGAAGCCTGCCATCTGGTCGGCTATGCGTGCAAGAAGCTCATTTTCGGCCTCGGTGCAGGGCTGCAAGGGCGAGAATGTGCGCACGTTCTCTTCGAGATGTTCCATGCGGTTCATGCCGCTCAATGTGGTCAGGATATTGGGGAAAGAGCCGACCCAGCGGAAGCCCCATGTAGCCGGACTGTCGTCGGGACGGACGGCACGCAGCTGCTCTTTGATTTCATCAGCCACATTAGCCAATCCGCCGCCACGAATTGGTTCCATGATAACGGCCTGAATGCCTAACTTCTCCAAACGTCCGTAGAGATATTCTGCATCGGCATCAGCACGACGACGACCGCGTCCGGCGTGGCGCCAATCGACGTAGTTCATCTGAATCTGCACGAAATCCCAGTGGTATTTGTCGTGGTGATCCAGCAGGTAGTCGAACACCTGCACGTCGCCGTGATAGCTGAATCCGAGATGGCGTATGCGCTTTGCCTCACGCTCCTTCACGAGGAAGTCCAGCAGACCGTTGTCCAAGAAACGGCCGCGAAGGGCATCCATTCCGCCCCCTCCGATGCTGTGCAGGAGGTAATAGTCGATGTAATCCACCCGCAGCTGACGGAAGGAATTCTCATACATCTCCTTGGAGCGCTCAAACGGCCACGTCTGCGGATTCTGGTTAGACATCTTCGTGGCCACATAGTATTTATCGCGCGGATAGCGGCTGAGCGTGCGTCCGGTGACTCCCTCGTTACGTCCGCCGCCATACATCGGAGCCGTATCGAAATAGTTCACTCCGTGGGCTATGGCGTAATCAACGAGGCGGTCCACCTCTTCCTGCTCACGCGGCAGACGCATCATGCCAAAACCGAGCAACGAGATATTCTCGCCCGAACCGTTCTGACGGCGATAGGTCATAGAGTTGGCCCCTTTTTCGTCTCCCGAAGGGGACACGGATGCCCTACCCCATAAAGGCTTTGCAAACCCTTCCAGCGGGCCCATAGCCATCAGAGAGAAGGCAGACGCTGTGCCGAGTCCCAGGCGGCGCAGGAACTCTCGGCGATTGATGTCATGATGCTTGTCGTTCATTTTTTACCCTTTTTATTGTAAAACTCCAATCCTCGGCGTACGTTCTCAATCACGGCCTCAGAGCTGTAGGTGGCTCCGGTGATGACATCCACCTGTTGTGTGGCGGCTTTCTTCACGGTGAGTCCGTTCCATTTTCCGAGCAGGTCGCGCTTGATAATAGCGAAGTATTTCGGCGTCTCGATGTTCTCCAGAGCCTCAATCTTCTCGATTTTATCCTTTTTGATATAAATCTTCAGGGGTGTAGGACCAGCATAGCCTTCGACATCTTCTGCCAAAGTGGTGGTGTTGATGATTGTAACGCCCTTCTCCTTTGTAATCACCTCATCTGCAGGGCAAAAACTCATAAAGGCAACCCCCATGAGACAGAGCATCCCAGCCAATTTTGCAAACTTCTTATTCATAATGATTTATTATTGTAATACCGATTAGACACAATAATTCCACAAGGGTTTAATCATTTAGATTTTTTCTCTTTGGAAGGTAAAGGGAAGGTAAAAGGAAGTTAAAGGGACGATACTTTAATCTCTAATCTCCCTCATTTTCCACTTCGAGTTGTCGCTTTGGAAGTCGTATTCAGCCAAAGTGGGTGTGCTGTCGGCAGCAGAATAGAGACAAAGGCGGGTGTTGATGCCCTCTGTGCCTGGTATGCGCTTGGGCATCAGGCGGAAGGTGCCGTCGGTCAGCTGCTCTATACGCCAAAGCTGCTCGTCACCGCCGGTAAACGCGGGCAGAGTGGTCAGTTCCTTGGCGGCTGTAACGGCCAGCGCACGGTCTGTGCCGGCTATGGTAATCTTGAAATAGGGAGTGCTGAGATAGCCGCCAGCCTCTTCCACAGGCGTAATGGTCCAACGCTGATGCGGGCGAGCCATATAGTCGCTGCAACGCAAGGGTATTTCACCTTTAGGCCACGAAGCCACGACTTCCTCAAGCTTTTGGTTCGGAATCTGCTTCAGCGGTTTCGAGAGGTCCATCTGCCAGAAACGCTCACGCTCCTGCTGCATACGTACGAAATCAACTGTCAGTTCCAACGAATAGCCTCTGCGTTCAGATTCTATCTCGAAGGTGCCGCCACGGAAAGCTTCACCGGCAACGGGCCAACCGTTCTTCCACAACAGCGGACGAATGCCGAGTACAGAACGGCCGCTGCGGTCAAAATCAGCCTCGAAATGGCACGACATAACCTCGACCCCATCGTCCAACACCGTGCGACCGAAATGGCCCGGGCCGCAGACACGCTCTCCGGCAGCTATTACCATGCGACCGCCGCCGTGCAGCATATCACGTCCGACATTATCCACGTATGGCCCCTCGACCGAGCGCGAACGGCCCACAACGATATTGTATGTGGAATTGACTCCGTCGCAGCATGTGCCGTGAGTTCCCAGCAGATAATACCAGCCGTCGCGGTAAATGAGGTCGGTGGCTTCGCAGTCGATGGCAATGTCCTTCTCCTTATTGCACGCCTTGCGGTAGCCCGTCTGCGGGTCAAGTTCAATGAGTCGGATGGTTCCGAAATAAGTGCCGTAGCTCACCCACAGGCGACCTGTGGTTGGGTCAAGCAGCATACCCGGGTCTATAGCGTCCTGATCTTCCATGCCGTCGCTGGCACAAACCTCAACGGCTGTGGTGAAGCGGAAATCGGGCGATTTCGGGTCAAGCGTCTTGTTCCACATCGTGAGGATGCGTCCGTTATGTCCTCCGCCGAGACCGCCACCTGTGGCTCCGTAAATAATGAGGTAGCGGTCGCCAATCTTGAGCACGTCGGGAGCTGCACCGCCGCCCGGACGTTCGGCTCCGCTGTGCCAAGACCATCCGTCGTCGCTGATAAGGCCTCCACCGCCAGTGCCGAAGGTGTAATACTTGCCGTCACACTCTGCCAGTGTGGAAGGGTCGTGAATATAGGGCGCACCCGTCTGAGCCTCCGCAATCAGGGGAAGCAGGAAAAGAGCCGCGAGGCTGGATAAGATCTTAGACATAGGTCGGGAATTTCTCACTTTTTCTTGCCGAACACAGAGAACTGGACGTAACGCTTGGGATTCTCCTTAAGGTCTTCAAGGAGAGAAGCGGCAGCAACAGTAGTGCGGTTCAGATTGAAATAGACAGCTGTGTCGTTCAGGAGCAGACCGAGGCTGTTGTCCTTGCGGTTGAATTTATCTGTTGCCTGCTGCACGTTGTCTATGGTAGCATCCACGCGGGTGAGCGTGCCGTTGAGATCCAGCTGATTGAGCTTGTCGGTAAGAGCAACCAAGTTCTGACCTGCTGCCGTGAAGGTGGATGTCATCTGCGGCACCTCCTTCTGCAGGATGGTGTTGAGCTGCTCGGAGCTCTTGTTCAGATTCTCGCTCACCTTGTTTGCATTCGCCATCAGAGCGCGGATATTCGGATCGGAGACAACGGCATTGAGGGTTTCGAGCAGAGTGTCCAGCTTGGCCAGCGTCTCCTCCACCTTCGGAATCATCTTTCCGGCACGTGCCATCAGTCCGTTGTTGTCGCTGCTTGGAATGGTGTCACCCTTTGCATAGCGGGCTTTGGGGTTGTTGCCCATCATCAGGTTCAGAGTGCAACCGCCCAGCATGGCCTCGTCCAACGTGGCCACAGTGCCATGAGGGATACGCATTCCGTGCTCCACGGAAATAGCAACAATAATGCCCTTGCCGGGGTTGTCGTAATCATAAGCGACATCCGTCACGATTCCCACATTATAGCCGTCGGCATACACCGGACTGCTCTTGGCCAGCCCTTTTGCGTTGGCAAAGTTTATGTAGTAGGTATCGTTGGTTGTGAAGATATTAACGCCCTGCAGGAACTTGATTGTGAAAAACAAGAGTACAAGTGCCACGACTGCCGCAAGGCCGATTTTAGTTTCACGTGAGATTTTCATTCTATTTCTTATTTTTGCTGTTTCTTGTAATTAACGATTGCCTGATATATGCTCTGACTCATCTGGTTGACTCCGGAATCGGAACAGAGATAAGTCTCTTCACCCGTGATATAACCCAACTCCACGAGACACGAAGGCATCGAGGTGGCGCGAAGCACGAGGAATCCTGCCTGATGAACGCCTTTGTCCGGACGGCCGGCTGCTCGGAACTGTTTCTGCACGAGACGCGCCAGATGCACGCTCTTCTCCATGTTCTTGTCCTGCATGAACTCAAATATGATGTAGCTCTCAGCGCTGTTCGGGTCGAAGCCCTCGTAGTGGCTCTCGTAGTCCTTCTCCAGAGTGATTACAGAGTTCTCGCGTGTGGCCACAGCCAGATTCTCGGCGGCGCGGTGCATACCAAGCGTGTAAGTCTCGGCGCCATAATTCACCTTTCCGCCCGGAAGAGCGTTGGTGTGGATGCTCACGAAGAGGTCTGCCTTCACGCGGTTGGCTATAGCAGCTCGCTCGTTGAGTTCCACAAAGACATCGGTCTGACGGGTATAGACCACCTTCATGTCCTTCTGATTCTGCTCCAGAAGCTTTCCTACAGCCTTCGTCACAGCGAGATTGATATTCTTTTCCTTTCCGCCTTTCTTGCCGATACAGCCGGGATCTTTACCGCCGTGACCGGCATCGAGCACAATGGTGAACTTGCCTGCAGTCTTTGACTCCTGAGCACACACATTGTTGCCAAAGCACAACGCAAAGGCTACAAGTAACAAGGTTATTTTTTTCAAATCCTTCATTTTGCGGTGCAAAGGTACGCATAATAACGTAAGAAAAGAAGAGAATTGAGAAAAATAAAGCAAAAAAATGACGGAAAAGACCAAAAAGAAATCTTAAAGGAGGTTAAAAGTCAGAATTTCACACAAAATCCAGCTAAGACCACGATGCCAGGCTGCGGAATATTACCCAGATCGTAGTAGGTGTGGTTCGTCAGATTGGTCCCTTCCACCCACAGCTTATAGCGGCTGTCTGTCCATTGCAGCTTCAGGTCGAGCGTGGCATACGGTGAATAGCTCACGAGCGTTCCCGTGGAGACGGCATCCTCGTATTTGATATAGGCTCCCTCGCGATCACGCCAACGCAGCTGCCAGTTGGCAGAGAGACGACTCCAGATGCGATGCTCAAGAGAGATATTCAACTGATGCCGCAGATATTCCATAGCATAAACAGACTTATACACCGCCACTTCGTCGTGACGCTTCTGATGCATGTAGGAATATCCCAAAGAGATGGTTCTCAGCACCTTGCCCAAAGTTTTCTCTTCATTGAAATCAAAACGCACGTCTGCCGACAAGCCCATATTGTCCAAGTTGAAGTTTGCGCTGTGATATACATCCGAGGCGTCATACATCACCCAGTCTATCATCCGACGACCGCGATTGTAAAACCCTTTCAGAGAGAACCGAAGCATAAACGGGGATAGATTATATATCGCCGATGCGCCCAACTGGAAGCTGTGCGACTCCTCAGCCTTCAAATTGCGGTTCCCTTCGTTTGTCGGGCTCTTGTAGTAAAGGTCGGTGAAGGTGGGCAGACGGAAGCCCTTGTTATACGAAGCAAATAGTTTCCAACTCGTTATCGGACGAAAACTCACATCTACTCCCGGATAAAGATGCAGCCCGTCGGAAAGATAAGTATTATAGTTTGCCAACAGACCGACACTTGCCGAAAACGCTCCCAACAGCACGTTGTGCTCCAAACTCAGAGACATGTTCGTACGGCTGTCCCTGTTTGTATAAACCGCTCCGTTCTGTCGCGGAATTTCAGGGTGATGAGCCAGACTGTCAATGGGGCGCCCGAGATTCGTGCTGTATATCCCCTCAGCCCGCACATCTGCAGCGAGAGCCGTGCGTCCGGCAATCCATTTGAAATCCATCCCGAGCCGCGCGCCATAGACATCCGTGCGATGGAAATTCTCCCCCGTTTGCGTGTCGCGAATCAGCTGAAAATGGTCATAGCAACGCTGCCAATAGACTTCCGGGGTGAAACGCACACGCCCTTTGGTTGAAGCTCCTGCGCTGATAATCAGACGGTCGTTACCTTCCCATTGATTGGGGTAAGCAGCTGAATAGAAGGTATTTGCGCCATAGCGTTTATGACTCCAGCCCGCTTGCCAATGGAGCTCTACTGCGGCACTCTCCCACCCTCCCTGATGAAAGACGTTGCTGCGATAGAAGTCGGAATTGAGCGTAGCACCGTCCGAACGGAGATAAGAGCCGGAAACTGTTGAGAAGAACTTAGAGGATTTCAACCGTGGAGAGAAAAACAGACGTGCATCGCCGCCCGCTGTGCCGTATGAGCCACCGTGAAGCCCTGCCTCAAAAGCCCAAGGTTTAAGGGTTTGTATTCTGCCAACCTTCTTGGAAACCGAATCTGCCGGAACTGGATTCCCTGAAACGGAGTCCTGCGAAGCAAAATCATCGAGAGTGGATTTATGTGGAACGGAGTTTTCGGGAAGCGTTTTCCTTGTCACAATGTTTATTGCTCCGCCGAACGCGCTCGCTCCATACACACGGCTCGCCGCTCCCTCAAGCACCTCGATACGCTCTATGTCAGAAGTGTTGACAGGGAAGTCTGCCGCCAAGTGACCCGTTTGTGGATTGCTGATATTCACGCCGTTGAGCAGAATAGTAATCTGGTCAAAGGTGCCTCCGTTTATGGAGATGTCCGTCTGGATACCAAAGCCACCTCGCTGACGGACATCTACGCCTGTGGCTAATTTCAGAAGGTCGTTGACGGATTGTGCCGCCGCACGCTCAATATCCGATCGGGTAATAACGCTCACCATCCTTGCCGACTGCAACAGCGTCAGCGGAGTCATCGAGCCAGCCACCGTCACCTCGTTCATCTCATGCTCATCAATTGTCTCACCTGCAGCCTCTTCTGCTTCATTCGCAGGCATTTTGATGCTGTGTGCTTCCACTTTCTGGATGCATACGCTGCCCAACGTGGCAATGCTTAACACAGCAATACGCACTTCTTGATGCATGGAGGCAAAGATGGCAAATTCCTTTCGGCTGAAACGATGGAACGAGAGCATCCGGCTCTTCTTTAACTGAGTAAATTTCATCATAAACAAATATTTTTAGGTATTAAACTTTCGATGGGCTCCGATTGCCGCTTGGCATTGCCACATGCGGTGGTATCGTCCTCTATCTTCGCCGCTGAAGCGGCATATATTCCTTTCTTCACTGCTGAAAGCGGCATATCTTCTTTTATCTTTCTTATACCTTATACCTTCCCTCAGACATCAGGCTTCAAACTCTACTGACTTCCTTCACCCCTCTCACCCCTTGGAGTTTGGTTATGAGTTGGCGGAGGCGGCTTGTGTCGTCGAGCATCACGGTGAGTGTGCCGCTGAAGAGGCCATCGTGACTGTCTATTGAAATGGAACGCAACAGAATTTTCTCATCCTTGGAGATGATGCTGGTGATGTTATTCACTATTCCGAGATCATCCTGACCAACCACACGCAGGGTAATAGCATACTGTGAACCACCTTTTCCAGCCCAGCGGGCTTGCAGGATGCGGTAGCCGAAACGTTCGCGAAGAGCAGGCGCATTGGGGCAGTCGCAGCGATGCACCTTAATTCCTCCACCTGCGGTTACAAAGCCAAATACCTCATCGCCATATACAGGCTGGCAGCAGCGGGCAAGAGTGAAGTCCAATCCTTTGAGATTCTGATCAATGACCAGCACGTCACCCTTCTGAGCCATACGTTCTGTGTCATTCGGCATCACATACGAGCCGGCACTCTGCGTCTGCTGCGGCTGCAACTCACCTCGGTCGAAACGCTGCTGAGTGGCGTATGTATCCAACACACGTGCAGCATCTAAAGTGCCGTCGGCCAACGCAACATAAAAGTCCGTAACTATCTTATAGCCAAGACGGTTCATAGTGTGCATTAGAGTGGCTTCGTCGTACTCCAGCTTGCGGTTTTTCATCTTCCGCTCCAGTTCTTCACGTGCGAAAGCCGCCTGACGGGTAGCCTGCTCCTTGAGGCTCTGGCGTATCTTGCTGCGAGCACGTGACGTCTTGGCATAAGTGAGCCAATCCTGTTTCGGCTGCTGGTTCTGGTGAGTCATTATCTCCACCTGCTCGCCGCTCTGCAACTCGTGGCGCAGAGTGACCATCTTGCCGCCTACGCGTCCGCCTGTGCAGTGGTTTCCTACGTTCGTGTGTATAGCGTATGCGAAGTCAAGCACCGTAGCTCCTTTCGGCAGTTTGAACAAATCGCCACGTGGAGTGAACACGAACACCTCGTCCTCATACAAATCCATACGGAACTGGTCCATAAGCTGCATATCATCGCCTGCCTCCAGTGCCTCACGAATGCTCTTCAGCCACTCCTCAACACCAGCCTCTCCGCCCTTGACACCCTTATATCGCCAGTGGGCGGCCAGACCGCGCTCCGCAATCTCATCCATCCGCTCGGTACGAATCTGCACCTCAACCCATTTCTGCTCCGGACCGAGCACCGTTATGTGCAGGCTCTCGTAACCGTTGCTCTTCGGCACGCTCAGCCAGTCACGCATACGTTTCGGATTGCTCTGGTACATGTCGGTGACGATGCTGAACGCCTGCCAGCAATGCAGCTTCTCCTTATCCCGCGGTGAGTCGAGTATGATGCGTATGGCGAAGAGGTCGTAGATGCCGCTGACGTCCGTGTGCTGCTTCTTCATCTTCTGCCAGATGCTGTGGATACTCTTCGTGCGTCCCTTCATGTGGAATTTCAGTCCGGCCGCCTCCAGCTTCTCTTTCACTGGCCCAATGAAGCGCTCTATGTAAGCATCTCGACTGCGTTTGGTTGCACTCAGTTCGTCTTTGATATGATAGTAAGCATCGTGCTCCAGATATTTAAGCGACAAGTCTTCCAACTCGCTTTTCAGACGGTAGAGACCGAGCTTGTGAGCCAGCGGGGCATAGAGATAGGCGGCCTCCATAGACACTTTCTGGCGTGCCTCCTCGTTCTCGCTGTCTTTGATCTGACGCATCAGACACACGCGGTTCGCTATCATTATTAGTATTACGCGCATGTCAGATGCGAACGAGAGCAGCAGTCCCCGAAAATTCTCGCTCTGAACGCTCGGATTCTTGTCGTAGAGCTGGCGGATGCGGTTCAGACCGTGAACTATGAGAGCTACGTCGTCGCCGAACTCCTTGCGCACGTCTGCCTCGGTAATCACGCCCTCGGCAACGCTGGCAAAAAGCAACACGCCGAGTATGGCTCCGCGGGTCAGGCCAATTTCTGTGGCCACCACCATCGCCGTCTGCATGTCCAGGATGATGGGATTCATGTCGAAGGCGTTGCGCTGAAGGACTCCGGAAGAAGCCGCACGGACGAGAATCTCCTTCACCTTATGATAGTCGTTCGGGCGCAGCTCGTTCTTGGTGTACTCACTGAGTTGCCTGGTGAGTTCCGGAAGCTGCAAACGTTCCTCTTCGGTCAAGAAAACATGCTGTTCCATATCTGAATTGTTAAGATTTTAATGCGAAGGTAGATATTTTTTCCGAAATATGATTGGAGTTTTTAGTTTTTTAGTACTTTTGGCCTCGAAAAAGCATCAATCACTAACAATTTATCACTATGAACCGCACTTTCACCTCAGAAGACAGAAAACAATTGGCTCGCAAGGGCATCAGCGAACAGCAGGCTGAACGCCAGCTTGAACAGTTCCGGGAAGGCTTCCCCTATCTGCGTTTGCGTGGGGCTGCAGCCGTAGGAAACGGTATTCTGACTCCCTCCGATATCGAGTGTCAGGGATTTGTTGAAGCATGGGATGCATACAAGGCTGCCGGCCACCACATCACGAAATTCGTTCCGGCCAGCGGTGCTGCCAGCCGTATGTTCAAGAACATGTTCGAGTTCCGCGACGGAGACCACGATGTGCCACAGACAGATTTCGAGCGTGCTTATTTTGGAAACATACACAAATTCGCGTTCTTCCCCGCCTTGGACGAAGCCAGCAAGCGTCTGTATGCCAAAGGTGTGGATGAACTGATTGAAGATGGCAGTTACAAACAGGTGGCAGCAGCAATGCTGAATCCAGAAGGACTGAACTACGGACAGCTGCCCAAGGGACTGCTGCTGTTCCACACATATCCCGAGGGACCGCGCACTCCGCTCGAGGAGCATCTCGTGGAGGCCGCCCTCTATGCCGCTTCCGACGGACAGGCCGACGTTCACTTCACCGTTTCAGCCGAACACCGTCAGCTCTTCGAGGCTCTGGTGAAAGCCGTCCTGCCCGCATACGAGAAGAAATTCAACATCAAATACCGCGTCTCCTTCTCCGAGCAGAAGCCGTCAACAGACACTCTGGCCGCCACCATGGACAACGAGCCTTTCCGCACGGCCAACGGCAGCCTACTCTTCCGTCCGGGCGGACACGGTGCTTTGATTCAGAATCTCTCCGACCTGCAGAGCGAGGTGGTATTCATTAAGAATATAGATAATGTAGTGCCCGACCGTCTGAAACCCGCAACAACACTCTGGAAACAGGTCATTGCCGGCATTCTGGTTAGCCTTCAGCGCACGGCTTTCACCTATCTCGAGATGCTCGACGAGGGCCGCTACGGGCAGGCTGAGCTGGACGAAATGTGCCGCTTTGTGCTCAACGACCTCTACTGCGACATTCCCGGTCTTGCTGATGCTGACACCGAGACAAAGGTGGCCACCCTGCGCCGCAAACTCAACCGCCCGATGCGTGTATGCGGAGTGGTGAGAAACGTGGGAGAACCGGGCGGAGGCCCTTTCCTGGCATACAACCCCGACGGTTCTGTTAGTCTGCAGATTCTCGAATCATCGCAGATTGACACTCACAACCCCGCCTACATGAAGATGTTCACAGACGGCACGCACTTCAATCCCGTTGATCTCGTCTGCGCCATCCGCGACTACAAGGGCAATCGTTTCGACCTGCCTCAGTATGTAGATCCTGCCACCGGCTTTATCTCCTTCAAGAGCAAGGACGGCAAGGAACTAAAAGCCCTGGAACTGCCCGGATTGTGGAACGGCGCAATGAGCGACTGGTCAACCGTCTTCGTTGAGGTTCCCCTTGAGACCTTCAATCCCGTAAAGACCGTCAACGACCTGCTCCGCGAACAACACCAGTAATAATAACGAACACGGATTGCACGGCTTGAGTTCTGAAACGAATATGAATAATATGAATAATTTTCCCCACCAATTAGAATAATATTTTATGGAGTAGATTATTCATATTATTCACATTTTTTCAGTAATATTAAAACAACGGATTACGCGGATTAAACGGATTATTATCCAACATTAATTGCCATTAATTGACCCGTTAAAATATCATTACTGAATAATTATATGGACAAACCAATGGTAATTATATGTTAAAAATCTAAAGCACCGCGCCAGTTCTTAAACCCCTAAACTTCTTAAACCCCTTAACCCCCTTAAACTGACTTTAGTCCTTAGACTATAAACTCTTAAACTGACTCTAAACTCTAAACTCTCAACTTTAAAGCCTACCCTAATCGCGAAATCTTCTCTAATCGGTTGATGTCGATGAGCTTAATCTTGCGCCCGTCGATAGCTACGATTTTCTCTGCTGCAAATCCGGAGAGAGTGCGTATGGCGTTGGCTGTGGTCATGTTCGAGAAGTTAGCCAGATCCTCGCGACTGAGATAAATGCTGAGGGTGCTTTCATCCTCCTCCAGTCCGTATTTGTCCTTGAGGAAAAGCAGGGATTCTGCCAGTCGTCCCTGCAGATGCTTCTGGGTCAGATTCACCGTGCGCTCGTCGGCACGTCCCAGACCGAGCGACAGCTCCTGGATGAAGAACCACCCAAGCTCCGGATTCATCCTCACCAGTTTGATTATGGTGTCTATCGGAATCTGAGCCAGAATCGATGTCTCAAAGGCAGAGGCCGAAGTGACGTATTTCTGACCTGCAAAAGCTGCGCGGTAACCGAAATATTCCACCGGCTTCACCACCCTGACAATCTGCGTGCGCCCCCCCACTCCGTTCTTGAACACCTTAACCTTTCCGGCAATCAGGCAGAACAGATAAACGGGTACGTCCCCCTCTTTGAACACGCACTCGTTTTTCTTCAAAATACGTATGGAAATGCTCTGTGCGAAGAGTTCTTTCTGCTCATCGCTCAAAGTGTCTGCGATGGATGCCAATTTTGGCATTACATCCTTTATTGAAGTGCTCTTTCGAGACATTTTTCTTTGTGGGAGTTGCATAATATTATGTTTTTCGGCACAAAATTAGGGAAAATACTTCATTCTGCTATCTTTTTTCGCCAAAATATTTTCTCAGATGTGAAATTTAGCGTATTTTTGGAGAGAAAATCAGTAAAATCATTACCTAATCAATCATCTTATGAGTTATTTACAGTTTGACAAGACTCTGATGACTAACCTTGAAGAGGCGTTGAAGAAGGAAGTTCTGCGCTCTAACCGAAGCGGCGCATATTCCTGCTCAACCATCTTGGATTGCAACACACGCAAGTATCACGGCTTGCTCGTTGTGCCGGTGCCCGAACTCGACGATGAGAACCACGTTCTGCTCTCATCGCTCGACTGCACTGTGATCCAGCATGGTGCTGAATTCAACCTCGGATTGCACAAGTATCAGGGAGACAACTACAGCCCGCGCGGTCACAAGTACATCCGTGAATATGACTGTCAGCAGGTGCCCACTACTATCTACCGCGTGGGGGGTGTTATTCTGAAGCGAGAACTTATGTTCCAGCATTTTGAGGACCGCGTATTCATCCGCTACACTCTGCTCGATGCACACAGCAAGACTACTCTGCGTCTGCAACCTTGGCTCGCCTTCCGCAGCGTTCGCGAGTTCACACACGAGAATTCCCGTGCCAACCGCGACTACCAAGAGATAAAAAACGGCATCAAGACATGTATGTATCCAGGCTATCCTGAGCTCTATATGCAGCTATCCAAGAAAGCAGAGTGGGTGTTCCGTCCCGACTGGTACCGGGGTGTCGAATACCCCAAGGAGCAGGAGCGTGGCTACTCATCCAACGAAGACCTCTATGTTCCCGGCTACTTCGAGTTCAACATCAAGAAGGGAGAGAGCGTCATATTCTCTGCCGGACTCTCGGAAATAAAAACCAGCGAACTGCCCAAGATATGCGACTTCGAAGTCGGTGTCCGCACTCCACGCGACAACTTCTACCACTGCCTCGTCAACTCCGCACACCAGTTCCTGATGCGGCGAGACGGCGAGAGCTACATCCTGGCCGGATATCCGTGGTTCAAGTGCCGCGCCCGCGACCTCTTCATCAGTCTCCCGGGCCTCACACTTACCAACGGCGAGCTCGACCACTACGAAGAGGTGATGCACACAGCCGAGAAGGGCATTCGCGAATTCATCGGAGACAAGCCCCTCAGCGTGCACATCTACGAGATGGAACACCCCGATGTGCTTCTTTGGGCCATCTGGTGCATACAGCAGTACGGACGTTTCGTCTCCATGCCCAAGTGCATCGAGAAATACGGACAGCTGCTGCGCGACATCATGGATTACATCCTCGATGGCAAGCACACCAACATCTATCTCCACGAGAACGGACTCATCTATTGCAACGGGCGCGAGAAAGCCATCACATGGATGAACTCCTCCGCCAACGGACGTCCCATTGTGCCGCGCTCCGGATATATCGTTGAGTTCAACGCACTCTGGTACAACGCACTCTGCTTCGCCGCACAGGTGTACCGCACCATGAACAACGAGGCTGCTGCCGCACAGCTCGAGAAGATTGCAGAGAAGACCAAGGCTGCCTTCGTCGCCACCTTCCTCAACGAATACGGCTATCTGCTCGACTACGTTGACGGCACCATGATGGACTGGAGCGTTCGCCCGAACATGATCTTCGCCGTGGCCCTCGACTATTCACCACTCGATGCCAAGCAGAAGAAAGGCATTCTCGACATGTGCACCAAGGAGCTGCTCACACCCAAGGGTCTGCGCACTCTCTCACCGAAGAGCGGCGGATACAACCCGATGTACGTCGGCCCGCAGTCGCAGCGTGACTATGCCTACCATCAGGGAACAGCATGGCCCTGGCTCGCCGGATTCTACATGGAAGCCTGCCTCCGCGTCTATGGACGTTCGAAAGTGGGCTTCGTTGAGCGCCAGCTCGTGGGCTACGAGGAGGAACTCTTCTACCACTGCATCGGCACAATTCCCGAGGTGTTCGACGGCAACCCGCCCTTCCACGGTCGCGGCGCCATGAGCTTCGCCATGAACGTGGCCGAGATCATGCGCGTAGTGAAACTGCTGGATAAATATAATATGGAGTAAGGAAAACTCCCGCGACAAGAAACTTCATTATAAACTTTAAACATTAAACTTTAAACATCATATTATGAAAGTATTAATGTTCGGATGGGAGTATCCTCCTCACGTATTCGGAGGACTGGCAACGGCCAACTTCGGTATCACCGAAGGCCTTCACGCACAGGGCGACATGGACATCACCCTCTGCCTGCCGCGCCCCTTCGGAGACGAACCACGCACCAGTTGCAACATCATCGGCATGAATTGCGTGCCTATAGCCTGGCGCGACGTGCAATGGGATTTCGTCAACAGCCGCATAGGCAACATCATGAATCCCGATGACTACTATCGCTTCCGCGACCATGTGTATGCCGACTTCAACTACATGCACGTCAACGACCTCGGATGCATGGAGTTCGCTGGCGGTTACCCCGGCAACCTGCAGGAGGAAATCAACAACTACTCCATCATCGCAGGCGTTGTCGCACGCGCAGAACAGTTTGATATTATACACGCCCACGACTGGCTCACCTACCCTGCCGGCATTCACGCCAAGCAGGTCAGCGGCAAACCCCTCGTGATCCACGTGCACGCCACTGACTTCGACCGCTCACGCGGCAACGTGAACCCCACCGTCTATGGCATCGAGCGCAACGGCATGGACCACGCCGACTGCATCATGTGCGTCAGCGAACTCACCCGTCAGACCGTCATCAACCACTACGGTCAGGATCCCGCCAAGTGCTTCGCCATGCATAACGCCGTGTATCCACTCAAGGCTGAGCTGCAGGAGATCGTGGACAAGCGCATACCCTACAAAGACCGCAAGGAGAAGGTCGTCACCTTCCTCGGACGCATCACCATGCAGAAAGGACCTGAGTACTTCATCGAAGCCGCCAAGCGCGTGCTCGACCGCACTCAGAACGTCCGCTTCTGCTTTGCCGGATCGGGCGACATGATGAACGCCATGATCGAGATGGCTGCAGCCTACGGCATAGCCGACCGCTGCCACTTCCCCGGCTTCATGAAAGGCAAGCAGGTGTTCGAGATCTTCCGCGACAGCGACGTCTATGTGATGCCCTCCGTCTCAGAGCCCTTCGGCATTTCTCCACTGGAGGCCATGCAGAGCGGTGTTCCCAGCATCATCTCCAAGCAGAGCGGCTGTGCCGAGATCCTCGACAAATGCATCAAGACCGACTACTGGGACATCGACGCCATGGCCGACGCCATGTACAGTCTCTGCACCAACGAGGGCCTCTACGAGTACCTCCAGGTCGAGGGAAAGAAAGAGGTCGATGGCATCACCTGGGAGAAGGTCGGACAGCGCATCCGCAAGCTCTACGAGCAGTGCCTCTCAAAATAGGCCACCGTGCCCCTCCCACAGGGAGGAGGCCCTCAACAAACTTTAAACCTTAAACGTTAAACTTTAAACTTAAACAATATGAAGACTATCTGTCTTTATTTCGAGATCCACCAGAACATACATCTCAAGCGTTACCGCTTCTTTGAGATCGGCAAGGATCACTATTATTTCGACGACTACGAGAATGAACGCGGCATCACCGAAACTGCCGAACGCTCGTATATTCCTGCCATCAAGACATTCATCGAGATGGCTAAAATGTACGGCAAAGAGTTCAAGGTGGCTTTCTCCATCAGCGGATGCGCCATCGAGCTCCTTGAGAACTACTCGCCAGAGGTCATCGAACTCCTCCAGGAGCTCAACGAGACCGGATGCGTAGAGTTCCTCGCCGAACCCTACAGCCACGGCCTCTCATCTCTTGCCAACGAAGACGTCTTCCGCGACGAGGTGGCTCGTCAGGCTAAGAAGATGAAGGAGCTCTTTGGCAAGAAACCCACCGTGCTCCGCAACTCCAGCCTCATCTATAGCGATGACATCGGCGCTCTCGTGGCCAGCATGGGCTACAAAGGAATGCTCGCCGAAGGCGCTAAGCATGTGCTCGGATGGAAGAGCCCCCATTTCCTCTACCACTGCGCCATGAACCCCAACCTGAAGCTGCTCCTGCGCGACTATAAGTTCTCAGACGACATCTCGCTCCGCTTCAACAACAGCTCATGGAACGAGTACCCGCTCTTCGCCGACACTTACGTTGATTGGATTGCACAACTGCCCGAGGAGGACCAGATTGTGAACATCTTCATGGAGCTCTGCGCTCTGGGCATCTACCAGCCGCTCAGCAGCAACATCCTCGAGTTCATCAAAGCCATTCCCGCCGTCGCCAAACAGCGCGGCATCGTCTTCGCCACTCCGAGCGAGATCATCGCCAAGACAAAGAGCGTAGGACAGATTGACGCTCCCTACCCCATGTCGTGGAACGACGAAGAGCGCGACACCTCATGCTGGCTCGGTAACGTCATGCAGCGCGAAGCCTTCCACAAGCTCTACAGTGTGGCCGACCGCGTCCTCATCTGCAAGGACCGCCGCATCACACAGGACTGGGATCGCATTCAGGCATCCAACAACTTCCGCTTCATGACCACCAAGCCGATGGGCGTGGGCTTCTATCGCGGCATCTATGACAGCCCCTACGATGCGTTCACTAACTACATGAACATCCTCGGCGACTTCATCAACCGCGTCAACGCCCTCTATCCCTTGGACATTGAGAACGATGAGCTGAACGCCCTCCTCACCACCATCCGCAACCAGGGCGAGGAAATCGAGTTGAAAGACAAGGAAATCACCCGTCTGCAGACCCGCCTCAACAAACTGGAGCCAAAGACCGACGAGCCCAAGAAAGCAGCTTCCAAGAAAGCAGCTGCTCCCAAGAAAGCCGCCGCTCCCAAGCCCGCTCCCGTGAAGAAAGAGGCAGAACCCAAACCCGCTGCACCCAAGGCTGCTCCCAAGAAGGCTGCCGCCCCAAAGAAAGCAGCCGCTCCCAAGGCTGATGCTCCCAAGGCTGCCGCTCCCAAAAAGCCCGCTGCTCCCAAGAAGCCCGCTGCTCCCAAGAAGCCCGCTGCTCCGAAAGCAGAGTAACAACCTCTAACCCACAGTGCCCCTCACTTCTGGTGAGGGGTTCCCTCTTTATCACCACAGTGCCCCTCCCATCAGGGAGGGATCTTTTAACATCATTCTTATGAAACACATCTTCACCCTTATCCTCACCCTCCTGCTCGCCCTACCCCTCTCCGCGCAAGACATCACCGGCAAATGGCAGTGGAAACAGAGCTCCGCCGATCCCGACAAAGACATCTATTCCATCCTGTTCAATTTCAAGAAAGACGGCACCATTGAGGTACACTCTGTGGTAGCAGATGATGAATACAAATGGGGACACGCCCTCATCGCCGTGGATGTCACAGGCACATGGAAGCAAAGCGGCAAGGACATCACCTTCCAGTTCAACATGAAAACTGCACGCCTCACCATTGAAGACTTCGTTTTCAAGGATGGCTACAAGCAAAATGCAAAAGACCCCAAATTCATGACCGAGACCACAGCCGAAATTCTTGACGACTGGCAAGGCGATGAAGACGAGGTCTTTGACTACGAAGGCTGGCTGACTGCCACAATCTCCACCTTCTCACCCAAGCAAATGATCCTCTTGAACGACGACGGCGACAAATACACATTCAACAAGAAATAACCTCTAACACCACAGTGCCCCCTTCGGTGCACCTTTATGCCACAATGCCCCTCCCATCAGGGAGGGGTCTTTTATTGAACAAAAATTGCTGAATATCAATAATAATGTGTGATTTTGCTTTTATTCGTGCCCTTTCCTTGTATTTAAGTCATTAGTTCGTACCTTTGCGCGCAAATTAGTTTTCAGATAAATAACACAATCACGACACACACCATGCAACAGAGCAAGAACGTTGTCGGAGCCAAGATTAGAGGCTTCCGTGAGAGTAAGAACATTTCCGTCGAGGAGATCGCACAACGCAGCGGCCTCTCCGTGGAACAAATCAACAGCATCGAGAACGATGTCAACCTGCCGTCGCTCGGTCCGCTCATCAAGATAGCCCGCGCACTCGGAGTACGTCTGGGTACGTTCATGGACGACAACGATGCACTGGGACCTGTGGTGTGCCGCGCTGCCGACCGCGAGGCCAACACCAGCATTAGCTTCAGCAACGGAGCCACCGACGCCCGCAAGCACATGGAGTACCATCCGCTGGCACAGCAGAAAGCCGGACGGCACATGGAACCATTCGTCATCGACATCAACCCCGAGCAGAACCCCGAGTTCCAGCTCTCTGAACACGAAGGCGAAGAGTTCATCTTCGTGATGAGCGGCGAGGTCGAAATCATCTACGGCAAGGACAAATACGCTCTCCACGAGGGCGACAGCATCTTCTACGACAGTATCGTGAAGCACCACGTACACGGTGCTCCGGGCAAGAGCGCAAAAATCCTCGCAGTCGTCTATATCCCTTTCTAACGTCCCTTTAACTTCCTTTCAACTTCCCCAATTTAGGAAAAATGGCAAAATTAGACATGGCTGGCAGACCCTTGCCCGACCGTACCTACCCCGCTGAAACCGGCTCTGCCGGATATACCCTCTACGAGCGCACATTGGGCGAATGGCTTGAGCACTGGGCCACCGTCACCCCCGACAAAGAATATATCGTCTATTCCGACCGCGACCTGCGATTCACATGGTCTAAGTTCAACGAGCGTGTGGACAACCTCGCCAAGGGACTCATTGCCATTGGCGTGAAACGAGGATCCAACGTCGGCATCTGGGCCACCAACGTACCCGACTGGCTTACCTTCCTCTATGCCACAGCCAAGATCGGCGCCGTGCTCGTCACCGTGAACACCAACTACAAGCAGAACGAGCTCGAGTACCTCTGCAAGGACTCCGACATGCACACCCTCTGCATCACCGACGGCACATGGGACTGCAACTACGTGGACATGACATACACCATGCTCCCCGAGCTGAAGACCTGCGAGCGCGGACATCTCAACAGCGAGCGCTTCCCCTATCTCAAGAACGTCGTCTATATCGGCATGGAGAAGTATCGCGGAATGTTCAACACAGCCGAACTGCTGCTCCTCGGACAGAACGTCGAGGACGAGACCCTGCTGGAGATGAAGAGCCAGGTGAAATGCCACGACGTCTGCAACATGCAATACACCAGCGGCACCACCGGCTTCCCCAAGGGCGTCATGCTCACACACTACGGCATCGCCAACGACGGCTACTTCACCGGCGAGAACATGGGATTCACTGCCGACGACAAGCTCTGCGTATGCGTCCCTCTCTTCCACTGCTTCGGAGTGGTGCTCGCCACCATGAACTGCCTCACACACGGATGCACCGAGGTGATGGTTGAGAAATTCGACCCGCTCGTCGTGCTCGCATCTATACATAAGGAGCGTTGCACCGCCGTCTATGGCGTTCCCACTATGTTCATCGCCGAACTCAACCACCCCATGTTCTCCATGTTCGACCTTACCTGCCTGCGCACGGGCATCATGGCCGGCTCACTCTGCCCCGTGGAACTCATGAAACAGGTCAGCGAGAAGATGTACATGACCATAACCAGCGTTTATGGACTCACCGAGTCCTCGCCCGGAATGACACAGACCTGCCTCAACGACACCTTCGAGCAGCGTTGCACCACCGTAGGCCGCGACTTCCCCTTCGTCGAGGTCAAGGTGCTCGACCCCGAAACAGGTGAGGAATGTCCCGTTGGCGTTCAGGGCGAGATGTGCTGCCGCGGATTCAACGTCATGAAAGGCTACTACAAGAACCCGCAGGCCACCGCCGAAGTCATTGACAAGAACGGATTCCTCCACTCCGGCGACCTCGGCATCAAGGACGAGCAGGGCTTTTACAAGATCACCGGCCGCATCAAGGACATGATCATCCGTGGCGGCGAGAACATCTATCCGCGCGAAATCGAGGAATTCCTCTATCAGATGCCCGGAGTCAAAGACGTCCAGGTCGCTGCCGTGCCGTCCAAGAAATACGGTGAGGAAGTCGGTGCCTTCATCATCCTCGACGAGGGAGCCGAGATGACCCCCGAGGACGTCCGCGAGTTCTGCCGTGGCAAGATTGCCCGCTACAAGATTCCCAAATACGTCTTCTTCGTGGATGGCTTCCCCCTCACCGGCTCCGGCAAAATCCAAAAGTTCAAACTCAAGGAACTCAGCCTCAAGCTCTGCGAAGAACAAGGCATCGAGGTCCTATAATATATATAATAATGTATAAAGAAAATCCATCGCGCCCCCCTCATACTACTCCCCTCCCTACAAGGGAGGGGCTGGGGGGTGGGTCTCTCTTCCACCACATAATCCCCCTCCAGATCCGCTTCAACGACGTGGACAAGTTCGGCCATGTAAACAACTCCGTCTTCTTCCAGTTCTATGACACCGCGAAGACAGAGTATTTCGCCACCGCCTGCAAGAATGTCGATTGGGAGCAGGTCGCCATCGTCGTGGCCCATATCGAATCCGACTTCTTGGCACAGGTGAAAGCAGGCGACCACATCGCCGGCCGCACACGTGTCACCCACATCGGCCACAAGAGTTTCCATCTGGAACAAGAGCTTTTTGACGTCGATACAGAAGAAGTCAAGAGCCGCTGCACCTCCGTCATGGTCCTCTACGACCTCAACAAACGCCAAACCGTCCCCCTACCCGACAACTGGGTCAACGACATCCGCGCCTACGACAACCTCCCGTAGGAATTGAGAATAGTCATTCACGTACCCTGACGCATCATACTCCTGCGAAGCCATAGCCAGACACACCGTCCCCGGAGCAAAATTCTCTAAACGGCACCAGACGCCCGCAGGAATCACTATACCACGCCGCACATCGTCCATATGTAGGGTCACTTCACGCCGCCCGTCGCTCACCGTGATGTCAAACGAACCCGCCACGGGAAACACCGCCTCATGACACGTGCGGTGCGAATGTCCGCCACGAGTCTGCCCGTCGGGAACCCCCGTGATCCAGAACACACGTTTAATCTCCCAGGGCACGTCGTGCTCAGCCTCTAGGAAATTCAGCCGCCCACGCTCATCCACTTTATCCGGCAGCTCCACTATCTTCACCCCTGCAGGCCAACCCTCTGTTCCGCCTGTCATATCGGGTCTTTTCACACTCGAAAAAGAATCATTTTCCTTCATAAATCCAATAATTTGAGGCAAAGGTATGATTTTTTTGTCAAATCACTTGCAAGAATCACGAAAAACATCTACCTTTGCACCGCATTTCCGAGAAATGGCGCTTTCGTCTAGCGGCTAGGACACATGCCTCTCACGCATGGAACACGGGTTCGATTCCCGTAGGCGCTACCAGGGGAGTCAATGGCACAAAGGCCTAAAACTCCCTTTTTTGATTCCAAGGTGTAATACTCCAGTCATGTAAGAGTACATGAAGCCAAAAGGCAGTTTACAAAGAGTAATCCAAATATACACCGCAAAATCAAGAACTTACGCCAAGGATTAACTCCTCAAAACGGCGATAAAATTTAATCACTATTTGTTCTTTCATCCGATTAGGGAGCAGTTAAACCAACTGCGCCCGATGTTTCTTTTGGGCTCCTTTCAGCTCCTTTCGCGGCCTTAAAATGTGATACAAACCGCGGAAATGTGATACAAATGTGATACAAATGTGATACAGTTTCAAGCTAAAAATGGCAGTGTATCACATTTTGAGCTGAGAACCCCTCCACTAATGGCGATTGGTGCGATTTTTAAGAAAGATTAACAGACGGCGCCTATTCAAAAGAAAGAACAAATGAAAAGAAAATTAGTCACAATCGTCTATGACAGAAGGAAATACGTTCCTTCAAAAGGCAAAGGACTCATCGAAGTCGTAATCTATCTTTCCCGCGAACAGCGCAAGTTTATCCCCGTTCGCTACGTTACTCCTTCAGAGTATGACCAATTCTTGGAAAGCTCTGAAGCCGCCATTCTTCAAAGGAAGTATGAACGAGTGCTCGACTCAATGGAGCTGTATGGCAAACCCAGAACCATCGAAGCATTCAATGAGTGTTTACAAGCAACTGGGCTTGCGAGCAGTGAAAAGCCCCAGTCCAATACCCCATCTGTGCCAAAGAAGTCAAAGACCTCCTTCATTGACTTCTTCCACGATGAGCTAGCATCAGAGAGAATCGAACCTCGCACACGTCAGGCTCGTGAAGTGGTATTCAAGTCACTTCTCACTTTCGGACGCATTCAGTCTTTCGATGATTTGACTCCAGCCAACATCCTGGAGTACCACAAGTGGCTGAAGGCAGATGGTGAGCGTAACGAAACAACCGTCAAGAGCTACCACAAGCGCTTACACCGCTATGTCATCAAAGCCTTTGAGTACGGACACATCGACCGTGACCCCTACAAGGCTGTTACCATCCCTACTGGCCACTCTGCAGAACGCCGTCCCCTTTCAGAAGAAGAAATCGACAAACTCCGTTCCCTCCAACTTCGCGGCAAGGAGGAGAAAGCCCGTGACCTGTTCATCTTCTCAGCCTTCACAGGACTTGCCTACTGCGATGCACAAGCTTTCGAGTTCGGCACTATGGCCGAGAAGATTGGCGACATCTATTATATAGACGGGAGCCGTATCAAGACAGGCACGAACTTCTTCACTCCTATTCTGCCACCTGCCATGGAAGTGCTGCGTATGTATAACTACAGGCTTCCACGCCTCTCGAATCAGAAGTACAATGACTTTCTGCACCTCATCGAAGCACGATTGCAGTTGAACAAGCCCTTGACAACCCACTTGGCACGTCACACTTTCGCCACCTTAGTCCTCTCTCAGGACGTACCCATAGAGAATGTTGCCAGAATGCTTGGACACAAAGACGTGCGCACAACTCAAATCTATGCGAAAGTATTAAAGAAGACAATCACTCGCCATGCTGAGGATCTAAGCAAATACTTCCATGCTTAATCCATATTTACATAGGCTTAAAGATTGAAGCAGAGGAAACACAATTCTCCCCTGCTTCAATCTTTTTATGACTACAACAGTCCTTTGTTGTTTTGTTGTATTTACGCCGTAAAATCCCGTAAAATACGACAAATCAGTACAACCGATAAAAAACGCCCTTCATCTTCTTAGATAGCCCTTGCTCCGTGAACGTGGCAGTAATCTTCTCACAGATGTAGCGGAAACCGTCAATGTGGAAGATGGCGCGTGGATTAGGAACATGGTCAGACAGGAAGGAGAAGGTGTACTTCTTCTTCAAGTCTGCGTTGTATGTCGGGTAGTTGATGGCATCCCGCCCATCGAAACGCAGGGATGATGGATATTGCTTATAATGCCAGTTGGCATCTATCATAATCGTATCCACCCACGGCATCGGCACTTCGTTCTGTGGAATCTGCCCGTTCCAATAAGCAAGGTATATCTTATCATAGTATTCCTTGACTCCCTGCTGTTCCCCCTGTGCGATGATAGCCAACGGCAGTGGGTTCACCAGCCTCGAAGAGTCATTGGCTCCAAGGTTGTCCTCTGCCGTCTCATCGTAGTTGTTCATCTGCAAGAACAGCATGAAGCCATGTTCCGCGTCCGTCTCGTCCAGCCATGCCGGAACCATCTTAATCTCCTGCACCTTCTCATCCTCCCCGCCTCGGATACTGCGGTCACCAAAGATGTTGATGGGAACCGGGGCGTAGGAACGTGAATACACCCAGTATCTGCCACTCGGCTGTACCTCCCCATCAATCACGGCCACACCCTCCCTTGTTACCATCTTTGTATTGCGGAAAGCGAAATAGGTATCCACGGAGCGCACATAGTGAATCTGATGGATAAGCACCATGTTTTCCTGTTGCTCCTGGCTGTCATTATACTCCATGATAACTGTCTTCAGGTCGTTGCAAGTATTAAGGAAACTGCTCATGGTGTCGTATGTCCTTATCTTATCCCACAGCGTATTGAGCACCCACGGCGAAGAATAATACTTCCATGCGTTGTGGTCGCAGTCTGCAAACTGCCGCTTCTTGGCTGGCAGAAACTTATCGTTTGCCTCCGAGGATATATCCACCTTATACTCATCAATGACCGTATCGATGACCTCATCATATAGCTCATGCAGCACGGAAGCCGTATAGTGGAACGTCACCTTCTTCCGCTTATGGTCAATGTCAAACTCAGCATTCAGCAGAAGCTCAATCTGATGCAGCAACTCAGTTATTGACCAATGCGGCATCGCCCGGGCAAACGATGGAATGTCCCATGCCGCAGGCAGCGTATTACAGATCAGGATGTAGCGGTGATATGACTGCCTCCACTCTCTCAGGTCAGCCGTATAGCCCTGTTCCATCAGAATCTCCTCCACGGCATAGATGAGAAACGGCTGCTGTGAGAGCTTCATCTTATTCTCTCCGTTGCCCCGACGATACACCCACGTATAGTTACCATGGTCGCTGTCATAACGTGCTTCATTCTGAATGTTGCCTGAATACGAGTTCACCCAAGGCAATGCCACGGAATTTGGATAAGGGTCATTGTATATCGTCCACATATTAGCAGGTGGCACGTTCTTTGCCAGCCCGTCATAATACTGGCCCCAATTGAACTCATTGATGTACGTATTATCAAACGTACTCTCGAAGTTCTGCGCTGAACGTCCTTCCAGGAACTGCGTCTTCACCTCCTTCTCATTGATTTCCGTAATTGTCACCACTCCACTGCGGTACAATGAGCCATGAGTAATCACACAGTCATACACCACCTTCTCCTTGACCACATCCTTGCGGTCAATATTGCCGAAGATGGCGCGGTTCTGCGGGCAGTCAGCCAATGGAAATGTCATTGTCAGCGTATAGGAATCACTGCCCGTGAACAGTCTGTTCTCTGAGATATAATCGAAGCTGCTTCCCTTCTTCAGGATGGCTTCCTTGTCGTCAATCAGTATTGTCATACCTTAAATCTATTTACGTGCGCGTGTGCGCGAACTATTAATTAATGTCTCTCTATTCTCTCCAATCCCTTATCTCTGTGAGCGCGGTGTCTTATTGCGCATGAGGTTGTCATACTCATCCTGTGCTCTCTTGATACCTCTGTCACCCTCAACTGTATTGACGGTGACAAACGGCTCTTCAAGTCGCTTCTCTAACTGCCGCATGACAGAAGAATAGTTTGCCATCGCTGCACTATTCGATGTCAATGCGGCCACCAGCGTCCCGTCCGTTGCCTGTTTTGCTAGGACTGTTGGCGCTGTGATTGAGCGCGATACATCTTCACTGCGCAGTGTGCCTATCGTGTTGGTACGCTGGGCATAGTCTAACGCCTCAATCATCGGACGTGCTGCAGGTGAGTTCACCAACGCCTGTGAAGCCACCCATTCCCCTGCATGGACTACGCCCACTTCCAGCTCTTTCGGACCCTTTGGCGTATAGCCGCCCTCAGCATATCCCTGTGCCTCCGATGCCTGTTGCTGCTTCTTGATAGCTGCAATCTGGATAGCACCTGCCGCCACGGCCATTGCCGCTGCAATAGGTGCCAGGATATAGCCCACGTATGGAACGGATGCAGCACTACTGTAGGCGTTGATGGCCGCTGTTGCCGTCTGTGCGACAGCCTGAATCACCTGCATGGCGAACATCTTGCGGTTTGCCTCGTTCTTGATACGTGCTATCTCCTGTTCCTTCTCGCGTTCAAGACGTTTCACTTTGTATGTATTACCCTCGGCGAAGGAAATCTCAGCATCGTAGCGGCTTGTGATGGCCGCAGTCTGAATCTCCACTTCGGCCTGAATGATGTCAGACAGTCCGCTGAAGATGCTGCTCATGCCGGACACGATGGTATCAAAGCTTTCAAGTATGGCCTTTCCTCCGTCCGAGTCCAGCCACTCCACTACAGCTTGTGTTGAAGCCTGCATCCCATTCAGCTCCTCCCCGCCATACTTGCGGATGAGTGCGGCCTTGGCCTTCTGATATGCCTCTTCAATGCGAAGCTTCTCTTTTGCATTGTTACCTGCCAAGGTTATTTCATTCTGATATACCTGTCTCAGTAATGCGAGATCCTGGGAAAGAGCTTGCTGTCTCTCGGCTGCATTCAGCCCGAAATATTCATCCTTGATTTTCTTCAGCTTCTGTTGGTGCTCCTTTTCCTTCTGCTCATACTCCTTGCGTCTGCGCTGCGTGTCAGCAAGCAGTTTCTCCTGGTATGCCTGTTCTGCGGCCAAACGCTCCTTTGTTCCTTCCTTGTAGATGGCTACGACCTTGCGGGCATGGTCCAGCTCTAACATCCGCAAGGCTTCCTGATAAGCCTCCGTGGTACTCATGCCATCGATGTACCGCTGCTGGATAGCCATCTTCTGTTCCTCGTAGGCTGCATCCTCTGCCTCGCGGGTGCGTTCAAGCCCTGCCTTCGTCTGTGCTGCAACCGCCTCGTAGTAGTCGGCTTCGGCAGTGATACGCTCCTGTTCTGTTAGGTCAGTACGGGCAAGAATCTTCTGCCCATACTCCACCTCTATCTCTTCGAGGCGTTTCTGGTATTGCTCATAATCAGCTTCTCCACGGGCGTAGTTGATACGTATCTCTGCCTGTTGTCTCTCGCGCCATTCCTTTTCAGCCTTGAACTTGTCGCCCTTCTGCTTGTCATCAGTGCCATCACCTCCACCACCTCCGTTGCCGGAACCGCCACCATTCCCGCTGCTCTCGGACTTGGCCCTTGCCTCGTCTGCAAGTTCCATGTTCCGTGCCGTGAGGTCATCGATGATGCGGTTCAGCTCCTTCTCCTCCCTGTCAGCCGCTTCCAGCTGGGCCTTCCATGCCCGATAAGCAGACGGTGAAGCCCCTGCCTTACCAGCTGCTTCATCGGCATTCATGCCCTCGCTCTCATAGAACATGGCATTCACCATCCTGTCGCTGGCCTCGTTCTGCAACTTCTTCCGTCTCTCCGTTGCCTCCGGCAGCTTTGCCAATGCCGCGTCAATCTTGGCCTTGTTCTTCAGCTGCTCCACATAAATGCCAAGCACCTCGGCATTATGCCCTATCAGCTTGCCCTCATCACTGAGGCTTGCGTGATAGTCAGGAATAATCTGCTGAAGTTCCTCGATAGCCTTGCGGCGGTTCTCAATGGAAACCGTCTCATCCTCGATGGTTCGTTTCAGAATGTCAATCCTCTTGATTTCCTCGGCAGAATTCATCCGTGCCTCCTTCTCGATGTCCTGAAGCAGTTGCTGTTCCTTGCGCTGCTCCCTCAGGCTCTGGACGATGGCGATGATAGCGGCCACTACGGCAGCGGCCATCAGTCCATAGACTGTACGCAACTGCTTCCCCTTATTCTGTAGGTCAACAAGCAGGCTGCTCTCCTTGGCCATGTTGCCTGTCAGTCTTGCCCCTGCCAGTTGCAGTCGCAGTTTTGCTACAGTCAGCAGATCTACGACAGCCTTATATCCCTTGGTGGCAGTGGTTGTCACAACCGTCCAGGCATTTAAAGCCTTAAGACGGATGGCCGAAAGATTGACCGCCACATTGTAGGCCACGATAGCAGCCGTTGCCGTAAGAATAGCCTTGCGGTGCTCAATGAAGAAGGAAACCGCCGTACTGAGGAACCGCAATGTCAGCGAAGATGATGTATAGACATGGCGCATGATTGGCAGCAGTTTCTCACCGAGTTCTGCAGCCAGTGCCGCCACACGCTTGCGGGCTTTCTCTATGCCCGCCTGTGCCGTGTTGTTCTGAATGTCGTACATCTGTGTGACCTTGGTCGCCTTGTCGAAGGCCTTCTGTGCCTCTTCCTGCTCCCACTTCACCATGTCAATGTTATTGGCCAGTGTAGCCATAACCTGTGAGGCACGTGCTCCGTTTTCACCCATGTCCTTGAAGACTGGAGCCAGTGCGTCCATGTTGCCAATTTCCTTGAATCGTTCAAGAATCATGATGAAGCCAGCGTTAGCATCTTCAGCCATTACCTTCTTGAACTGCTCTGCATTCAGGTTCAAAGCCTTGGCAAACTTGTCACTCTCCTTGTAAGCATCCATGATCAGCTTCGACACAGCCGTAGCCGACATCTCCGCTGCCTGACCGTTGGCATCGAGGACGGCACCGATGGCGATAAGCTGCGGCAGTGTCATGTTTGCTGCCTTACCCACACCACCCATACGTCGTGCGAAGTTAGCCAGGTACTCACTTCCAGCCGTACAGTTCTGGGACAACTCCGTTATCGTGGAGCCGATGGCCAACAGCGCCTGTTCCGTGCCGAGTTGGTCCTTGATACCGAAGATGCTGGAGAGTTTCGACAGCACCAATGTAGCCCCGTCACCGATGTCTGAGAGGGCTACGTTTATCTGGTCGGCACCACGTACATAACCCATGATATCCTCGATGGACTTCATGCCCAGCTTACCTGCATCCTCCGCATATTTGTTCAGCTCAATAATGGAGGTCCTGGTATTCATTTTGGCCATCTCTGCATTCAGTTCCCGTACCTGATCCATGGAAAGGGACGTGAACTTGCTAACGTTGGCCATCTCCTGTTCCCATTCCGCGTAGGCGTTGACTGCCGAGCGTCCGGCCATGATAAGCCCGGTGACAGCAGCAGTGGCACCAGCAATCGTGGCACCCCATTCATTGATACCCCTATTGATGCGTTGAAGCAGTGTTTCGGAGTGCCGGAACTCTGCATTTACGCGGTCAAGTTCCGCTTTCACCGCCTTGATCTTGGCCACCTGAGCCGTCCAAGCCTCGCTGCCCCGCTCAATCCCGTTGAGCTGACGGCGAAGTAGAGAAAGCGTCTGATTCAGTTGCTTTGGCGTGGCCCTGTCAAGGCGGCGCATGACGTCCTCTGCCGTGGCAGTGGCGGATTGTATCTGCTTAATCTGAGCATTGGTCTGGTTAAGCTCTTTCTGTAGCCGTTTCAGCGTGGCCTTGTCCCCGCTGCGACGAGCTTTGTCTATGGCCGCTTCCAACTGGGTAGCCTTCTGTTTGAGGTTATCCAACATCTCCTGTGCCTGTCGGCCATTGACAGTGAGGGTGACTGTTGCGTTTGTGTTAAGTTCTGACATAAATGTGTGGCTATTTTGTGCGTTTGTTACTTGTTCAAGGGTGGGTGGCGGGCCTAAAACCGCTGCAAAGTAAATACTTTGCCTACCTCTGTGAAAAGACACTTTCGAGGTACTCGAATCAACAACTCTTCAACACCTGGGAAATGGTCAAAAACCATGATAACCATGATTTTCAGCGACTTACGCGAACTCCACAATTTTCCAGAGTTGAAATTCCGATATGGCTGTAAATCAGCCACATGGGGGTGTCGGGGGAAAGAATTTTCCCTGACTTCGCGCTATGCAGCCCCCGACCGCCCTGCCGCTTGCCCTCCCTCTCGCCCTCCTTGACCTTTGCGGAATATGTAAGCGGTCTCTTTGAAAAATCCCCCTTTTGGTCTCATCGTTGCCGCCACTGCTGAAACTTGCGCCCTCGGTCTCATATCATCATAACCGCCCCGATGGTCTCACAATAGCCTCCCGACCTCCCACGCGCTCACGCACTGACCACCGCCACCCCGAAAACCGCCTTTATGGTCTCATATTGTTATAACCGCCCCGATGGTCTCACAATAACCTCCCGACCTCACACTCGCTCACCCACTGACCACCGCCCCCCGAAAACCGCCATTAGGGTCTCA
>JAFSNB010000040.1 GCA_017447625.1 Bacteroidaceae bacterium
TCATCCAATTTTACGAAATAATCTTGGATTGGCGAAATTTTGCGATTAAATCTTTTCTTTTTTGAACTCGATGTCCTTGTAGAGCACGGGTTTGCCGTTTTCGCTTTCGGGGATGATGTGAAGGCGGACGCTGCGGATGTGTTTCTTCGGGTGGAACTCCTCAGGGCTGTCCACCTTTTCGCTCTCGATCTCCAGCTTCAGGCGTCCCCACTCCCTCAACTGGACGATGTCGCCAGCACGGAGATGACGGCTGACAACATCGGAGAGCCTCATCATGATGGCGTTGACAACTTGAGAAAATTGAAAAGCCTCCTTTCGGCAGTCCTCCGGAAACCCCTGCTGGAAAGGAGATTTTAGTGCCTGCAAACCCCGCTTTTGGACTTCGTACCCCGACCGAGAATCGAACTCGGAACTAAGCTTTAGGAGAGCCTTGTTATATCCATTTAACTATCAGGGCTTGCGGGGCCCGTAATAGCAGGCATGGTTTCCGGGTGCAAAGGTAGTGCAAATTTGTCGGATAGCCAAACGATTGGAGAACTTTTTGCAGAAAAGCATCAAATTGTGCCATTCCATCGGGTATAAAGTTTTCGATATGTAACTGATTCTTTATGAATAATAATGTACGCGAAGAAAAATGGGCTGGGAGGTAGGCAGATTCGGAAGAAATGCCTATCTTTGCGCAAGAAAGCATTATAAACCAAAAACTATCAAGTGATGAAGAAACTCATGTTACTGTTGCCATTCGTGGCATTGTTGATGGGCTGCTCGCAGAATGAGAAGAGTGCCCAGTGTCCTGTACTCTCCGTTGAGGGTGGTCAGATTGTCGGCGTCGAAGCCGAGATTCCTGGTGTGTTTGCTTACAAAGGCATCCCCTATGCCGCAGCGCCCATCGGCGACCTGCGTTGGAAGGAGCCTCAGCCCGTGGTGGCGTGGGAAGGCGTGAAGGATTGTTCCAAATTCGGCCATCCCGGCTATCAGGCTGTTCACTATCCTGGCGGTTATGCTACGGAGTGGGGCTACGGCGACGAGGCTCCCTACAGCGAGGACTGTCTCTATCTGAATGTCTATACGAAGGCAGCTGGTCAGGTAGACAAGAAACTGCCTGTGGCCCTGTGGATTCACGGTGGCGGCTATCGTGAGGGCTGGGGTACTGAGCCCGAGTTCGACGGCAAAGAGTGGGCTGCGAAGGATGTGGTGCTTGTCACCATCAACTACCGTTTGGGAATCTTCGGTTTCATGCCTTATGGCGAACTCTCTGCTGAGAGTCCTCACGGCGTGTCCGGCAACTACGGTATCCTGGATCAGATCCAGTCGCTGAAGTGGATCAAGGCCAACATCGCCCAGTTTGGCGGCGATCCTGACAATGTGACCATCTTCGGACAGAGTGCCGGAGCCGGTAGTGTGCGCACTATCTGCGAGAGTCCCCTGGCCCGTGGTCTGTTCCACAAGGCTGTCATCATGAGCGGCGGTGGTCTGAATGTTCCCCCGAAGGAGGGTGAGGCTGCCAAGCCTGCTACGCCGATGAACAAGTTCTTCTCTTACAACCCCACGCTGAAAGAGGCTGAGGCTGAGACGAAGAAGGTGATGGACTGGGCGGGACTGACCGATCTGGAGAAGCTGCGCAAGGCTTCGACGGAGATTCTCTACCCGATGTGCAACATCTATAATATGGTGAACAAGAGTGACCTCTACGTGATGGAGCGTCCGATCGTCGACGGTTATGTGTCGCTGAAGAGCTTTGAGGAGGCCGCTCGCGAGGGCTCTATCGCCGATGTACCCTATATGATTGGCTATACGCTGAACGATCTGGGCTCAATGGGTGCCGGCATCGCAGAGTTCTGTAAGGTGCGTTCGGAGCAGGGCGGCAAGGTTTGGGCTTACGAGTTTGCCCGTCCGTTGCCCGATGACGGCTCTCATCCTGAGGTCACTGCTCGTCTGAAGGGGGCTTTCCATTCCAGCGACCTCTGGTATGTCTTCAAGAGTTTGGAGCATTGCTGGCGTCCCTGGACACAGGGTGACTGGGATCTCTCTGAGAAGATGATCACCGCCTGGACGAACTTCGCCAAGTACAGTGATCCCAATGGTGAGGACGGCAAGGCCCTCGGCTGGACGACCTGTACGGCAGAGAATCCGCAATTCATGCTCTTCAAGCTCGACGCCAATGACGCTGAGGCTTCTGAAATGGGCGAACCAATAACAGCTGAACCACAAAATTAATTATTAATGACCACGAATTTCACTAATTTCACTAATTTGGCTGCGCCTCGATTGCAGCATAATAATTCGTGTAATTCGTGAAATTCGTGGTTAAAAACATTATTGTATGAAAAGATTATTAGTATTTTCTTTCTTAGTGTGTGCGGCGTTGAGTGCCAGCGCGCAGAACCCTTATCTCCCGTTGTGGGAACATGTGCCTGACGGTGAGCCCCGTGTGTTTGAGGATCCCGATAATCCCGGTAAACTGCGCGCCTACATCATCGGTTCGCACGATACCAACTATACCGCCTATTGCGGTAGTGATATCCGTATGTGGTCTGCCCCCGTCGA
>JAFSNB010000041.1 GCA_017447625.1 Bacteroidaceae bacterium
AGAGTATGTCTTTTGCCAACTGATATTTGCTACGAAACATGATTCTCCATATATTTCATTGCAAACCTTAATAAGGTTCTCTGCCTCGCGGTCATCTATGGAAATGAATATCGCCCCATCCTCGCTCAGCAAATCCTTTGCCACTTTCAAGCGTGGATAAATCATATTGAGCCAATCAGTATGGAAACGGCCATTACTCTCTGTATTGGCAACAAGGCGGTTACCTTCTTCATCCTCTTGTCCGCTATTGTGCATATACTCTCCAGTTGTCTGCGAGAAGTCATCGTTATACACGAAGTCATTGCCTGTGTTATATGGCGGGTCGATATAAATCATCTTCACTTTGCCCAAATAGTTCTCGCGAAGGAGTTTCAGCACTTGCAGGTTGTCGCCCTCAATATAGAGATTCTGCGTATTATCGAAGTCCACGCTCTCCTCACGGCAGGGGCGCAGGGTGTCAGTGGTTGGTGCATTAGCCAGTCGGATGGCATTGCGCTTGTCGGGCCAAGTGAACTGATAGCGTTCCTCTGCACCTTCAACTATGTCTTTCGACAATTCCTGCCTGAGTTGGTCAAAGTCGATAGCCACCTCTGGCTTCCCTTCCTCGTTCAGCCGTTCCGTCAAGCAATTAGGAAACAACTCCCCTATCCGCTTTATATTCTCATCCACCATATATGTGGTTTGCATATTCAGTTTCTCCATAATCGATAATATTTTGGACGTAATTTGGACGTTTTCATCTTATTTAATTTCATATTATGATGCTTGAATTAATGAACTCCAATCAATACCAGGACAAGTAACAGCATAGTACTTGTCATTGATAGCACACAACAAACAAACTTTATCATTCTTATCTCTACTTATTTTCAGTTCAGACATTCTGACATCGTCAACAAGTCCTTCTTTATCAAGAGTTTTTCTTAATAACTGTGCTTCAAAAAGTAATTGTAAGATGCCATTTTGTTGAGAAGTAAAATCAATGTTATATTCTATATCGTCAATTTGTATTTTTTTGCTCTTCAGAAAGGTTTTTACAAATTCACTTGCATTCATTATGTCAGAAAGAAAAGGTGTCCCATTAAATAAGCTAACTTGTACAAGTGTTTTCTTTTTGCTTTCAACAACAATTGACAATACATTACCAATACTATAAAAGATAGCATCATTGATTTTAATAGATTTAAATGATTCATACCACACATGACCATCGATGGACACGTTTTTATGGCATCTACAGTTCACAATCCTTCCTTCTCTTCCACTTGGCAGTTGTATTGTGTGGTTACCAATTTCTATCGTGTTGTATATAGGAATATCAGTTCCGACATTATAATCCAAAACATCAATTAATGTTGAACCTGGTCCAGATATATTGAATGAAATTTGTTTGGAAATAATGTTAATTGGTGACAGATTCTCTGTTTGAAAAGCACTTTGCCAGTCACGATTATTTAAAAAGTTGATACAATACCAATAAAACCTTTCAATCTCAGGAACGGCACTAAGTTTAATACTGGTTGTTTTTTGCCCAGGTGCCTCACGAAGATATGTTTTTAATTGTTCTGGAGTTAAGAGGGCACAATAGATTTTTGATTCATTGTTTTTTTCATTAAAACATACGACAAAATATGCTATGCCGCCATTTTTTCTGTAATGATTCAAGTCAGAAACAGGAATCTTATATTTTATGACAGGAGAAAAAGATGTTTTTGTTTTATGAATACGACCCTTGACTTGAACTTTAATTAATCTGTCTACATTTCTGTTTAGATTGTTTGTGTCACAGGAATCATACACAACAATATCTCCATCCCATAAAGGGAATGTATTAGAAGTATCTATATACGGAACCATCTTTGTAGACCTTGACAGGTATCTATTAACTTCTGAAACGGCAAGTATTTCAACATTAACGGTTGTTATCATACACTTAGGTGATTTTTTAGTTCTACAATCTTTTGATGCAAATCATACTTCTTTCGTGTCTGCTTTTCTGTGCGACATTGCTTTTCGAGTATTTCTATCTGTCGAAGCAACTTTTCTCGCTGCTCACGATTGATAATCTGTTCCTCGATGGTTTCTTCTGCCTGGGCATCCAAGCCCCCAATGGAAAAGATAAAGTTCTGCCAGGCATCATCAAGGGTTAAGCCTTTCAAATCAAGACTGACGAATTCGGTCTTTTGCCACTCAGACTTAAGCAGACGAGTATGGAAAACTGCGAACTGGGTTTCTTCGCCATATTGCAGGGCGAATATCATTTTCTGTCCCACTAACTTATTGAGCAATAACAAGCACTGGTCACTATACTCTTTTTGCTTCAAGATGACATGCACAAAGTAAAAGCCTGGGATGTCCTTCCCTGCTGCCAAAGTTGGCACTGTTGCTTGTGAGATACGAGCCACTATCACCATGCGACTGATGTCTGCATCGAAGCGGTTACGCTCTGCCACTTTGAGATTGAATTTCTCAAAGAAAGCCTTCTTGGGAAGAGGCTGATTGACGACAGTAGAAGCAGGCAGTCCGAACATAGGCATCACTTAATCACTAAGAAACAAATCAGTTCAAAATCATCGAGACCCACATAATGTTCTTCAAAGAGTTCTCCAGCAAAACCTTCCAAGAAACTATCTACATTCGACTGCTCCTTGACGGAGATAATCGAATTGATGGCCTTACTCAGAAGGTCGGAATATTTACCCATCCGCAAGCCATCTCTCGTTTCCTTGTTGAGCTCTCGGCACAGCGTTACGTCTGGCTTGTCTATAGGCTTGCAAATCAGACGCATCTTGTCAAGCAAGTCTTTCGGATGCAAGTGGTCAACCTGCACTTCGCCATCATCACGGATATAGACCATGTAGAAAGGATGCAACTGGTTCTTGTGGTCGATATTCACGCCTGCGGTTCTGTTCTTCAATACGAAGATGGTACCTGCAGGAGTTTGCTGGTTACCTCGTACCACAGCATGAAGTCCGAAGGGCGTATGTTCCACATCATGATTACCTTGCATGTATTCCAACAAGTCAAGACGGAACTCGTTTAGTCCCAAGTCCATGATGCTGACACCGCTATTCATTTCTTCCAAATCGACCACATCTTCCTTCAAGCGTTCCAATTGCAGACGACGGTATTCCAGATCATCTTTTTCTTCTGGCGAAAGAATATTGTCATCACCTGTGGCAGTCATCACCGTTACTTTCATACGTGACTCAACACGCCCCTTTAAGTTGATGTATTCGTCGAGGGTCATGTCTGGCCAGTAGTTGACCAATTGGATTTGAGCATTAAGAGAGCCTATTCTGTCTATTCTGCCAAAGCGCTGGATAATTCGAACGGGATTCCAATGGATGTCGTAATTCAAAAGGAAGTCGCAATCTTGCAAGTTTTGGCCTTCACTAATGCAATCGGTTGCTATCAAGACATCGATATCTTCGTGTAAATGTGGATAGATAGCTGCGCGTTCTTTTGATATTGGTGAGAAGAGTGTAAGCACTTTGTTGAAGTCGAGCTTCTCCTTCAACTTCAAGGTGCTACGGGCTTCCACATCGCCAGTTACTAATGCTACGTTTAGTCCGTACTTCGACTTGATGCGTTCTGCCAGATTGTTATACAGATATTCCGCAGTATCGGAGAAGGCTGTGAAGATAATTACCTTCTTGTTGTCGCCATTGATAGGATTGGCGAATTTATTCTGCAAATCTGCGACGAGCTGTTGCAGTTTCGAGTCATGCTCAGGAGTGATACTCTCCAACATCTTCAGCAGCAAGCAGATAATCTCCAAGTCGCCCTCTATCTCTCTCTTCCAAGATATGTCGTCCATATCCTCCAAGAGGATACGGTTTTTCTTCTTACCAATGGTGAAGTCCTGTTCGTCTTCATCTACATCGGCACTCTCGTAGTCATCTACTGATATACGACGCTCGCCATTTTGGAATCGTGCAATAGCATCGAGCGTTTCTTGCATATAGTCACGAATACGACCCAATGTCAGACGGAAAGAATTGACAGATGATTCCAGGCGTTTCAGCAACTGGATGTTCATCAGACGCTGAATGCCTCGTTCGCGTTCTTCAATGCTCAGTCGATGGCCTGTAGAACTTTCCTCCTCATTATACTTATAGCGCAGAGTGGGTTGGATGAATGCTGAGGGTGTATAAATTGCCAGTCGGAGCATCTGCAACTGCTCAAATATCTCGTTGTAGTTGATGGCTGTGCCAAGATCTGTCAGATGAGGCTGACGGGAAATGGGCTTCAGTCGCTTGGGGAAAGTGCCAATATCTGTGGTATCGTAGTATTGCTGAATATGTTTGCGACTTCGGGCAATGGTGACTGCATCAAGCAATTTGAAGAAATCAAAGTCAAGCATTCTCAAAAGACGCTCTGTGGTACGCTCTTCTGGTGCAAAGTTTGCCCACATGTTATATGCTGCTTGTGCCTGACGGAAGATATCATCTATGCCTTTATTGGTTGGCAACAGTTCGTCGAAAGCCTTGGCCTTGCCCTCGTATGCCAGCTGAAGTTGGTTCTTCAAGTCTCCGAAGCGGTTGTTGACAGGGGTTGCTGAAAGCATAAGCACCTTAGTCTTGACACCTGTCGTAATAACTTTGTTCATCAGTCGCAAATAGCGATTCTCACGTGGATTCTCGCCATTCTCGTCTGTTGATACCTTGCCGCCATTGCGGAAGTTATGGCTCTCGTCAATAACAACTAAGTCATAGTTACCCCAATTGACACGTTCAAGGTCGAGGTCGTTGCTCTTTCCCTGTTCGCGACTGAGATCAGTATGATAAAGAATGTCGTAGTTCAGACGGTCTTTTGCCAACGGGTTGTTTACATAGTTTTGGCGATAAGTATTCCAGTTCTCATAAAGCTTTTTGGGACAAAGAACTAAGACCGTTCTGTTACGACTCTCGAAATATTTTATAACGGCAAGGGCAGAGAATGTTTTTCCCAAACCTACGCTGTCAGCAAGAATACAACCATTGTATTTCTCCAGTTTATTGATGACAGCCAAGGCGGCGTCACGTTGAAAATTATAGAGTTTGTTCCAAATGGCTGAGTTTTTAAAGCCTGTTGCTTCATTCGGTAGTTCGTCCTCGCTGATGTCTTCCAGAAACTCATTGAAGATATTGTAGAGTGCAACGAAATAGAGAAATTCGGGAGCATTCTCCTTATAAGCGTTGCTTATGCTGTCTATGACTTCATCAGTTACCACTTGCAAACGACTGGTGTCGTTCCATAGCTGATTGAAGAGGTCTATAAAACCTTTCGATGTAGGAGCCTCAAACTTGTTAATCATCGTATAGGCGTTATTGCCTTTCTCGCACCCCAGTTCTACGGTAGTGAAGCCTTCTATCGGATAATAGCTTACATCATCAAGATTGATGATACCATTCATCTTCTCATTAGTCTTGTTGGATTTGAAACAGACTTTTTCGCGAATCCATTCTGCACACTCACGGGCAATAGCCTTTTGGGTCAGTTCGTTGCGTAGCTTAACCTCAAACTCAGAACCATAGAGCGTTCGCTCACGATCTAAACGGGGAATATAGAATTCACGTTGCTGCTTTGGTGTCTTCTCTGTGGTAAAGGTGGGCGAAGTAAATATGAAGCGCAGTTCCTTTATGTCCTTCAAGGCCTCTTTCAGTTCTTGAAAGGCATAAATAGAGAAACAGGAGGCCGCAATGGATAGTCGGCTTCCAGATTTCATCTGCGCTGCAAGGTCCTCGCGCAGAGTCTTATTTACGTTATTTATTAGCTCCACTAGTTCCCGTGCAATAGTTTTTCATGAGCATGCAGACTATATCTTCAGGCTTGCTTACAGGTAACACCAAGAGACCTCAGGACACAAAAGAAGCACGCAACATAGCTCTTCTCTCGTATCGTGAGGTCCTCGGAATATACCTGAAATGCTAAGATATAAGTCATGCCCGCGCTATCGCACGAGCATCCGCTGACTTATCCGAGCATTTCATCATGAAATTTCCGAGGTTTCACGATACTCTGAATAAATAGCTGATGCTATTGTTTACCATAAAGATTGATCGGGCACCTCCGCTGAGGTTGTCCATGGCTGCTTTTTGAGCCGATTTGTGCCCTTTCGGGGGCAAAAGTACGAATAAGCGAGCGAAATGCAAAAGAAAAGCCCGATTTTCTTTTCATTTCCGAGCGAAAGTACTTTCGACCGAAGGTCAAAGGTAGAATTAAAAGAGAAGAAGAGACGAATTGTTGAGCGAAGGCGAAAAAAAGAGAAAAATAATTTGCAGAGCAACGGAGTGGCAGATTGATAGAAAGAGGAAAATTTGATGTCTTCACAAAGAAAATCCGAAAATTATTTGGCGGAATCGCAGAAAATGTGTTCCTTTGCAGAGTCAAAAGGGGAATTCGCAGAAAGGATGACAACCTTTATGGCCTTTCAAGGTCGTTTCGAGCCCCACCTATACAGGCCATCACTCATAGGGTGATGGCTTCGTTTATTCTGGAATCTGGGGTACCGTGATGCAATACTGCACTAAATCTTGATTGGAGCGTTGAAGACCTACGGTTAGTTTGATGTTCCCATATCGCATGACCAACAGTTTCTCGAACTGCTTTTGGTTACGAGTGTTGCGCTTGGCTGGAAGCTCTTCTACAAACATCGCATTCTGAAGAATCTCCGTCAGGCTGAGAGATTTTTTGGTTATCTTAAAAGGTCTTCACAAAAGAGGGTTAATGACCTGTATATCAACAGTATAAGCAAAACAAAACCTTCACAAGATGTTCACATAACCTTCACAACCCTTCACCAAACCTTCACACGAGAAGGATGTGAAGGCTTGTGAAAGTCTGGTGAACACCTTGTGAAGGCCTTGTGAATGTTTGAACGGCTCATCCAAAACTCAAAGAAGCTTATATACAGAGAGTTAGCTACTAATTTTTCTTCTTGTGTGAAGACCTTTATTATTTACGATTTCTTGAGGTTATTGAAACCAGAAGCTTGAAAGCCGAAGCCTGAAACCTGAAACTTGAAACTAAGAAGTTAATCTTCACCCTACAAATAGAACAATCGGGGGGCGGATTTGGGGCGATTTGTTGAGAGAAAAAATGACGAAATAGAACGAGAAAAAGGGCAATTTACTAAAGAAAAGGGGCGATTTTCACGAGCAAGATGCCGAAATTGTACAGGGTGTAACAGGCATTTGCATATGGTCGAATGACCATTTGACCAGCATCAAAACACCATTCGACCCTGTGCAATTTTGGGACAAGCCCTATTATATGGGATTTTGAGCCTTTTTCCATCAAAATGCCGCTCTTGAGCGATAGATTTTTCTAGATTGACAGAAAATTCGCACAAGAAAATTGAGGATAACAAGCTGAGGGTTAAAATGTTACAACGAAAACAACCCTCTGAGAATCGCGTAAATTAAGATGATGGCGATTATGCGAGCATACAGACGAATCTCAGAGGGGTTGATTGTTCGATTTGTGGGCCCCCGTGTCCCCCGGTGGGGGGAGTTGGGTTGCACGCGCGCGCGAACATTATATTAATATAAAGAAGTTTAGCTGCGCTCAACTTCTTTGGAAGTTAAAAGGAAGTTAAAGAGAAGTTATCGCGGTCGTTGACCGCTTGGGAGTTAAAGGGACGAAACTTGAGCTAATATATAAGATTTGGAGTAGGAGAAGTTAGAGGAAGATAGAGGAAGTATAGAAAGTATAGGAAGATAGAAGGAGATAAAAGAAGAAAGAAGAATATATAAAATGCAAAACCGCCCGACAATATGTCAGACGGCTTTGCATTAATTGTCAATTGTCCAATTATCAATTGACATTAGTTTTGGCTTACTTCAGCTCAGCGAGGTACTTGATAGTGCGAACCATCTGGCTGGTGTAGCTGTTCTCGTTGTCATACCAAGCAACAACCTGAACGAGAGAGTTGCCGTCACCAATCTTGCTTACCATGGTCTGGTTAGCGTCGAAGAGTGAACCGAACTTCATTCCAATGATGTCGCTGGAAACGAGCTTCTCCTCGGTGTAACCGAAGCTCTCGTTCTGAGCAGCCTTCATAGCAGCGTTGATGCCCTCAACGGTAACTTCACCCTTAACAACAGCGTGCAGGATGGTGGTTGAACCGGTGGGAGTCGGAACGCGCTGAGCGGCACCGATCAGTTTGCCGTTGAGCTCGGGGATAACGAGACCGATAGCCTTAGCAGCACCGGTGGAGTTGGGAACGATGTTCTGGGCACCTGCGCGAGCACGCTGAACATCACCCTTGCGCTGAGGACCGTCGAGGATCATCTGGTCGCCGGTGTAAGCGTGAACGGTGGTCATGATACCGCTCTGGATGGGAGCGAAGTCGTTCAGAGCCTTGGTCATGGGAGCCAGGCAGTTGGTGGTGCAAGAAGCAGCGCTGATTACGGTGTCGGCGGGAGTCAGGGTCTTGTGGTTCACGTTGTAAACGATGGTGGGGAGGTCGTTGCCTGCGGGAGCAGAGATGACAACCTTCTTAGCACCAGCGGTCAGGTGAGCAGAAGCCTTCTCCTTGGAGGTGTAGAAACCGGTGCACTCCAGAACCACATCTACGTCCAGCTTGCCCCAAGGCAGCTCAGCTGCGTTAGGAATAGCATAGATGGTGATCTTCTTGCCATCAACTACGATGAAGTCCTCACCAGCCTCAACGGTGTGCTTGTTCTCGCCGAACTTACCGCAGAAACCGCCCTGAGCGGTGTCATACTTCAACAGGTGAGCCAGCATTTTGGGGCTGGTCAGGTCGTTGATAGCGACAACTTCATAACCTTCAGCCTCGAACATCTGACGGAAAGCGAGGCGACCGATACGGCCAAAGCCGTTAATAGCAACTTTTGTCATTTTCTTGTTGTTTTGTAATTTATTAAAAAAACGGGTTAATTGAATTGCATTTGATTGCTCTTTTTTGGTCTAACTCTTACGGGCACATATTTGGCTGCATTTTATCCGCAATTACAGTACTCTGCAGACTTGCAAGCCACCAAAAATAGGGTTCCGAGCACCCCAAAAAGGAAAAATATCACCCTTTGAAACATTTTTTTCTTTTTTTTCGCCGCAAAATTACTAAATATGTTTTATATTCGCGCCGTCAAAACCTATAAATTTTATTAATATTATGGCAAAAAGCAGTTTTATCCAAGAGTTTAAGGATTTCGCCATGCGCGGAAACGTGGTTGACATGGCAGTTGGTGTAATCATTGGCGGCGCTTTCGGCAAGATTGTGACTTCCGTGGTCAATGACATTTTGATGCCCCCAATCGCTATGGCGATGGGCAATGTGAACTTCTCAGATCTCAGTCTGACTCTGAAGGAGGCCAAGGCTGAGGTGGTGAACGAAGCCGGCGAAGTGGTTCAGGCCGCAACGGAAGCTATTACATGGAACTACGGTGCATTCATTCAGAATGTGATCGACTTCCTCATTGTTGCCTTCTGCGTATTCCTGCTTATCAAGGGCATCAATAGTATGAAGAAGAAGGAAGAAGAGGCTCCCGCCGCTCCCGCAGAACCCGAACCCAGCAAGGAAGAGGTGCTGCTGACAGAAATCCGCGACCTTCTCGCTAAGAAGTAATCCTATACATTAATTAATAATATAAGGTGTGCTACGTTTGTGGCACACCTTATATTATTTAATGTAGAATGTAAAATGTAGAATGTAAAATGTAGAATGTTATGTGGTTGCGGGGGGCATTTGGATGTCTTCGCCGTCGCGCTTGGCGTAGAAGTGGGGAGACATAATCTCTACGCCGGAGGCGAAGAAGGTGTCGAGGATCTGCTTATGAAGCTCGGAGTAGGCGAGAGGCATGTTGTTGTATGCCAGCGAGAAAGCGTTGATTTGGTAGCGTACATAGAAGTCCTCAAGGGCTGTTATCAGCACAAACGGCTGAGGATCCTTGGACAAGAGAGGCACTTGCTGCCCGTCGGGCAACGACACAATCTGGTCAGATACATTCAGCGCTGCCTGAGTGAGCAGATCGCAAATCTTCTGGCGCGGCTCCCCGTAACCTATGGTTACCTCTGTGTGAATGATTACGCCTCCACGGTCCTGGGTCGAGGTGGTGAAGTTGGTGACGTTGTTTGTCAGTACGCTTTGGTTCGGGATAGTCACGACATCGTTCTTTGACGTGCGGATGCGGATAATGAGAGGAGTCTTCTCAACGATTGTGCCTCGAACGCCGTTTATCTCGATTGTATCTCCCGTATGGAAAGGCCGCATATACGTCATCACCATACCGGCAACGATATTTCCCACAATAGCTGTAGAACTGATGGAAATAACAAGACCGATGAAGACGCTGACGCCTTTGAATTCCTCAGAATCGGAATTGGGCAGCAGGGGCCAAATCATCACAAATCCAAAACACCAGACGAACGCACGGATGAGCTGGTAAGTGGGGCGCGCCCATTCGGGATAGAAGCCTGTGATCTGCAGGTGCTCAGCCTCAATCTCGTCTGCAACGAAGCGTACACCGCGCAGCAAATATTTGAGAGCCAGACAGATTATGATAATCTTTATGAGATTCGGGATGAAATCAATCAGTCCGCCTCCGATGTCACTTATAGGCGAAATGAGATAGTTGAAGAAGGTGTATGCCCATTGCTCGGTCTCCGGGAAGATGGTGAAAATGAGTGGAATGGAGATAATGAGCTGAAAAAAGATGAGCAGCCAACGGCTCAGATTGGTCAGGATACCGAGTATGCGAGCCTGACGTGCGGGCGGCAACAGGTCGTAGTCCTTGACTGCGATGGACTTGAACGTGTTCTGCTCGTGCCAAGCTATGCGCTTCAGCCCCCAATGGTAAAACTTGTTGGTTAGTAAGATAAGGATATATTGTATGAAGATAATGAGGGCCGCGAGCAGAAATCCCCGCAATTTGGCCCATGCGCCGTACTCGTTGTATATCTCTTCAATCTTCTGGGTTATGACAACGGCATACTCGTTAGCAAGAGTCTTAAAATCCTTGCTCTCCCAGAGGCCGTCCTGTTCGGTGATGCTGAGAATAACGACCCCATTCATCATGATGTCGCAGGAGAACTCGCTTTCGAGAATAAATACGGAGTCGGCAGAGAAGGACATCCTGCGCCCCAACGACCTTATCCTACGCGCTGCCTCGGCGGTGCGCACTTCGGCCGTCTCGCCCCCGTCGTTGGCATAGAGATAAAGCAGAGTGTCCTTGTCCACGACGAGAGGTACACCGGGAGTGATGGCTTTCAACGCCAGAATCTTCTCCTTGCGGCGCTCCAGGCGAAGGGAGTCTTCGCGTGCTGCCATTCCGTGTGCTTCGAGGGTTTCCGTGAGCAGCAACTCCCGCATCCCGGCTTCGCGCAGGGCTGCGTTGAGACTGTCAATGAGAGAGTCGCGCCGGTCTTTCTGGGCATCGACAATCGACGACCTTTCCATCAACTCTGCCTCTTCATCTGTAAGATAGTCTTGAGCTGAGGCGAGAGGGGAGAAGAGGGAAAGTATTATGTAAAATGTAAAATGTAAAATGTAATATTTACAGCTCTTTGACATTTTGCTTAACTTCTTAATCTTACGATTTGTTTTTCGAATTGGCGGCCTGCGGTTATTCGATTATTCGTTTAAACGGTTATTCGGGAACTTTGGCCGCCTTAACCTTTTAACCTCTCCGTCGGGGGCGTTTGGGCGCAGCCGTAGTCTCCTCCTCGGGGGCGTCGCCAGCTTGGAGGATCAGGGTTGTGGCGCCGATGGTTATTATTGTTCCGTCTTCGATGCGGAGACGGTCTTGGTCACGGAGTATAGTGTTCCCCACGAAAGTGCCTGTTCCTGATGGGCCGTCGCGGAGAGTATATATTAGGCCCCTCTCTAACTCCCCCCGTGGTGGGGAGAACTTCTGGCGAGGGGAGGACTTCTGGTGGGGGGAGAGACTTACGTTAATCACGCAATGTGTGGTATCGACGCTGGGGTCAACGGTCTCTATCGGGGTGTTGATGTTAGTGCCGCGGACATAGCGGCCAATCACGTTGTCTCCCAACTGCAGAGGCAGAACCTGTCGGTAGTGGAAGACATTCTCAACTACGATTATGCTGCCATAGGAGGAAAGCCCGCCCCCGTAGGCCCCCTCCTGAGGAGGGGTGATGGTTTCTTCTGGGGATTTGCTGGCTGCGGCTTTGGCTGCGGCTTTGGCTGCTTCGAGGCGCTCTTCCTTGTGAGTCTTATGTAAAGTGGAGACCCCAATGCGAATACCGAATTGGCGGTTGCATTGGGGACATTGGAACACAAGCGACTGACCCTCAGTATATTTGGTCTCGTCGAAGGTGATGTAATTATCGCACTTTGGGCACTTTACTCTTTTCATAGATGTAAAACCCAGGCGTTTTCGAACTCGTTGTTGTTATGCCGGAGTTGGCGCAAATGACTGACGGCCTCTTCCTCGCTGGCATAGCCATCAAGGACAACCCTTACCATCTTACCCTTAGCCATCACTTGCGCGTTCTGCATTCCGCGCTTCTGCAACTCACCAGTATAGCGTTCTGCGTTTGAAAGAGAAATGGCGGAGGCAAGTACGATATAGTATTTGTCGGGAGCAGATGCAGCAACCTCTGAAGTAGTAGCCTCAGGTGTGGAAGTCTCAGGTGTTATTACCTCTGGTGTGGTCTCTTGCTTTGAAACTTGAGGGGCTTCCTCTTTAGTGTTCCCCTCGGGGAACGAAGAGGGGGCCACTACCTTCTCAGCGATTTTGGGAGCCTGCACCTTCGGGGTCTCCACATTGATAGGAATCACAGATGCAACTCCACCGGGATTTGAGAGGCGGCTCACATTGTGTGTGGGCAAGAGGAAGAAGAGCATCAGGATAGCTGCCACCAGAGATGCACCGCGAATGAACGAGTGTCCGATATGGATGGTTATTCCGTTGGGGGTGTGGCGCACGGCGAAGGCGCTGTTGCGAGCGATCTCTTCGTCGGCCTCCATAGCGGCACGTGCGGAGTGGTGTGTGGCTTTGGCTCTGGATGCGGTGCTCAGACGGGGGAAAGAGAAGGAGTCGAGCCCGTACAACTGCGGCGTTATGGCTCCTGCCTGACAAGCCTCAAAGCTGATATGTCCGTCCTCGTCCTGTGCGAACTGGCCAAGAATGCCGAAATCCACCTGTCCGTCTGAGAGCAGTTGCTGGCGCAGACGCAGTACTAGAGTCTGCACGCGTTCGCGAGCCTGAGCGCGGGTGCAGCCGTAGGTGTGGCAAATCGAAGCTTCGAGCAACCCGTCGTCGGCTTTCAAGTCGGCGTTGAATCTTACGGAGCGCATGGGGGGATAATAGGCATCCTCTTCAATCGAATGCACAGCCGGTACGTACATCGTCATGAATGTGCCGAAATGTGGTATAGCGACACACTCATGCGTGAGCAGTAGCGATTCTATGTGTCTTGATAGTTCGTTCATTATACGATGTATTGCTTCTTCTTTTGGTAATGATATATAGACTTTCGTGTGCAAAGGTAATGATATATTCTTATATTGTGTAACCAATTGCCTCTTTTTTTTTATAAAGGGCGAAAAAAAGTGAAAAGTCTTGGCGGTTTCGAGCTTTTCCAATATATTTGCGCAAATTTCAGATTATGAACACACCTTTTCTAACCATTATTAATACGCGTGCGAGAGCTTGTTTGTCTGTGGGGCTTGTCCTGCTGTCTCAGATGATGATTTCCTGTTTCGGCGAGAGCGCCGGACGGCATTCCGGCAGTCAGCCGATACCGCCGGATACGGCTGCGATGCTTCGCATGGAGGGCATTTGGGTTGATGCAGAGACGGGCAGCGTGATTCTGATGATCCGTGGCGATAGCATCTTCTATCCCGACACAACCAACATTCCGGCGGCTTTCTCTATCGTTGGGGACTCGCTGATAACCAGCGTCGGCGGTAATCATACAAGCTATCTGATTGTGGAACAGGGCGATTACAACTTCTCATACGAGGCGCTTACGGGCGAGGTTATTCACATGCAGAAGTCCGATGAAGTCGAGGATTCGCTGGAGTTCTCCCGCCGCTCTTATGCCCCGATTCTCATGGGTAGTTTTGTGCGACGTGACACCGTGGTCTATACCCCCGACAGCGAGCGTCTGCATTTGTATATCGACGTGAATCCCACCAAGAAGAAGGTGTATCGCACTACCTATACAGACGAGGGGATGTCAGTCAGCAACGTCTATTACGACAACATTATTCATATAAGTGTCTATTCAGGCAAGCGCCGTGTGTTCAGCCGCGACATATCCAAAACTGCATTTGAAGAGCTTATCCCATCGACTTTCCTCGACGAGGCAATACTCTCGAACATGTCGTTCGGACGAGTCGATAACAGCGGCTGCCACTTCAACGCCACAGTCTGCAATCCGGAGGGAGCCAGTTGCTATGTTGTAGATATATTAGTATCGAATCAGGGCGACTGCTCATTTAACGTCCTTGAATACTGATTGTTATGAATCCTCTTGTCGTATATAAGGCAAGTGCGGGGTCGGGAAAGACATTTACGCTTGCGCTCGAATACATTAAGCTGCTACTTCTCTTTCATAAACAACACGAATACAGGCACATATTGGCCGTTACCTTCACCAATAAGGCAACCACCGAGATGAAGGAACGCATCTTGAGCCAGCTCTATTCTCTTGCTCACAGGTTGGGGGATAGCGACGATTTCATCGATGCTCTGAACCGCGCGTTTGCCAAGGATCGCAAGAACCTGACACCCATGGAGATTGAGGAGTACGGCCTTTCGTTTCCCATAGATGACGATGACATCAGGCAGCGGGCTCACGAGGCACTCAACGAGATTCTGCACGACTACAACCACTTCCGCGTGCAGACCATAGACTCGTTCTTCCAGCTGGTGCTGCGCGGCTTGGCCCACGAACTCGGACTGGCAGCCAATCTCCAGGTGGATATCTCGGACAAGGAGGTTCTGGAGGATGCCGTTGACCGCGTTGTAGATGAGATGAGCCGCCGCCCGGAGATAAAGCATTGGATAGAGAGTCTGGCCAACGACCGTCTGGAAGACATGGCCGGCTGGGACGTGACGAAGGCCGTGAAGGAGTTTGCCCGCAACATCTTCAATCAGGATTATCTGCTCTTGGGTGACGATATGCGCCAGGCTCTGGGAAATCCCGGCGAGGCCGACCGTATCTTCAAGGCTCTGAAGGCTATGAAGTCCGAGCTGGGCAAACGATATGCCGCGTTGGCAGACCGTATGGACGCAGTGGTGCAGTCGAGCGGTTTTCAATATGAGTGGATGACATATTCCACCATTCTACCCCGATTTATCATGGATCTGCGTATGCGCAGGGCAAAGCCGAAGGCTCTGAAAGCCACCTTGACCAAATGGCCTGACAAGCCGGAGTCGGTACTAAGTTCCAAGGAGCGTAAGGACAACTCTAAGATTGTTGCTGCGACCAGCGTGGGTTATGTGCTGGCGGAGGTGCTTAATGAGTTGACGCAGCTCAGCTTCGAGTGGAACAGCGTGACACTCGCCTTGGAGCATTTCAACGCTCTGTTGCTGCTGAACCACATAGATCAGGAAGTCACAGCCATAAACTCCGAGAACAACCGCTTCACTCTGGCCAAAACCCCGATTCTCATCCGTGAGATGATAGGTCAGGACGATGCCCCCTTCATCTTCGAGAAGATCGGAGCCGACCTGCATCATATAATGATAGACGAGTTCCAGGACACATCCAGCCTTCAGTGGCAGAACTTCCGTTCGCTGCTTCTGGAATGTCGCTCCCGGGGCGGACGAAACCTCGTTGTCGGTGATGTGAAGCAGAGCATATACCGCTGGCGCGGAGGCGACTGGCGAACACTCGGACACATAGACACTGACGTCGAGGAGCAGGTGCTGGCCCCGATGGTTGAGTCTCTTGACACCAATTTCCGCAGCCATCAGGTCGTGATAGACTTCAACAACGATTTCTTCCTGCATCTGGCCACTACGCTTGACGACTGTTCTGAGAAATCCGAACGGCTCTTAGGCATCAAGCCCCGCATAATTAAGGACAAGGACGGAACTGAACGTTCATTGCGCTTCTTCGAGAACGCATACGCGGATGTCTGTCAGAAAGTGGGAAAACACAACGACGGCAGCGGATATGTCCGCATCTGCGTGCCGGAGCCCGCCTCGAAGGACGCAGAAGAGAGCTCGAAGGATAAGGTAATCAACGACCTTATGTCTCAGGTGCGCTCGCTCTTGGATGCCGGTTTGCCCGCCAGCAAGATGGCAATCCTGATTCGCTTCAAATACGAGGCGGAGGCGATAATCCAAGCCTTTGCCCAGAGGGAAGATATGCCGAAGGTGGTTAGCGACGAGGCGTTTATGCTCTCTTCCAGCGAAGCCGTCCAGATGATAATGATGGCATTGAGGGTTATAGACAGACCCAAAGACAGCGTCGTTCACCGCTTCTATCTGAAAGAGCGCGGCATCGAGCTCCAAGACGACGAGGTGGCCGCGTGGCGCACCGTTCCGCTCTACGATCTCGTGGAACAGCTCTATCTGCGCCTCCTGCCCTCGGGCGCTCACGACCAGGATGCCTATCTCTTCGGATTCCTGGATGCGGTGGCAGACTACCAGCGCAACCACGCCGGAGGAATCCACGCGTTCATCTCCTATTGGGAAGAGACTCTGCAGAAGCAAAGCGTAGCTGCCGGGGAGATTGACGGCATAAGGATTCTGACCATTCACAAGTCCAAGGGACTGGAGTTCCACACGGTCTTTGTCCCCTTCTGCGACTGGGATATAGCCAAAGGGCGCCACACGGAGATAATTTGGTGCAAGACGGACACCTGCCCGGAGCCTTTCTCCGACATGCATCTTATTCCCGTTTCATCCAAAACGGACATGGCGGACTCGGTCTTTGCTAAACCCTATCATGAGTATCTGCTCAACACCCGTTTCGACGAGCTGAATGCCGTTTATGTAGCTTTCACCCGTGCCCGCTGCAACCTCTTTGTGTGGGCTGTGACCAAAGGCTTCGACCCGGAAAAGGAGAAGATGAATGTCGGTGAATTGGTATATAATGGGGTAGGGGGAAACCGCGAATCCACCCAGGGCGTTCCCATAACCTCGGACGACAAGAAAAAGCAGGAGCAGAAAGATAAGAAGGAAGAGGAGAACCGTATGCAGCCACGCTCCCGCACCTGTGCGGTTACGATGCAGTCGTTCGCCCCGCAGACCACCTTCTGCCAGAGCAACAGCTCCAAGGACTTCCTGGCTTCACTCAGCGAGAGCAACTACGAGGACGAAGTCATTCTGAACGAGATCTCGCGCCAGCGTATGTACATCGACATCGGCCGCCTGCTGCATCGCGTATTCCAGAACATCCGCACTTGGGACGATGTGCCATCGGCTCTCGACAGTTTTGAGCACGAGGGACTTATCGGCACAGGCTCCGACGCCGGCAACCTCGGGTTGGACAGACAATATATCGAGAAGATAATTGACCGCGGACGCCGCAATTCGCAGGTCAGTTCGTGGTTCGACGGCTCGTGGAAACTCTTCAACGAGTGTGCCATCGTGAGCGTTGACCCGGATACGCATATACCCACTCGCCGCCGGCCCGACCGTGTGATGATGAGTCAGGACGGCAGCCGCATTATTGTCGTTGACTTCAAGTTCGGCAAATATATCGAGGAATACGACCAGCAGGTGCAGGACTATATGGATCTGATGAGCCAGATGTATCCCTCTGCCCACATCGAGGGCTTCCTCTGGTTCGTGTATTCGGGAAAGATTAAAAAGACCCACCCCCAACCCCTCCCGTGAAGGGAGGGGAGCGGTTAGCGCGAAGTGATGGGTTAAAAGGTTAAAGAATTAAAACGTTAAAGGCGGCCTTTCTTTCTTATGGAAAATGTAAAATACAGAATTCACCCTGCAGGTCTCCCCTCCATTACGGGAGGGGCTGGGGGTGGGTCTTTCCTTCATTTGGTTGCAGATGACTTGCTCCGCAGATACGGCAATAACATGAGTCATCTTACGGTTGTCTTTCCCGGCAAGCGTGCAAGCCTCTTCTTGGATCAGGCTCTGGCTGAGGCTTCGCAGTCGCCCGTCTGGGCTCCCCACTATCAGACCATCGCCGACCTGTTCCGTGATGCATCGCCCTATCAGTTGTGCGACCGCGTCGAGGCCGTCTGCCGTCTGTATAAAGCCTATGCCAAATGTATGGATAAGCCTTGGACGCTGGATCAGTTCTACGGCTGGGGCGAGATACTCCTCTCGGATTTCGACGACATGGACAAGCATCTCGTGGATGCGCTGCGGCTGTTCCGTAACATCGAGGACATCAAGGAGATGGACACCAACGAGCATATCACCGAGAAACAGGAGGAGGCTCTGGCTCGTTTCTTCGAGGGCTTCAGCGTGGAAGCCAACACCCAGCTAAAAGAACGTTTCTTGCATCTGTGGCGCAAGATGGGCTCGATCTACAGTCTGTTTAACGAGCAGATGCGTGCCGACGGCATCTTATACGAGGGTGCTCTGCAGCGCGATGTCGTGGAGCGTGAACTACCCATTGGCAACGGCCAGCGGACGTATGTCTTTGTCGGCTTCAACGTGCTGAATTCCCTTGAAACAGCTGTTTTTGATGTCCTTAAGTCCGACGGGCGCGCACTCTTCTACTGGGATTATGACTCCTTCTATGTGAATCGCAACTCGCAGTCGGAGGCCGGCTTTTTCATTGCTCAGAACATCTACCGCTACGGGAACGCCCTGCCAAAGGATCTGTTCAACAGTTTCTGCGAACCCAAGGAGATTGTCTTCGCCAGCGCTTCTACAGAAAACGCCCAGGCGCGCTATATGCCCGACTGGCTCAAGCGCAATATCACCGAACGCGAGAACCGCACGGCCGTCTTGCTCTGCAACGAGCAGCTGCTCGCACCCGTGCTCCATTCTATACCGCCCACGGTGCGCAACCTCAACGTTACCATGGGCTATCCGTTGGGCGAGACCACGCTCTTCGGTTTCCTCAACGCTCTCGTTCATCTGCTCACCGAGGGCTACGACGCCGGGCGCAACCGCTTCCGGCCGGACCAGTTGAAAGCCATCAAGGAACACCCTTACGGCACAATGCTCTCGGAGAACCTCTTCCCCGAAGAGTCCGAATGGCTGCGCCCGATAACCGACGGAGCCGATCTGCTCTCTTTCCTGCTGGATATCCTTGCACGCTTGGGCCGCGCCCACGACAAGATTACAGGCGAGAATCCCGACATGTACCAGCAGCTGGCCATCGAAGCCATCTTCATCGCTTACACACGAATCCAGGTGCTGCATAATCTCTCGCAGGGCAGTCAGCCGCTGCTTACGGTCACTCTGCCAACCCTCCGCCGTCTGATTAAATCGGTGCTCCAGACCCAGAGCATCCCGTTCCACGGCGAACCGGCCATTGGCGTTCAGGTGATGGGAATGTTGGAGACACGCTGTCTGGACTTCGAGAACATACTGATGCTGAGCGTCGGTGAGGGCTATCTGCCCAAGAGCGTGAACGAGATCACCCTCATCCCGTATCAGCTGAAAGAGGCGTTCGGGATGACAACAGCACGCCATCGCAACTCCGTTTATGCCTATTATTTCTACCGCGTAATCCAGCGGGCCAGACACATCACCTTCGTCTTCAATCAGAGCAATGCCGGAACCCGCCAGAACGAGATGTCGCGATTCCTGCGCCAGCTGCTCGCAGAGACCGATTTCCCCATAACGCACCTGCAACTGGAAGCTGGCAGCGACCCGGCCGTTGAGACGGTGAAGACCGTGGAGAAGACGCCAGATGTCATGGCTCAGATGTTTGCGAAGTTCGACTGCACTGGCCTCGATTTCAAGGAATTCAGACAGCACAAGCTGACGCCAACCGCCCTGAATACCTACGCCTCCTGCCCCTTGCACTTCTATTATAAATATGTCGTGGGCTTGCAGCCTGCCGAGGAAGAGGAGGAAGACATCGACAACCGCGTCCTCGGAAACATAGTACATGATGCGGCGGAAAACATCTACAAGCAGTTGAGCACCAACGGACAGATTCAGGCCGCACACATCCAGCCTCTTCTGGACAACGACGGCGCGGCCCTCTTCCCCTTTATCGATGAGGCTATAAATCGTCAGCCCGAGGCACTGAACACAGACCACGAGGGCCGAATCCTGCTGGCACGTCAGGCAGCTCACGACTTCCTGAAACGACTGTTCACCTACGATATGCGATGCGCCCCGATAGAAATCCTCGACCTCGAAGGCTGGCATCACTCAACTGTCAGCGTTGAACTGAACGACGGCCGCAAACTTCAGATCTATACGGGAGGCAAGATAGACCGCTTGGACAAGGTCCTTGACAAGTCGTCCGGACAGGCCATTATCCGAGTCGTCGATTACAAGACCGGCACGCCCGGACAGCCGCTGGCCTCTCTTGAGGCGGTGTTCAAAGCCACCACGTCTCCCGGCACCTACGATTTCCAGACTATGCTCTACAGCCTCGCCGTCAGTCGCGAGACGAAAGCCCGTGGCATCCGCGTGCTCCCGCATCTGCTATATGTGCGTGCTGCTGCCGAAGCGGACTACGACTCCCGCGTCACCCTCACTAAACAGCCGTTCGACGACATCCGTGAGATCGAGGAAGAATTCACCGACCGCCTTTGCCAGCGTGTGCAAGACCTCTTCGACCCGTCCGCACCCTTCACCCAATCCGCCACTGCCGACCCCTGCAAGTACTGCGAGTTCGCCACAATTTGCAACAGGGTGACTGTTGACAGTTAAGGCAATGCCTTGAATATCGGCTGCACCTCAGCAATTCAAGCAAGCTTGATTACATTCGGTTTGCACGATATATAACGAGTTGATTAAAATTCGAATAATCGTTTTCCCGATTAAACGATTAACCGATCGGGGCACGCGGGACTATCACTTCAAGAGGATGTCGCTGAGGTCGTAGTTGTCCATGAAGCGGCTGCGGTCCACGTTTCCGCGTATGCCGTTGATGCGGCCGGTGGCGGTATATTGCCACATCACAAACGGGACGTCATCGACAAGATAGGGGATTTCAGTATCGTATTTCGCTATCATGAACTTGTACTTGGAGAAGGTGCCGCTGAGCCATTTGTTGTAGAAGTTCTGGCCCGTATAGATGATAGGGCGGGCGCGGTAATGGCGTTCCACCTGCTTCAGGAAATCCTTGAGGCGCAGATTGAACTCCTTCTGACTTAGCTTTCCACGGTGCTCGACATCGATAATCGGAATCAAGTCAATCTCTTTCTTGTTTACGTTGGAGAAGAGATTGGCCAACTGCTGGCTCACGGGAACGGTAGGACTGAAGAAATGATAGATGCCCACCTTGAGACCGGCTCTGCGCGCGCCTGCCAGATTAGTGCGGTAACAGTCATCAACCAGCGTACCGCCTTCCGTGGCCTTGATAAAAACGTAGCTGACTTCGCCTGTCATCGCCACTTTGTGCCAGTCTATCTTTCCCTGATAGTGGCTCACGTCGATGCCCTGACGCGTGCTTGTACCGATGAAATGCAGTGTCTGATGCACGGTCTCTTCTTCTGATGGCAGGGGTTGCTGAGGCCAGAGGCTGTTTGGCAAAGCGTCTGGCATAGCGCCACTATCTAAGAGAGCCTGCTTTTTCTGCCTGTCGTCCGGTTCTGCAGACACATCCACGGCTGTCAGCCAGCAGCTGAATGCCAACAGCCAACAGCCAAGAGCCAAATGCCTGTTAAAAGAAATACTCCTCATCTCACACACAACTGTTCACCGGTGAACGTAAGTGGCAACAGGTCTCCGACCGAGCGCACAACATAGACGCCCGACTTGCCGTAGAGCAGCACGCGCAAGGGCTGGCCGAAACGGGTCTCCGCTTCTAAAAGAGCCTGACGGCACATGCCGCAGGGCGATACGGGATTCTCCGTGAACTGCCCGTCGGTCCAGGCGGCTATGGCAATGGCCGTAGGAGCCACGTCCGGGGCTGCTGCGCTGGCGGCGAAGAAAGCTGTTCGCTCGGCACATGACCCAACGGGGAAGGATGCGTTCTCCTGATTGCTGCCCAGGAACACCTGCCCGTCGGCCAATTTCAGGGCTGCTCCGACGCGGAACTTGCTGTATGGTGAATAGCTGTTGCGAGTGGCATCACATGCTTGCTCGACAAGCTTGCGGTCTGCCTCGTCCAGTTCGTCCAATTTATAGAGAACTATGGGTATTTCTACTGAGAATTGCTTCATATTTTGCAGAAGAGGTATCTATTTCGTGACAAAAATAGAGATTTTTTTCCATGTATGCGAAAAAACACCTATATTTGTGCGCGTTATTGCAATATTTTATGATGAGAAGGCTCTTTTTTACACTTTTAACCCTTGTGAGTGCCACTTTTTACGCGCTTTCACAGGGTAATTCTACGTGGTGGACATATATTGAGAACTATCATGAGATGGCCATCGACCAGATGAACCGCTATGGTGTTCCTGCGTCAATAACTCTGGCACAGGGTTTGTGCGAGAGTGGGGCAGGGCGCAGCGTTCTCGCGACTCAGGCTCACAACCATTTCGGAATAAAGGTGGGCAGCAATTGGACTGGCCCTTATATAATAGTAGCAGACGACCGTCCCGACGACCGCTTCCGCAAGTACAAGAGCGATGACGAGAGTTACGAGGACCACTCCCGTTTTCTCAAGAACGGCCAGCGCTATGCTTTCCTCTTCGACCTGAAGAAGACCGACTACAAGGGGTGGGCCAAAGGGCTGAAGAAAGCGGGCTACGCCACCAACCCGCGCTATGCCGACATGCTCATAGAGATCATCGAGAACTACAACCTCTCGCAGTTCGATTCGCAGAAGAGCAGCGGCCGCTACCGTCACGGCAAAGACCGCGATGTCTCAGAGGAGGAGCTTTCCGCCTTCTTCTCCGAGCATATCGTCTATTACAACAACAAGACATACATGATCATTGCCAACAGCAATGACTCGTGGGAACGCATCGCTCGCGAGACGGGCGTCAGCGTGAAGAAACTGCTCAAATACAACGAGCTGCCCAAAGAAGCCATCCTCCACGTGGGCGATGTGGTCTATTTAGAGAAGAAGCGGCAGAAGGCCGACCCGTACTATTCCGGGCAGCCCCATGTGGTTCAGGCAGGCGAATCCCTCTACGACATAGCCCAGCGCTACGGCATCCGTCTCGGCAGTCTCTACAAGATGAACAAACTCCCCGACGACTACGTGCCTGAGGTTGGAGATCAGTTGAGGATAAGATAAAAGCCCCTCTCCGGGCCCCTCTTCGACTCCCCCCGCGGAGAGAAAGCCCCTCTCCGACTCCCCCCGTGGGGGGGAGAGAACCCTGAAACTTGAAACTTTTTACATTAAACTTGAAAATTGAAAATATAACAAAATGGCTGACGACAAGAAGATAATATTCTCAATGGTCGGTGTAAGTAAGACCATCCAACAGACTCAGAAACAAATTCTTAAGAATATCTATCTCAGTTTCTTCTATGGAGCTAAGATTGGTATTATCGGTCTTAACGGCGCAGGTAAATCCACCCTGCTCAAGATTATCGCAGGACTTGACCAGAGCTATCAGGGCAAAGTTGTTTTCGCCCCTGGCTACTCTGTGGGTTATCTGCCGCAGGAGCCGCAGTTGGACGATGACAAGACGGTGATGGACACCGTGAAGGAGGGCGTGCAGTATATCGTGGATGCCCTGAACGAATACGAGGAGATAAACCAGAGATTCGGCCTGCCCGAGTATTACGAGGACGAGGACAAGATGAACCAGCTCTTCGCACGTCAGGGCGAGCTGCAGGATATCATCGACTCCACCGATGCGTGGAATCTTGAGAGCCGTCTGGAGCGAGCTATGAGTGCACTGCGCTGTCCGCCCTCGGATCAGGTGTGCCGCCATCTAAGTGGCGGTGAACGCCGTCGTGTGGCACTGTGCCGTCTGCTGTTGCAGAAGCCTGATGTGCTCCTTCTCGACGAGCCTACCAACCACCTCGATGCAGAGAGCATAGACTGGCTTGAGCAGCATCTTAACCAATACGAGGGAACGGTGATTTCCGTGACCCACGACCGCTATTTCCTTGACGACGTGGCCGGATGGATTCTCGAACTCGACCGTGGCGAGGGCATCCCCTGGCAGGGCAATTACTCCTCGTGGCTGGAACAGAAAACCAAGCGCATGGAACAGGAGGAGCGCACGGCATCAAAGCGCCGCAAGACTCTGGAGCGCGAGCTCGAGTGGGTGCGTATGGCTCCCAAGGCTCGTCAGGCCAAGGGAAAAGCTCGTCTGAATTCATACGAGAAGATGCTCAACACAGACCAGAAAGAGCGAGAGGAAAAACTGGAGATCTTTATCCCGTCTGGCCCCCGTCTCGGCAACAAAGTGCTGGAGGCTCACGGTCTCTGCAAGGCCTTTGGCGACAAGGTGCTCATCAAAGACCTCGACTTTATGCTCCCGCCCAACGGCATCGTAGGAGTTATCGGGCCCAACGGAGCTGGTAAGACCACCCTCTTCCGTATGATTATGGGACTGGAGAAGCCCGATGCCGGAACGTTTGAGGTGGGTGAGACCGTGAAGCTCGCATACGTAGATCAGAGTCACCACGACATCCTGCCCGACAAGACTGTTTATCAGGTTATCAGTGGTGGTAACGAACTCATCCGCATGGGAGGCCGCGACATCAACGCCCGCGCATATCTGAGCCGCTTTAATTTCAGTGGTGCCGATCAGGAGAAGAAATGCGGCGTTCTCTCCGGTGGTGAGCGCAACCGTCTTCATCTCGCTTTGGCCCTGAAGGAAGAGGGTAATGTGCTGCTGCTCGACGAACCGACCAACGACATCGACGTGAACACCCTGCGAGCTCTGGAAGAGGGTCTTGAGGGATTTGCCGGATGTGCCGTGGTGATAAGCCACGACCGTTGGTTCTTGGATCGTATCTGCACCCACATCCTCGCGTTTGAGGGTGACGGCCAAGTCTATTTCTACGAAGGCTCCTTCACCGACTACGAGATTCATAAATGCAATCGCCTCGGCATCGAAGAACCTAAACGCATCCGCTACCGCAAAGGACTAGAATAACTTTGCACAATAAAAAGGAGGTTGTTGCGTTTAATATAGAGTGAAGAGATTCTTTCCTATATTAATAATAATGTGCGCGCTGGCGACGAAGGCCGGTGCGGCAGATTTTCTGATGGCTGATTCGGTTGCCGCTCCGGGCGACACGGCCCAGGCGGCTAAACTGAGCTGCCATCTGTCCGGTCGCGTGGTAGATGAGGACCAGAAGCCTCTGCCGTTCGTTATGGTGAAGGTGGAGGGACAGATGGCCGGAGGCACAACGAATCTGGAAGGCCGATATTCATTTGATTTTGCTCCCGCCGATTCCGTTACCGTAACCTTCTCTATGATTGGTTACGAGAAGAAACAGAAGATTATTCCTCACCCCAAAGGGCGGATGACGTGGCAGGTGGTGATGCGCCCCACGGGACGCGAGATGAACGAGGTGGTAGTGAAGGAGGTGCGCCGACAGATGGGATCCAGTCAGGAAATTTCTACGAAGGACCTGCAGCGTTTGCCCTCAACGAGCGGCAATGCGGTGGAGGAACTGGTGGCCACACAAGCCGGTGTCTCTACCCACAACGAGCTCTCGAGTCAGTATAACGTACGTGGCGGTTCGTTTGATGAGAACTGCGTGTATATTAACGGTATAGAGGTATATCGGCCGCTCCTCATCACCAGCGGACAGCAGGAGGGCCTCTCAGTCATCAACTCCAACATGGTGGATAAGATTTCTTTCTCGGCTGGCGGATTCGAGGCGCGATACGGTGACAAGATGAGCAGCGTGCTCGACATCACATACAAGAAACCCACACGCCACGAAGGTAGTTTCGGAGCTTCGCTGCTCGGTGCCTCGCTCTATGACGGATTCAAGGCCGGACGCATGACGCTATCGCAGGGCCTGCGCTATAAGACGAACTCCTATCTGCTCGGTTCGCTGCAGACGAAGGGCGATTATGACCCGAATTTCATCGACTATCAGGCTTATCTCTCTTGGGCCCCGACGGACAAGTGGGACATAGGCCTTATCGCCTACATCAGCCGGAACAACTACCGGTTCAAGCCCCACGACCGAGAGACGAATTTCGGAACTATGGAGGATGTGAAGAGTTTCAAAGTCTATTTCGACGGTGAGGAGGAAGATCTGTTCCGCACGTTGTATGGAGCGCTCACCGTGAGCCGCAAGCTGGGCAAGAACTCATCGCTGGCCCTCTCTGCCTCGGCCTTCTCCACGAAAGAGCGTGTTACATACGATATTCAGGGCCAGTACTGGCTGAACGAGACGAAGACATCCGAGCAGCTCGGCGTTGGCACATACGCGGAGCACGCACGCAACCTGCTCACTTCGACCACACATAGCCTGCGTCTGCAATATGAATATAAGCCTGCACGCCACCACCTGATGGCCGGTTTGCAATGGAAACACGAGGTTATCCACGAGAATACGCGCGAGTGGGAGTTCCGCGATTCCGCCGGATATTCGATGCCTCATTACGGCGACCGACTGGAACTGATTTATAATCTGAAATCCAAGCAGGAGGTGAACAGTCACCGTCTGGAGCTGTTTGTGCAGGACACCTGGCGCAGCGAGACCGCCGCCGGCATATTCTCATTCAATTACGGCGCCCGTCTAAGCCATTGGTCGTGGAACCGCGAGACTCTGTTCTCGCCCCGTGTATCGCTGGGTTTCGTCCCGAAGAAGAACGACAACTGGACTTTCCGTCTCGCCGGCGGTCTATACTATCAGGCACCGTTTTACAAGGAGCTGCGCGACACCACATTCAAGGACGGAGCCACCGTGGTGACTCTGAACAGAGACCTGCGCTCGCAGCGTTCGTGGCAGATCGTTGCGGCGGGCGAGTATAAGTTCCGCGTGGCCAACCGCCCGTTTAAGGTGACTGCCGAGATGTACTACAAGGGGCAGTCGAACATGAACCCGTATAATGTCGATAACCTGAAGATAGTCTATTACGGCCGCAACGAAGCCACCGGCTCTGTGGCCGGTCTGGACCTGAAGATCTATGGCGAGTTTGTGCCCGGCACCGACTCCTGGCTTAGTTTCTCTCTGATGAAGGCCTCGATGAAGTTGCACGGAAAACGCATACCTCAGCCAAACGACCAGCGATGGAACATAAACTTCTTCTTCAGCGACTATTTCCCCAACACCACCCGATGGAAGATGACCCTGAAGGCGGCATTCGCAGGCGGACTGCCTTTCGGAACCCCGCACTCCGGTCTTGAGGCTAATGTGTTCCGTGCGCCGGCTTACAAGCGTGTGGATATCGGGATGAATTACCGATTGCTGAACAACGAAGACCACCACCGCAAGGGCTTCTGCCGCAACCTCCGAAACATCTGGCTCGGTCTGGACTGCTTCAATATCTTCGGTCTCGCTAACGTCAGTTCCTATCTGTGGATCACAGACATCTCGCGCAACCAGTATGCAGTGCCCAATTATCTGACAGGCCGTCAGATCAATGGCCGTTTCCTGATAGAGTTTTGATTACTTGTGTTCTTTCTTCCACATTCGCCAAGCTTGCCACAGAGAAAGTGGAAGAAGAACCGCTCCGACTGAGTATTTGCCTATTGGCGGCAACATGAGGCAAGCGGCCAGAGCTATTCCTATTACAATGATTTGTACAGCAATGACGGCCCAGGTGGCACTCTCCATACGTGCGTGATAATGTATTCCGTAGCAGATACCTATCAGAAGCAGGTCGAAGAGTGAGGAGGCGGAGAGTCCGATGCCTGCTCCGGTGAGTCCCCAGAGATAATAACCGCCAACGATGAGTCCTACGGAAAATAAATTGCAAATCAGTTCCATGAAGAGGAACAGCAGACTGTCACCGCGTGCCAAAGCGATATAGGCAATAGGCGTGGCAATGGCCTTGAAGAAGATGAAGCCTGCGGCACAGACGGCCATCTCGTTTATGATGAGGAATTCCTCTTTCAGAAGGATCCGGATAATCCATGGCATCATAACCATCATCGCTATGAGCATGGGAGCCACGAACATCAGACAAGCACGTATCTGGATGTTCATCGCCGTGTTGCGGCGTTCGATATCGTTGTTCACGGCAGAGAGGCGCGGGAAATAGTCTGCCTCCATGGATGTGAGAACGAGCCCGGCGTAAGAAACCATGATGGCATAGCCCATCTTGTAGTAGCCCACATCTGCCTGAGAGCCGAGTCGCAGAATGAGGGCCAGCAACACCATTGTGCTGCCTGCTGTGGTCATCGCTGCTATTGCAAAAGGGATTCCGATACGCACCAGAGGCCATCCTTCACGCATTATCTTAAGCGAGAAGGGACTGACGCGCCAGGGATAGAGTGGGAGAGTGAAGCAGAAGTGGATAGCCAGAGCTGCGATGACAGAGACATTCAGGGCGATAATGATGCCTCGCGTGTGCATCAGGCTGTAAAACGGAAGGGTGGTTATCAGCAAAGAAGCAGCCACGACAGCAGAAATGGTGGCCACACGTTTCAGTCTTCTCAAACCTTTAAGGATGGATATCTCGCCGCCAATCAAAGCCATGGAGAAGACCATGGGAGCGAGCAGGGCAACGCTCCAGTCGTCTTGCAGTTTTTCATCGGAAGCGAACAGACTCCCTAAGAGGGGCGCACAGCAGATGCAGAACACATCTGCCAAGATTGCCGTCCAGAAGCACCAAGTGCGAATCACACGCACGGCGTGGCTGACCTCTTCCTCGGTGCCGGTCTCGAACAGCTCGCTCAGGCTGCGGACAGAAGCAAAGGATACACCGAGATTGGTGGAGTTGCTGACAAATTCAGCCACGCTGTTATAAATCACCAGCAATCCCAGTCCGGAGCCTCCGAGAAATATGGAGGTGAACTTGTTGCGGATAATTCCCATCAGGAGATTCAGCCCTTGGATGCCGCCGAATACTCCGATGTATTTAAGCGCGTGGCTTGCTGATGTGTCTTCTTTGCTCAATGGTCAATGTTCAATGGTCAAAGTTCAATGGCTTCCAGCCTCTCGTCTGTGAAATCGGTGATTACGAGGTCGGCAAGGGTGGTGACCACATCCTCTGGAAGGGTGGTGGCGAGTCCTACCACATAGGCTCCGCTGGCACGTGCGGCGCGAAGCCCGTTGCGGCTGTCCTCGAACACAATGCACTCCTCAGGCTTTGCACCGAAAATGGCAGCTCCGCGCAGATAGCAGTCGGGGTCGGGCTTGCTTGCCTTAAAATCCTCGCTCGTGAGTATGCGGTCGAACATCTGTAGCAGTTCGGGGTGCTCACGATAAGCGTTGGCCATCTTCTCCTTGTTGCTGCTTGTCACCACAGCCGTCTTCACGCCGGCTTGCCGCAGGGAGGCGATGTATATGGTGAAGCCAGGGATATAGGGGAAGACCATCTGCTGTTCGAATTTGTTCAGGCGTATGGTGATCTTTTCCTGCAAAGCAGTCTCGCCCGCAAACCATCCGTCGTAGATCTGCGTGAGCGTCTGTCCCTTGATATCTTTGGCGAAAGTGGGGATGTGTGGCAGGAACTCCTTGCCTACAGATCCCCAGAAATTAGAGTATTGACTTTCCGTGTCCAGCACCACTCCGTCGAGGTCGAAGAGGGCTGCTTTCCAAAATTTCTGTGCCATAAATGTAATTTTCGGTGACAAAGGTAGGACTTTTCCAATAAAAAGCAGTAATTTTGCGGCGTTTTTTTACAAGACAATGTAATTATGGCAGGTTATTTAGTAGAAGATACCAGAAAAGTGACCACTCACAGAGTGATGGAAATGAAACAGGCAGGCAAGAAAATTGCCATGCTGACGGCCTACGATTATTCGATGGCAAAGATTGTTGATGACTCCGGAGTTGATATGATTCTTATCGGCGACAGCGCCTCGAACACGATGGCCGGTAACCTCACCACACTCCCCATCACAATAGACCAGATGATCTATCACGCCCGTTCTGTAGTGCGCGGCGTGAAACGTGCGCTGGTGGTCTGCGATATGCCCTTCGGCACATATCAGGTGGATCCCGAAGATGCAGTGCGCAACGCTATCCGCATTATGCAGGAGAGCGGCTGTGATGCCGTGAAGATGGAGGGCGGAGTAGAGATTCTTCCCGCCATTAAGCGCATCCTTGATGCCGGAATACCCGTTTGCGGTCATCTGGGTCTCACCCCTCAGAGCATAAATAAATTCGGTACGTACGCTGTGCGCGCACGCCAAGAGGCTGAGGCCAACAAACTACGTTCGGATGCCAAGGCTCTGGCTGAGGCCGGTTGTTTCGCTATCGTTTTGGAGAAGATTCCCGCTGCGTTGGCCACCGAGGTGACTCAGTCCATTGATGTCCCTGTTATCGGCATCGGAGCAGGTGGCGGCTGCGACGGGCAGGTGCTCGTGGTTCACGATATGCTTGGGATGAATCAGGATTTCTCACCTAAGTTCCTCCGCCGTTATGCCAATCTCTACGAGATTATGACTGACGCTATCGGCCGTTATGTCGCAGACGTAAAGAGCTGCGACTTCCCCAACAAGGACGAGCAGTATTAATAGGTTTCTAAGCTGTCGCAGACTTCCAAGCTGTCGCAGAAGGACTCGATATCCGTCTCATCGTCTTGATGAGGCGGATTACGTTCTCCGAGTTTGCACAGGAGGGCGCAGAATAAGGCGATGGCAAAGGCCACAATCTGTGCGGCTAAGAGGCCAAAGAGCCACTTCCATTTGCGTTGGAACAGCGCGGCGAAGAATCCTACGACTGTTACAAATGCGGATGTGAACAGGAAGAAGAGGCCGATATCCTCAATCCAGTCAATCTCTCCGATGACAGAGACGACAAGAGCTATGCCGCTGAGGATTAATACAACGCAAGCAACAAAACCGGCATAAATTAGTTTCATAAGGCAAGATCCTTTCTTTTTTCTCTTTTACTTTTTCTCTTTAATTATTCCGTGGCGGTAGGCGTAGAGCAGTTCCTTGAGTTCCTCAATCTGGGACAGGAGTTCGCGCCCCTTGTCTGTGTCGCGTACGAGGATTCTGCGACCGGAAAGCTCCACAATCTGCTTGGATGACACGATGTCTGTGCCTCGGCGTATTGCTTCCTGTGCGCTGTCAAAGGGCTCGTGTTGGATGAGCTCGAAGCCGCGGCTGTGGAATACCAGCGTGTAACCGGCAATACCTGTCTCTCCGTGGTAAGCCTTAGACAGTCCGCCGTCTATCACCATCAGTTTGCCGTCGGCCTTGATGGGACTCTCGCCTCGCGAAGCGTGTACGGGCACGTGTCCGTTGATGATGTGGCGGTGTTTTCCCTGAACTCCGAAGGCATCCAATATGCGTTCGCAGACCACGGCATTGTCGCGCAGCAGATAGTAATAGCCCTTGTCCTCCTGATGAGTCTCTTTATCCTTAAGGAAATAGCGTTCGAAGGTGGCCATCCGAGCCTTGTCAAAGAGCGGCGAATCCTGTCCACACCACAGATACCAGAAATAGTCCTTGGCAAACTGACGTTCTTCACGAGGCGTGTCCTGGTTGAAGGCAGACCGCAGCGTAATGCCGATGTTATGTAGCAGTTCGCGTCCGCTCAGCCGTTTGCCGTTCAGCTCCACTTCCTTCAGGGTGCCGTCGGCATTCAGGGGTACGCTTGCGTGGAAGAGCAGGTTCCCATTGCAGATGGTGTACATGCAACCGTGAGCAAGAATGCATTTGATGTGCTTCTGCAGTTTGTCGCTGACGCGGAACGAGTGGTGCAGCTGGCGAACCAGTTCTGCCTCTTCAGCTGTCAGAGCATTGGGATTTGCGGGGTCTATGGTAGGCAGGAAGGTGTCTGTCATCTCGTAGGTCTTGCCGTCGCGCTCATATACGCCTCGTTCCTTATTAATATAATTGAGAACAAGGCGGTCCTGCATATTCCATTCGGGTCGGCGGGCAACCATCTGTGCTTCGAGCTTGAACTGAATGATACTTATGGCTTTGTGCATCTGGGCTATGAGGCGGCGTGTCTTCTCGTTGTGAGTAGTATCGTCCTTGTCCAGACGTGGGCCGAACAGGTCGCACGGGTCGTCGGCATAGGTCTCCATGGCGAAAGTGGCCAGCGGAACGAGGTTTATGCCGTAGCCGTCCTCCAATGTGGCGAGGTTCCCATAGCGCAGCGAGAGGCGCAGTACGTTGGCTATGCAGCAGTCGTTGCCAGCGGCGGCTCCCATCCAAAGCGCATCGTGGTTGCCCCACTGGATGTCGAAGTTAGGATGCTGGCACAGACGGTCCATGATGATGTGAGCGCCGGGTCCGCGGTCGAAGATGTCTCCGAGTATGTGCAACTTATCTACTGCCAGCCGCTGAATCACATCGCAGATGGCTATGATGAAGGCGTCGGCACGTCCCGTCTGTACAATGCTATTCACGATGCAGTTGAAATAGGCCGTCTTGTTGTCGTCCGACGGGGATTCGTGAAGCAGTTCCTCAATGATATAAGCGAATTCCGACGGCAGTGCCTTGCGCACCTTGGAACGGGTGTATTTGCTTGACACAGAACGGCACACGCGGGTTAGCTGGCCCAGTGTTAGGGTGTAGAAACGGCTGAGAGTCTCTTCCAGTTCCGAGGCATTTGATGTCTCAGCCTCTGCCTCGTTCTTTATGAGCTCCAGCTTCTGTTCGGGATAATAGATCAGAGTGCAGAGCTCTCGAATCTCGTCCTTGCTCAGTGTGTCGGCATACAGTTCCTTAACCTTCCTCTTTATGCTTCCGGAGGCGTTCTTCAGTATGTGAATGAAAGCCTCGTATTCGCCGTGGATGTCAGCCATAAAGTGTTCCGTACCTTTGGGCAGGTTCAGTATAGCCTCCAGGTTGATTATCTCCGTGGATGCCGATGCCACGTCGGGAAAGGTCTGTGACAGCAGTTGCAGGATGCGGAAGTCCTGTTCTATTTTCTTTATCATGATTCAAAGATGTTTCAAGACCGGGATTCAAGTTTCAGGTTTCAATCAATGTTCAATGTTCAATGTTCAATGACATCCAGCAGCTGCCATTCGTTACGGTTCAGATGGTGGCATACCTTTAATCCGTAGGTGTTGGCTGCCTCTGTGAGTGTGGGGATATCCTCCTCTAAGAAGCCGCTCAGCAGCAGATGGCCACCCGGAGCGAGATGCGCGGCGAACTGGGCCATGGAGTCCAAAAGCACGTTACGGTTGATGTTGGCCAGTATAATGTCTGCCTTGTCGCTGTCAGTCAGTACCTCACAGCCTCCGAGACGTATGTCAGCCTGAACGCCATTGTCCGCGCAGTTGTCTTGGGTGTTCCTCACGCTCCATTCGTCTATGTCGTAGGCTGTCAGAGAGGCGGCTCCCATTTTCAGCGCGGCAATGCCGAGAATGCCTGTGCCGCAACCAGCGTCTATTACCGAAGCTCCGTTCAAAGGCAGTTCGCAGAGGCGCGTGAGCATAAGCTGGGTTGTGGCGTGTGTGCCGCTTCCGAACGCCTGGCGCGGATGGATTCTGATGGCCTCGGTAGTCCGGTCGTCGTAGATCACGAGCCGTTTGCCGATGCAGATGGGCTCGAAGCCCTCGGCTTCCCACTGCGCATTCCAATCCTCGTCGGGCAACTCCTGTGCTACAAAGGTGATTTCTGTCGATGGCATCGGGAAATCGCTTACAGCCTGATCTATAGTCTCCTTGCTGTAGGCTGCCGACTGTACGTAGGCAGTAACTCCCAGGTCTGACGGAACGAATGTCTCGAAGCCAATATCAGACAATACGGCTGCCAACACGTCGGCAGCCGTATCGTTATTTGGTCTGATTGTAAAATCCACCTGATAATAGCGCATATCGGATGAATATAGTGGGTTTGACTTATTTCTCTTTATTCGTCTCAGGCTTTGTCTTGTAGCGCTTGTTCAGACCGGCAACAACCTGATTAGTGATGTCAAACTTAGGGTTTGCCATAAGGATGTTGTCGCCCTGCTTGGTCAGGATGTAGTCGAATTTCTTCGTCTTGTTGAAAGTCTTCAGGAATGTCTGGATGCTGTCACGCAGTTCCTCGTTCAGCTTGGCGTTCTCGCTGGCCAGTTCGTTGCCCAGACGCTGCTCCAGCTCGGCGTAGTCCTGCTGCTCCTTCTGGATGGAAGCCTGTGCGCGTTCCAGTTCATCACGAGTGGTGAAGCCGTTGCTCTCATATTTCTTCTGCAAGGCAGCTGCGTGCTGCTGCAGAGCGCGCTGCTTACTTATAAGTGTATTCTGGATGTTCTCTGCCTTCTTGGTCAGTACAAGGTTGTAGTCCTTGCAGAACTGGTACTGGCTCATGAGCGAATCCACCTCCACGTATGCGATACGCAGACCTGCGGGCTCTTCTGTCTCAGTAGCCTTAGCGTCATTAACTGGTTTCTCTGCCTTCTCGTTCTGGCAGGCGGTGAGTGCCAACATCAGGCTCACCGTGAGGAATAGCATTTTCTTCATTATCTTTTTTATTATAGTTTTTCTATTTATTTATGAATTATGCATTATGAATTATGAATTATAAATTATAATATCTTTTTTCTGTTCTGCAGTTGGTGTCTTTCTATTGCATCCATGCTTTCCACGCAGTGGATACCGCGTTCGCGCATCGCTTTCGAGGCTCCTATATGAGTCATCGGGCCACGTGCGTCTCCTTTTACCAGCAATTTCAACGCGAGCAAAAACACGGCGATTGCAAGAAAAGCGGCTGTTATGAGCAATAATTTTATCACTTTTTGCGTTCTTATATAGTGTTACGGGTGCAAAGATAGCCCAAAGACACGAGGTAATCGTATTTTCACTCATTGATTTAACCTAAATTAGCAATATATGGCCAATTCTAACCAACTTCAGCCGGCATCTGTGTTCGAGATGTTCGCATTGATAAACAAAGTGCCTCGCCCCTCGAAACATGAGGAGCAGATGATTGAATTCCTCGTGGATTTCGCGAAAAAGAACAATCTCCAGTATAAGGTGGACGATACTGGCAATGTCCTCATCAGCAAGCCTGCCACACTTGGCATGGAGGACCGCCCGACGGTTATCCTACAGAGCCACATGGATATGGTGTGCGAGAAGAACAACGATGTCCAGATGGATTTCCTCAAAGACCCAATCCAGACATGGATTGACGGCGAATGGATGAAAGCCAAAGGCACAACCCTCGGTGCTGACGACGGTATTGGGTGCGCCATGGAGTTGGCCCTCTTGGTTGACGAATCTGTGAAACACGGTCCCATTCAGTGCGTATTCACACGCGACGAGGAGACTGGTCTCACTGGTGCCGAGGGAATGCAGCCCGGATTTATGGATGGCGATATGCTCATCAACCTCGACTCCGAGGACGAGGGACAGATTTTTGTCAGCTGCGCCGGCGGTTGCCGCACGGAGGCTGTCTTCACCTTCACCCCCGAACCAACGCCCGAGGGACTCTTTTTCCTGCGGCTGCAAGTCAAGGGACTTATGGGAGGACACAGCGGCGACGATATCGACAAGAAACGTGCCAACGCAAACAAGATTCTGGCCCGTTTCCTCTACACCAGCCTGAAGCGCTACGGTCTGCGACTATCTGACATTCAGGCCGGTGGATTGCATAATGCTATTCCGCGCGAGGCCGAGGCTCTGGTGGCTGTTCCCGTGAAGTACAAGGAACAGATACGCATAGACTGGAATCTTTTTGCCGCCGATGTAGAAGAAGAATTCCGCGTGACGGAGCCTTCGATGCAATTCCTACTTGAGAGCGCCGATGCTGCAGATACGGTGCTGCCGGCTGATGTCAACTATCGTCTGATATCTGCTTTGCAGGCTGTTCACAACGGCATCCTCGCCATGAGCCAGGACATGGAGCTCGTAGAGACTTCCTCCAATCTGGCCAGCATACGTCAGGAAGCGCCCGGTCGCATCCGCATAAACTCTTCACAGCGCAGCAGCTTCATGAGTAATCGGCATAACATGGCAAACACCATCGCCGCCACATTCGAACTGGCCGGCGCAGAGGTGAATATCGGTGAGGGCTATCCCGGTTGGAAGCCAAACCCGGACAGTCGTCTGCTGAAAGTCACTGTTGAGCAATACGAACGTCTGTTTGGCCGTAAGCCCATCGTTCGCGGCATACACGCAGGACTGGAGTGCGGCCTCTTCTCCGAGAAATATCCGAATCTGGACATGGTGAGCTTTGGACCTACTCTGCGCGGTGTCCATTCGCCAGACGAGCGTCTGGAAATAAAGACCGTAGATCTCGTCTGGAAGCACCTGCTCGCCGTCCTTGAGAACATTTAAAGATGAATATTAGACTCATCCTTCCTTTGCTGTTCGCTGCGGTATTTGCTGCCTGCGATCGCTACGACGACTTCACTGCAGACCGCGCTGCTACGCTTGCGTTCAGCGCGGACTCAGTGCGTTTTGACACCCTCATCACTACAGTCCCCTCGGCCACAAAGACCCTCATCGTCTATAACCATGGAGACAAGGGTGTCCGGATCAGCGAGGTCGCTCTGGAGAAAGGAGCCGCCAGCAACTTCCGTGTCAATGTAGATGGACAGGATATGAGCCGCTCTGAGGCAAACCGCATATATGATTTTGAGGTGCGCCGTCGCGACAGTATATTTGTGCGCATAGAGGTAACGGTCCCGCAGTTGGAAGCCGACACCATTATGCAATTGGAGGATGCGTTAATCTTCACCCTTGAGAGCGGCATACGTCATCGTGTGGTTATCACTGCTGGCGGACAGAACGCCTATTTCCTGCGTGGCTTTGTTGTTCAGACGGACACCGCGTTCGCCACAAACCGTCCGATTGTGGTATATGACAGCTTGGTGGTGGGGCAGGGCAGTGTCCTAACCCTTCAGGCAGGCACGCAGCTGCTCTTCCACGAGGGAGCTTATATGCGCGTCCGAGGGCGCCTCGTGGCCTCAGGTACACTTGATGCTCCCGTCGTTTTCCGTGGCGACCGCACTGACCATATGTTTGACTATCTACCTTACGATCGCCTACCGGCAAGATGGGAGGGAATAACAATAGACGAAGGCAGCAAGGATAACGTCTTGGAGTATGTAGATATACACAGCGCGAAGTATGGAATAGCCTGCCGAGGCCTTGCTGAGGAAATCTCTACATTCACTTCAACAGACACAATCAAATCACCTCATTTTAGTCTCATTAATTCTCGAGTACATAATATTGGTGGTGCTGGTATAGACGGCTTCGATGCTGTGATGATTGTGCAGAACTCAGAAGTCTCCAATACTCTTGGGAACTGCGTCAATCTGATAGGCGGAGTGGCTCAGTTCACCCATTGCACATTGGCTCAGTTCTATGCTTTAGATGCTCAGAGAGGTAATGCACTTTTCTTTACAGACAGCATAGCTTCGAGTCCCATCCGCCTTTGTGATTTCAACAATTGTGTTATAGTCGGTTACGCAGACGACGAGCTTATGGGAGATGTGAATATCGATGGTCCCACGCCAGCAAACTTCCATTTCCGCAACTGTTATATTGCGACCGTTGAGACCGATATACCGGAGCGTTTTATCGGCATCGTATATGACAAATACGACAAGAACACCCATCCATTAACTGGCAGCAACAATTTCACCCTAATTGACACCCATAATTTCCTTTATGACTTCACGCCTAAGGACAGTTCTCTGATACGTGGAGTTGCCGACCCACTACTAGCCCGTCCACTTCCTACAGACCGTCTTGGCCGTAACCGCTTTGCCGATGGAGCTCCCGATGCAGGCTGTTACGAATATCTCCCCCCACAAAATTAATTGCGGAGGGGAGATACATGTATTTCTGGAAGTTAAAGGGAAGTTGAAGAGAATTTATCGCGGTCTTTGACCGCTTGGAAGTTAAAAGGACAAATGTTATTGCTAATGAGTATTGTCCTTTCTATTCCTTTTAACTTCATTTCTATTCCATTCAATTCTTTTCATATAAGATATTGTGATGAGATGCTCTCGTTGCTTTGAACGCGGCGGATGGTCTCAGCAATGAGGTCAGCGATGCTAATCTGATGCACTTTCGAACTCTTGGAGAAGTCGTAGGGGATTGAGTCCGTGAATACCACTTCTTCAAGGGCGGAGGCGTTGATACGTTCGGATGCGGGACCGCTCATCACACAGTGGGAGGCGATGGCTCGAACGCTCTTGGCACCGTTCTCCATCATGATGTTTGCGGCCATAGTTATTGTGCCTGCGGTATCTACCATATCATCAACGATTACCACGTTTGCACCAGATACGTCACCGATAATCTGCATGGAGGCTACCTGATTTGCGCGAGCACGGGTCTTGTTGCACAGCACAAGCGGACATTGTAAATACTTGGAGTAGGTGCTGGCTCGTTTGCTGGAACCCATGTCTGGAGCAGCGATGACGATATTCTCCAGATTCAGGCTTTGGACATAGGGCAGGAGGACGCTGGATGCGTACAGATGATCCACGGGGCAGTCGAAGAAGCCCTGCTCCTGATCTGCATGGAGATCCATAGTGATTATGCGGTCAATGCCGGCCACGGTGAGCATATCTGCCACAAGCTTTGCGCCGATAGCCACGCGCGGGCGGTCCTTGCGGTCCTGGCGAGCCCAGCCGAAATAAGGGATCACTGCGTTGATAGTGCGTGCTGAGGCTCGTTTGGCAGCATCAATCATCAGGAGCAATTCCATCAGATTGTCTGCGTTGGGGAAGGTGCTTTGCACAAGAAAGATGTCGCGCCCGCGGATGCTTTCTTCGTAACTTACACCAAATTCACCATCGCTGAATCTGGTGCAGTTGATGTTGCCCATGGGTATGCCAAGGCTTGCACAAATTTTTTCGGTCAGATAACGGGTGGCCGTACCGGAGAAGACGAGGTAGGAGTTCATTATTTATATAAATGTAAAATTTATAATGTAGAATGTAAAATGTAAAAATAGGCTGCGCGCTACTTGAAGTTCAATGTTCATTGTTCAACTATTGGGCTGCTTTGCGGAGCTTGCGGAAATGGCCGATAACTTCCTTGTAGTCAAGTCCCGAGTGGATATTGAAGCGGTGCCAGAGATCACCGAGAATTACTGCGCCCCCGAAACCGTAGTCTTTGAGTTTGGGCAGAGTCTCGGCATTTATGCCTCCAGCTGCCATCACCTTGCGGTCTATCAGCCCTTGGCGTGTGGCATCGTAAAGTTGCTGATGTGTGTAGGCGGCTTTGCGATCGGGTTTGGATATGCTGTCGAAGACAGGGGAAAGAAACACATAATCCATCCCTTCACGCTGTTTTTGAAGTTTTTCGATTGAGTGAATTGAACGGCTCAGCTGTCCGCGGTAACCGGTTGGTGGAGTGGGGTGCTCCTCGCTGAGATGAATGCCGCGCAGACCGAACTCCTCTTTCAGATAAAAGTGGTCGTGTACGGTGATGCGCGAGTGCCACTCCTCTGGAATCAGAGTCAGGAGTCGCTCGGAATAGATAGGTTCTGCACCGGACTTGCGCATGTGGAATCCATCCAGACCCTCCTCGAAGAGAGCTGTGATGATCTTGTCTTCCTCAACGAAAAAGTCTGGCGTAGAAAGAAGATATAGTTTCATAACTGCATTTATTTTGAGTTGAGCATAGTACGCACGGCCAGTTCAAGCTGTGCGTCACGTCCACGGATTACGTCTGCAGGATCGTTGTAAATGAGGATGTCTGGTTCAAGCTGGGTGTTTTCCAGCTCGCCGCCGTTGGCATCTACGCGAACGACCATAGGAATACCGAACACGTAGTTATCAATGCTTTCCCACCACACTGATGTCATTGTTCCAGGCACTGGAGCGCCAATGAGCTTGCCAACCTTGTTCTCTCGATAGACCCAAGGGGTGCCGTGAGCGTTGGAGTAGTTGTCCTCGCCGATAAGCATACATGATGGTTTTGTCCAGCGGTTGTAGGGGTCGGTGCCGACATACTGTCCGCGCGGCATCTCCTTAAAGTTCTCATGTCCAGAGAGCAGCACAAGCACGTCGTTGTGCAGTGAGCCGCCGCCATTGTGTCGGGTGTCTATGATGGCAGCCTCGCGGTTGCGGTTCTTGTCATTAAGTAGGTTACGGTAGAGGTGACGGAAACTGGGCGAGTTCATGGCCTCGATGTGAACGTATGCCAGACGACCCTTGGAGAGGCTATCTACATAATTCTCCAGACTTCGCCACCAACGTTCGTACATAAGGCTGCCGGTTGATCCGTTCGGACGTATCGTGACATCGCGCTTGCCGTCCTTGCCGCCGGTTATGGTGAGGCGGGTGTAACGTCCCTGCTTGCCTTCTAGGAGCGGATAATAGTCCAATCCGGCTTTTATTGGCTCACCGTCGATATGTGTGATTACGTCTCCTGCCTTAACATTGCCTTTGATGTCAAGCGGACTGCCAGCAATGACTTCTGCTATGCGAAGTCCGTCGCCTTCGAAGTCATCATCAATGAGTATGCCAAGGTCTGCTGTGCGGAGAGACGAAATTCCCGGACGATAACGGCATCCCGTGTGGCTCACATTGACTTCGCCAAGCATCTCAGATGCCAGTTCTCCGAAGTCATATCCGTTGTTTATATGAGGCAGGAAGCGCTTGTAGCGGTCGTGGATAGCATCCCAGTTTGCTCCGTTCATGTTCGGGTCGAACACTTTCTCTTTCATCTGTCGCCACATGTGTTCGAACAGATAAGCGCGGTAGGCCACAGGACGGCGTATGGCATAAGCTTCAAAATCTATGGTGGAGAGGGTGCCGCTCTCCAGTTTCAGTTTCTTGATTTGGCCTCCCTGAATGAGGTATGCATTCTCCGCATCCTTGGTCAGGTCGAAGCCTCCGCTGATTCCTTTGGCCTTCAGGGTTGTACTCTGTTTCTCGAGATCCACTTCCCAGAGCGCAACTCCGGCCAGATATGAGGCCACGTAATAGAGTTTTGTGGCGTCCTTGTTCATCACAGCATCTCCCATGCGGCTGCTGCCGGTTGTGAGACGAACTGTTCGCTGGTCGAGATTCGTGAGGTCGAAGTCTATCTTCATGGCCTCGATGCTGTCCTTGCGTGCCTGTTCTATACTGTCTTTCTTTAGCTGTTCAGGCTTTTTCTTCTTGTCCTTTTCTCTTTTCTCCTTTTCTTTCTTCTCTTTCTCTTTCTTCTCCTCGTCGCGGCGTTGCTTGTCCAGCTCACGTTCCTCCTTGTTCAGGCTGAAACGTTCGTATGCCTCGCGCTCGAGAAAACAGATATACTCGTCGCCTTCAGCGCCCCAGGAGCCGTGACTGCGATAACCATCGCGGTCTGAGGTGAAGATAAAGGCTTTGCCGTCGAGCACCCAACGGGCGTTGCCTTCATTGTACCCGCTGTTGGTGAGATTGACAATCGCTCCCTTGCCGTCTGCCGGAATCAGGGCGATATCGGTGTGGTTCCAGCCCCCCGTACCGATATATTCAGAAAGCAACCATTTAGAATTGGGACTCCACGAAAAGCTCTGGTCTCCGTCGCTGTAGGAATATTCCCATTTGCCGGGCATTACGGTTGTTATGCTCTTGGATTTCAAATCCATAACACATAACTCGGTGCGGTTGCGCAGGAAAGCTACTTTCTTCCCATCGGGGCTTACAACGGGCTGGAAGCAAGTTGTGCGTCCGTCGGTAAGGCGCTCTTCTTTCAGTTCGGTGCTATAGATGAACTGCTTCTCGTCCTTGCTTACGATTGTGGTCTGATAGATGCTCCAAGTACCGTCGCGCTCACTGTCATAAATAACTGAACGGCCGTCTTCGCCGAAACTAACCTCACGCTCGCGCTCAGGCGTTGACGTTATCTGACGTGTGGTCTTATAATCTAAAGATGTGACATATACATCGCCATTCATGATGAAGGCAATCTCTTTGCCTTTTGGTGAGTGGCTGATGGCCGACACGCCGGAGGTGGTGAGCCATTTCTGAACCTCCCGCTCATCAATGTCTCCAACTACATTGATGTTGAGCTTCACGGGTTTTTGTCCCTGACGCATCGTATATAGCTCGCCGTTCTGCGAGAAGCAGAGGGTTCCGTTAGTTGAAGCTGTCAGGTATCGGACTGGGTCATCCTTGAAGGTCGTCAACTGCTTGGGGGAGCCGCCGTTTGCGGGTACGCTCCACACGTTGAATGTGCCGTCCTGCTGGCTCAACCAATAAATAGTCTGGCCGACACAGACGGGATTGCGGTCGTCGCAGCGGGAGTTGATCAGCTGGTGGAAAGTGCCCACGTGGTCGCCCTTCTTGCCGGGAGTCCACTGCCAGATGTCACGTGCAACGCTGGAAGTCATGTGTTTGCGCCAAGTGTCCTCATAGCCTTTGATCATATCGAAATATAGGACGCCGCCGGCTCCGACACAAACGTTTCCGGCAGCGATGTCAGCCACACGGTAAGGACGCTGGCCCTCTTTGGCAAGCACCTTGTACAGCTGAGGGAAGGTGGCATCGGGAAACTGGATGCTTTCGGGTCTCGGCCAGCCTGCAGTTGAGAACAGCACTTCATCAGCCGAGAGCCATCCCATAGGAATCTCTGTGCCGGAGTGGGTAGTCAGACGGGTAAGTCCTTCACCCTGGGCGCTCATCATCCAGACGTCGCGACTTCCTTCGCGATCGCTCTGGAAAGCTATTTTCTTTCCGTCGGGCGACCAGCAGGGTAGTCCGTCGAAAGCTCTGTTAGATGTCAGTTGACGGGCCTGACCGCCAGAAGCGGGCACCGTATATATATCCCCTTTGTATGCGAAGGCAATCGTGCTTCCATCGGGTGAGATTGCGGCCTGACGCAGCCAAAGTGGGGTGACTGCCTGAATGCAAAGGGTTGCGCTAAAAGTCAATAACAGTAAACCAAGTTTTCTCATATTTTATACTATATGTTCAATAATCTTACAGTTTCTCACATTCTGCAAGCCAGGTAGCGACAGAGGCATCTGAAGGCATACGCCAGTCGCCACGAGGACTCAGGGAAACGCTTCCCACTTTGGGACCATCTGGCAGACATGAGCGCTTGAATTGCTGTGAGAAGAAACGACGATAGAATACTGTAAGCCAGTGTTTTAAAGTGTCAGATGTGTAGCTATTCACAAAGGCTGTCTGTGCGAGGAAAAATATCTTGCTTGGGCGGAATCCCCAACGCATGACATAATAAAGGAAGAAGTCGTGCAACTCGTATGGGCCGACCAAATCCTCTGTCTTCTGCTGTATTTCACCTTCCGGTGTGGCGGGGATGAGTTCAGGGCTGATTGGCGTATCTACGATGTCCATCAGTATGTCAGTTGCCATCTTCTTGCTGAGCGCGAGCCAACTGACCAGATGGCGTACCAAAGTCTTGGGAACGCCTGTATTAACTGAGTACATACTCATGTGGTCGCCGTTGTATGTGCACCAGCCAAGAGCCAGTTCGGACAGGTCTCCTGTTCCTATGACGAGACCGCCGGTCTGGTTTGCTATGTCCATTAGAATCTGTGTGCGCTCACGAGCCTGACTGTTTTCGTAAGTCACGTCGTGGACGGCGATATCGTGGCCGATATCCTCAAAATGCTGTTCTACGCTTTTGGCTATTGATATCTCGCGAATAGTGATTCCAAGAGTCTTCATCAGCTGCAGCGCGTTGTTGTAGGTGCGGCCTGTAGTGCCGAAGCCGGGCATCGTCACACCGATTACGCCTGTGCGGTCAAGTCCGAGCAGGTCGAATGTGCGACATGTGACTAACAGGGCGAGGGTTGAGTCCAGACCGCCGCTCACGCCGATGACAGCCGTCTGGCAGTTGGTGTGTGTGAGACGTTTTGCCAGTCCTTCTGTCTGAATGTTCAGGATTTCTTCACATCGCTCATCAAGTTTTGCCCCTTCGGGAACAAACGGGTGTGTCTGAATCTTTCGTGTCAATGCGAATTCGTGGGGTACAAACAGTTCTGTTTCTTTGATGTCATAAGTATTGCCGTTTTCACGCTGACACTCTATGGCAGCTGTAGATGAGAATGTGGTGTTGATTCGTCGTTCTGTACGCAGGCGCTCCACATCAATCTCACTTTCTACCAACTGAGTATCAATCGTATGAGAGCCTCCTTCAGCCAAAAGTATGCCATTCTCCCAAATCATAGCTTTGCCGCCAAACACCACATCCTGACTGCTCTCGCCGAATCCGCAAGAAGAATAGACGTAACCGCTGATGCAGCGCGAACTCTGCTGACTTAGCAGATTGTTGAGATAGTTGCGCTTGCCGACGAGGTCGTTGTCCGCACTCAGGTTGAAGATGATGTCTGCACCGGCCAAAGCCATACGACATGAGGGTGGGATAGGAGCCCAGACATCTTCACATATCTCAATGCCGAAATTGCAGGTCGGGGTGCTGAAGAACATCTGGGTGCTCAATTCTATCTGCTGACCACAAAGCAGAACGGTGGTCTTTGCCGGGATGTCAGCTGCGCTCGTAAACCAGCGTTTCTCCTGGAATTCCCTGTAGTTGGGAAGATATGTCTTGGGAACGAGTCCGAGAATACGTCCGCGTTGCACCACAGCTGCGCAGTTAAGCAGTGTGTTGCGGAAGGGAACGGGCAGGCCGACTATTGTGATAATGTCGAGAGAGCGGGTGAAATTCATCAGAGCCATCAGTGCCATTTCAGCCTCGTCCAACAGAATCTGCTGAGCAAAGAGATCCGCACACGTATAACCTGTGAGACACAACTCTGGGAAACAGATTACCTCCACAGCGTGCCCTTCAGCCTGAATAACCAGACTCTCTATCTGTTCAACGTTGTATTTGGGTTCAGCCACCCGCAAGGCAGGAACAGCTGCAGCCACTTTTACAAATCCGTTATTCATGTTTTTATAAATCCTTAAATCCTTAAATCGTAAAATCGTGAAATCTTTAAATCGTCAAATCTTAGAGGTGTTGCTGATATTCAGCGATGATTGAGTCGTAATTGATTGTCTTGTCTATTGATGAAGCCATTTTGATATACTCAATGGCCTCTACATAGCGTTCCTGTGCAGCAAGGATAAAAGCGTGCTGCTCATAGATATACAGTTGATTTGGGCTTTTCCCGTCAGCGATGCGTTCAGCTTCTATAATCGTTTGTTCGGCCTCGTCCAGTTGATCCATATCCATCAGGCAGAACGCCTTCTGTGTCAGTACGAACTCATCAGATGGATTGATTTCCAGAGCCTGATTGATTAGTCTGATGGCCTCTTCGTAATTATGCAGATTTAAGAAGGCCGTGCTTTTGAGTACGATTGAACGGAAACATTGAGGATCAATTGCAAGGGCATACTCAGTATCGTCAATGGCTTTGTTATACTGGCGCAGCTCTACGTGTGCCTCAGCAGCCCAGTTCCAGGCTTCGGTGCTGAACGGGTCTGCATCCAGCATCTTGTTGATATACGTCAGAGCCTCCTCGTATTTCTCCATTCCCAGCAGACAGTCGGCAGTCAGTTCCCAAGTGTTATACCATTCAGGCGCGTAGTTGTGCAACTGGTGAGCCAGAACATAAGCCTCTTTAAAGCAAGAATAATCTATGAAGATATATGCAGCATCATAGAGATAATAGTCGTATTCGTCTTCATAGAGGCAGGCGCGATTCTCGATATATGAGAGAGCGCTTTCGGCCAGTTTGTCCTGGATGAGCATTTCGGCCCACAGATAAGTCACCTCTCTGTGTTCCTGCTCGGGGATTGCCATACAGAGCAGTCGTGCTTTTTTCATGTCGCCGGCCTGCATATACTGGCGTGCTTCGAATATCAGCGGGGAGGTGGCTTCCGGGTAGAGGCTCAGAGCATAGCTGATGCAGCGGTTGGCAGCTTCGCTGTCATTCTGCACCAGAATATAGTACTCGGCGATATCCGTCAGTTCATCCGCTTCCAGACATACTGAGTCGTCCCCATCAAGCAGGGCTTCATATTGCCGGAGAGTCTCCTTGAAATCCGGTTCGTCGAAATGTCTTATGTCTTCCTCGTATTTCAAACTTATGCTAAATGCTAGGGTATAATCTGACTTATTTCTTGAATGAGTCCTTCAGACCTACAGTCTTATTGAACACAAGATGCTCAGGTGTTGAATCGGTGTCTATATTGAAGTACCCGATGCGCTGGAACTGCAGATAGGAGAGATTAGGCAGCGTCTGCACGTACTTCTCTACATAGCAGTTGGTCAGGACGTGCAGGGAGTCGGGATTCATCATCTGCTTCATGGCTTCCACAGGCTCAAGTCCGCTGTCTTGCAGGCGTGCCAGTTCGTCGCGCGGATTCTCCACGTTCCACAGGCGTTCGTACATCCTTACCTCAGCCGGCAGACAGTGGCCGCAGCTTACCCAATGCAGAGTCTTACCTTTGATTTTTCGGTCTGCGCCTGGCAAACCGCTTCGTGTCTCAGGGTCGTAAGTGCAATAGATGGTGGTGACATTGCCCTCGGCATCCTCGTCAAACGGATGTTCCTCGTCGCACTTGATGATATAAGCGTTCTTCAGACGCACCTCCTTGCCTGGAGCCAGACGCATGAACTTCTTCTCGGCCTCCTTCTGGAAGTCGTCGCGCTCAATCCACAGTTCGCGACTGAATTCGATGATGTGTGTTCCGTCCTCCTCGCGCTCCGGGTTATTCACAGCAACCATCTCTTCCACCTGTCCCTCGGGATAGTTTGTGATGACGAGACGCACTGGATTAACAACGGCAGAGACGCGGGTGGCGCGGCTGTTGAGGTCTTCGCGCACAGCGGATTCCATCAGGGCAAACTCGTTGAGCGCGTCGTAAGTGGTGTAGCCAATCTTGCCCATGAAGTTGATGATGCTCTCAGGAGAATAACCGCGACGTCTGAATGCGCAAATCGTCGGCATTCGCGGATCATCCCAGCCGCTCACGAGGCCGTTCTTCACCAGAGCCAGTAGGTTACGCTTGGACATAAGCGTGTAGGAGAGGTTCAGTTTGTTGAACTCAGTCTGGCGTGGGCGGTTGTCCTCGATGTCGGCGGTCTCGCCCTTGAACTCCTTCATCCAAGTGATGAAGAGGTCGTACAAGGGTCTGTGTTCCACGAACTCCAGCGTGCAGAGCGAGTGGGTTACTCCCTCAAGATAGTCGCATTGTCCGTGAGTGAAATCGTACATCGGATAAGCGTTCCAGCGGTTGCCTGTGCGGATATGCGGAATGTTCATGATGCGATAGATCAGCGGGTCGCGGAAGAGCATATTGGGGTGGGCCATATCAATCTTGGCTCTTAGCACCATAGACCCGGGCTGTGCCTGACCGCTGTTCATGAACTCAAAGAGACGCAGATTCTCCTCAACCGGGCGGTCGCGGAAGGGGCTGTTTGTACCGGCCTGGGTAGTTGTTCCCTTCTGCTGTGCAATAAGTTCGGAGCTCTGCTCATCGACATAGGCACGTCCCTGCTTTATGAGCCAAACCGCGAAGTCCCAGAGTTCCTGGAAGTAATCGCTAGCATAATAGACATTGGCCCACTTGAAGCCGAGCCATTGTATGTCGTGCTCAATGCTCTGTATGTACTCAGTCTCTTCCTTTGTGGGGTTGGTGTCATCGAAGCGCAGGTTACATTCGCCTCCGTACTGTTCAGCAATTCCGAAGTCGAGGGCAATAGCTTTGGCGTGTCCGATATGCAGATATCCGTTCGGCTCGGGCGGAAAACGGGTTTGCACGCGTCCTCCATTATGGCCTTCGCGCAGGTCGTTTTCCACTTTCTGCTCAATGAAATTGAGGCTCCTTTTCTCCGTTGTTGTTATCTCGTCTCTTGTAGTCATCTCAAAATGAGTGTTTTTTTTTATAAAAAGAAAATGAGGAGGCCGACGGTATAGATATACGTAGGCCTCCTGCTTATGCGTTGTTAGTCTGTGACTTACTTGACACTAACCTTCTGGCCTTTGATTACATAGATACCCGGTTGCATCTTGCTGACCTTGTCTGCACGGACGCGCTTAGCCACGAGCATACCGGCTACGTTGTACACATCCACTTGCTCCTCCTTGCTTGTGACAGCTTCGATGCTTGTCACGTCTGAAGCAGCGATGTGGTTGGTGGTGAGCAGAGTCTGATTGCCGGAGGAGAGGCTGATGAAGCAACGTGTGGCATAGAAGCCGTTGGTTGCTACGTCAGCACTGGTGAATGCAGCTTCGGAGTTGTCACGCGCCAGGATTCCGTAGAGTCCCTTGCCTTCCTTCTGCTCTTTCACGCCGCTCATGGTCACGATTGTGCCAGTCTTCTGATCGGCGAACTGAAGAGCGGTGTAGTTAGCGTTGATGACTGCTGTCTTGGCGATGCGCTTGCTCGTTGTCTGCCCTGTATAGTGCAGGATATAAGGTTTACCGGCCTGAATGCCGCCTTCCTTGCAATCCTGGAAGTTGAGCACGATGCTTGAGCCGTTGCTCTCAACACCAACGAGCTGCTCCAGACGGCAGTCTGCGCCGAAGGTCTCGTTGATTTCCTGTTCGCTCATATCAAACGGGAAAGCGATTGTGTTCCACCCCGTGCAAACCAGACGTGAGGTAGTGACGGCACACTCAAGTCCTGCATAGTTCTTGAGGTCTGAACCCTTGTAAGTGCTTAGTGCAAGGCGCTGCTGTGCGGATGCGCCTACGGAAGCCAATAACATGGCTGTGATAAGGTAAAAGTTCTTCATAATGTGTAACGTTTAGTGTGATTATGAATGATAGTTATTTGCATTTATCCTTTTCTTGGCGGCAAATATAGTGATAATTTGTGGAGCCGCCAATGATTTATGCATTTTTTTACCTTTTTTCCGATATTATTTTGCAAGTGTGAAGCCGACCTGCATTCCATCATAGTTGCCAAGAACGCTTGCAATGGTGGTCTTACCCAGCATTTTTGTAATGGCAGTTGCTCCGCTGAGAACCTTGTCGGCATCGAACATCAAGTATATATTGCTGCCGCTTTTGCCTACAGAAGCAGTGAATGTGGCAAGTCCAAGCAGGCCTGTCATCTTGATGGTCTTGTTCTGTGCGTCGAAGGTGTATTTGCCGCTGTAGAGGGTCTTGGTCTTGCTACCTACGGTGTAGGAGCCGTCCTCGTTGAAGGTGAAGGTGCTCGAACCGGCCGTTATACCTACCTTGCCAAGATACCCGGCGAGCTTTTCTTCGACTGTGCTTGCAGCTACCGCACCACCGGCCTTGGCCAGAAGGTTTTCGCTCTCGAATGCCACTTTCGGTGAACTGTAGAGCCATGTGCCATAGAGGTCCTTCTGTTGAAGTGTGGAGCCGAAAAGACTGCTGAGGATATTACCAACAACTCCACCTCCGGAGCCACCAAGCAAACCGCCCAGAACGCCACCTGCAGTTGAGGCAGAACTGCTTGCTGTGGTTGTGGAAGAAGAGGTTGATGCGGGTGTTGATTTAGATGTGGAAGTTGCGGTTGATGTTGTTCCCATTCCACATGCAGTCAGGCCAAGTGCTATGGCCAGAACTGCTACTTTAGTAAATGTCTTTTTCATATTATTAAGGTTTTTGAATAATGAATTATCTAAGCGCAGCCTAATTATGCATTATGAATTATGCATTATGAATTAATTTCAACCAGTTTCTTGAACTCTTTCGGGCAAGGAGTCTCAAACTCCATCCGTTCGCCGGTGCGAGGATGGAAGAAGTGCAGCCTGTAAGCGTGAAGACACAGACGGCCCACTGGCCCTAACCCCTTGCCGTATTTAAAGTCGCCAACGACGGGGTGGCCTATATCCTGCATGTGAACACGAATCTGGTTCTTGCGGCCTGTCTCCAATTTCAGTTCCAAAAGACTGAATCGCGGAGTTTTCTGCAGTACACGGAAGTGCGTCACGGCATATTTCCCGCCGTTGTCTTCGGGGCTTGAGTATGTGATAAACGCTTTGTTGTCTTTAAGCCATGACTTCACGGTGCCGCCTTCCTGTTCTACCTCTCCATCGACTACAGCGAGATAGCGGCGGTCATATACTATGTTGTGCCAGTCGGCTTCAAACATCTGGGCAACTTCTATACTCTTCGCGTAAATCATCAGGCCGGAGGTCTCGCGGTCCAGACGGTGAACAGTGTGAGCGCGGCATTTGAAGTGACGCTTCTCGAAATACTCGTCAAGAACCTTCTTAACAGAGTACTGTTTGGCTGTTGACGGCATGCTCAGGATGCCTTCGTTCTTTTCAACGACCACCAGATCTTTGTCTTCATAAACGATGCGCACATACTGGTTCTTAAGTGTGGTGGAGCGTTTATGTCGAGACACTTGAACCACGAATCCGGGCTTCAACGGCTCGTCGAATCGGGTCGTTGCCTTACGGTTCACTTTCACACCGTTGCCTGCAAGAATATCCTTTGCTTTATTGCGCGAGATGCCGTTTAGGGCTGTCATGAGGAATTCGAGAAGAGTGGTTTCCTTCTCTACGGTAAGCTCTATATACTTGCTTGCAGCGTATTCTTCGTTGGAGAGATGTTTCATTCGTGATGATATGGTTCGTTGTTTAATATTGTCATTGCCCGATAAATCTGTTCGGCGAAGAACAGACGCACCATCTGGTGAGAAAAAGTCATTTGCGAGAGAGATATCTCCTCACTGGCCAGTTCATGAATGGAAGCGTCGAACCCGTATGGACCGCCAATGATGAAGACTATCCTGCGTCCGCCGGCAACCATTCGTTTCTGAATCCATTGGGCAAATTCCACAGATCGCCGTTCACGTCCGTGCTCATCCAAGAGGACGATATAGTCTCCTGCCTGCAGAGCTCCCTTTATCATCTCGGCTTCCATCGCCTTCTGTTGAGCGGTTGAGAGAGCTTTGGTGTTTTTTAGCTCCGGCAGCGTCTCTACGGAGAAAGGCACATAATGCGAGGTGCGACTGACATAGTCGTCGATTAGCGCAATAAGATGCTTGTCCGTAGTCTTTCCGACTGTCAAGAGTACTATCTTCATCTTCTGTCTTCTCTTTTTATTTCAGTAGCGAGGGGGCAACCACATCGCCCAGTTCTACTGCTTTCTCCAAGAATTTCTTGGCATCGCCTTCTTTGTGCTTTGCCCTGAGGATAAGGCCGAGGATGCGGTGGGCGTCGGCAAAATCCGGGTCTAGTTCAATAGCTTTCCTGGCGGCAGCATTAGCCTCGTCCAACTGGTTCAGACGGTAGTTTACAGCCGCGAGCTCAGCATGATAAAGCGGTTCGGTAGGTGCCATCTGCACTGCGCGCTCGATGTCGTTCAGAGCCTGCTGGAACATACGGCATTTCATCTCGCATTGCTCACGCTGGTAATAGAAGTTTGCGTTCACGCTATTGTAGCGCAGATGCTCATATTCGTTCAGGTCGGCCACAGCTTCGCGATAGCGATTCAGGCTCATCAGCGTGTTGGCACGCATCAGCAGCGGTGTGGCAGCTCCATCCACGTAAGGCTTCGAGTACATAGCCACGGCGCTGTCCTGCATAGCGAGCACCCCGAGCGTGTCTCCCGTCATGTTGAGACATTGGGCTGCATAGAGGAACTGCTCAGACGAGCGCAGGTTGGTGTTGCATACAGTTTTGAACTTCTCGGCGGCTTTGGCATATTCCTTCATACTGTAAAGGATATGTGCCTCAAGAGCCGTATATGTCGGTTGCGGGTTTATTTTGAATGCTTCGCCAGCTTCTTCCAAAGCGCGATTCAGTGTCCAGTTGGCAGGTAGTGAGTCTCCCCGCTGTATGCAGGCATATAAATTGCGAGCCGTAGATGCGTGTATATCGTCGAGTCCGGTTTTTGCCTTGTCCAGACCCGCAGCCCACACAGCGTCTGCACCTGCATAGTCTCCTCTGGCAGAGAGAACTTCGGCTTTCATCGTGTATCCTTCGGTGGCTGTGGGAAAGCGCTGGATGAAGTCTTCCACGTATGCCAGATACATCGCTGTGTCACGTTTGCCTATGAGATAGATGAAGCTGTTTGCCTGCGACGCATCGTCGGGTAGAGTCTTTTGGATCAGGATGCTACGATAGTCGTTGGCTGTAGCGGAGAGGGCTGTGACAGAAAGATCAGTCACAAAAACGACATCCACGGCATAACACTTGTCGCTACCGGCCTGAGTCGCGTTTTGAAGCAGTCCGAGCACCTCGCCGTCCTCGTTTACCACAGGACAGGAGGCTGATTTTTCGGCCGTTTTTACGCCCAGCGTATAGAAGTGGTATTTCTCGTTGAAGACATCTGCGCTCAGAACAGGTGCTGCCTTTGCCACATCCGACTTGTTTCCGAGGTAAGGGATGATAAATACAGTCTGGTCCTTGGCGGCTGGGGCTTTCGCCGGAGTCAGTCCGTCGGCTTTAATCCCGCCGACTTGCAACTTCACCACATCATAGAGCGAACTGGCACCTGCGATACGATCCACAGGATATTCCTTGCCTTTCTCATCTACAACAACAGCGCGGGCGGCGTTCTTGAAGGAATTATAATCAGAGACGACAGTTCCTTTCTTGCCCACAAGGAATCCGTTTGTGGAGTGAAGCAGTTTGCCCTGCGCATCGTATGTCAGGACATTCACTTGCGCCTTGCGTGCCTTCTTCATCCATTTCTGTGCCAAAGTCTGGCTTGGGGTGAAGAGCATCGCTCCTATTAATATTAATAATGTATATATGTGTCGCATGGGCTTGGCCGGGGTCTTAAATTATGAATTAAGCATTATGAATTATGAATTTAATAACGCTTCTGCGTTCTTAATGGCGGCGTCTGTAATTTCTGCTCCACTGAGCATGTGGGCAATCTCGGTAATGCGCTCGTTGTGCGAGAGCTCTTCTATATGGCTGTTCGTTCCCACATCGTCATCTTCTTTAAAGACGCGGAAGTGGTAGTCGCCGCGGGCTGCTATCTGGGGTAGGTGAGTGATGCTGATGACTTGTCGGCCACCGTCGCCCATCTCTTTCATCATCAGGGCCATGCGTTCTGCAATCTGACCGCTGACGCCTGTGTCTATCTCGTCGAATATGATTGTCGGCAGACTTACAACTCCGCTAATCAGAGCCTTAAGCGAGAGCATCACACGTGCAATCTCACCGCCTGACGCAATCTGGCGGATTGGTTGCAGCGTGCCGTTCTTGTTTGCACTGAAGAGGAACTCCACGTGGTCCACTCCTTTTGCGGTCGGTTCCTCGCGACGGGTAATCTCTACATGGAACTTAACATTTGGCATTCCGAGTGGCACAAGCCGTTGCAACATCTCCTTCTCCAACGTCTTGGCTGCTTTGCTGCGTCTCTGGCTCAAGGCCTCCGCTTCCTTCATCACTCGCTCATGTGCTTCGTCGCATCTCTTGCGGAGAGCTTCAAGCTGTTCGTCGCTGTGGTCGATAAGAGCAAGGCGCGAGCGGTAATCGTCGGCGAGCGCAATCAGTTCTTCCTCGCTGTTGACGTGATGTTTCTGATAGAGTGAATAGAGCTGGCTTAGACATTCATTTACGGTTTCGAGCCTTTCGGGGTTGAATTCGATATCTTCTGCTCCGGCTGAAATCTCCTGGGCTATGTCCTTCAGCTCAATGAGACAACTGTCCATCCGTTCATCCAAATCCTGCGCATTAGGCCACATACGGGCAATGTCGGAAAGATGTCGTCTTGCTTCTTTCAGCAGCTGCAGTATGCCGTTGCCTTCATCGCTACCGCTGAACACCGCATCGGCTGCATAGAGCCCCTGTTTTATCTCTTCGGCGTGTTCCAGCGTTTGGGCTTCCTGCTCCCATTCTTCCTGTTGGCCAGTTTCCAGATTTGCCTCGTCCAGTTGGCTCAGTTGATAGCGCAGATAATCTTCGTCCTGCTTCTCGCGTTCGATATTCTCTTTCATTTCAAGCACTTGCTTGCAGAGGTCTCGATATTCTGTATAAGCAGAAGAATAGCTCTTGAGAACTTCCTCGTTCTTGGCTACGATATCAACCACCTGCATTTGGAAGTCCTCGGTGGAGAGCAGCAAGTTCTGATGCTGAGAGTGGATGTCAAGGAGCTGAGAACCGAGTTCGCGCAGCATAGTGAGCTGCACGGGTGTGTCATTGATGAAGGCTCTGGTCTTGCCTGCACTGGTCAGTTCGCGGCGCACGATACAGATATTCCCGTCGAAGTCCAGGTCGTTCTCCTCGAAGAAGCGGTCTATGCCATAGCCTTCGAGAGCGAATTCAGCCTCAATGACGCAGCGTGTCTCTCCGTTGCGGATAGCTTTCGCGTCGGCCCTCTGTCCGAGCAACAGTCCGATAGCTCCGAGCAGGATACTCTTTCCTGCGCCCGTCTCGCCGGTGATGACCGTGAATCCGCGGTGCAGTTCGATATGCAACTGACTAATCAGGGCATAGTTCTGTATGTCAAGGCTCTTTAGCATTTAATTTTTTATCTTCTCCCAGGCTGTGCTTTGTGATGGATTGATTTTAAACAGGATGTCATAAATGTGTTCGCGCTCCTTGGACGTGCCTTGTCCCTGGAAGATACTGACCAGTTCGTCCTTCTTGTATTCTGTGAAGAGCTGTGGCAACAGACTGAGTGACTTGTCCTTGTGTGATTCTTCAAGCAGGTCGATACACTCCGAGATGGCAGCGCGTCCGCGCTCTGTACTCTCAGCCATTATGTCCAGTCCTTCGCGATAGTATTTGTATTGCAGCTGACGGAACTTCTCCATAGCTCCGTCCAGATAATCGTTGACTATGGCGTAGCGGTTCTTACTGTCAGAGAAAGCCTTCCAGCCGGAGAATCCCAGTCCCTCGGCATCGATGCACACCTGTTGGGCCAGACGCAGAATGTCCGTTCCCGCCATGGGTGCGAACGAGTCCATATCGAGCCCGATGATGAGATATGCCCAATAGGCTATCATCGCAGTCAGGTTGTTATCCACCTGATCGGGACGCCATTCGAGCTGATCGAATTCTGCGAACGTGAAACTGAAATCCTTGTCGTTCATACTGAGTACCGTTGAAGTGTATCCGGAATTATACACCGGCCTCACGGCGGAGACGATGAGCGAAGCGGTGAAGGCGTTGTCGGCCTCGTTCCATTTCGACACGTTTATGTTGAATGAGCACTGGATACGCTCAGCCTCGCGGTATTGCATATTGGTCCAAGCGCGCTCGTTTAGCAGCTGAGTCAGCTTATCCTTGAGTGCGTCGAAGACACCCGTCTTGGTGTTGGACACCTGAGAGTGGTTCACAATCACCTGTGCTTTCAGCTCCTGTGCCTGAGCCGTCTGAACGGCTAATAGGCTTGCCGTTATCCACAGACATAGGGTCAGCAGCCACGTGGCCAAACGCGATTTGGACATAACTCTTATGAGTTGTGCCACGATGTCGGCGGCCACCTCTTCCTTGCTTTTCAGCGGGTAGGTGATTTCTTCTTCCGGAGTTACTATTGTCACTTTGTTTGTGTCGTGACGGAAACCGGCTCCCGGGTCGTTGAGTGAGTTCAGCACTATGAAGTCCAGGTTCTTGCGGCGCATCTTCTCCCGCGCATGTTCCAATTCGTCATTGGTCTCAAGGGCGAAGCCGACAAGACATTGGTCTTCTTTTTTCATTTCTCCCAGACTGCGGGCGATGTCCTTGGTCGGGCGCAGACAAAGAGCGAGGACGTCCTCGCGTTTGATTTTCTCCTGAGCCACGGTGTCTGGTGTGAAGTCAGCTACGGCCGCGCAGAGAATACCGGCGTCGGCAGTGGGGTAGTGGCTCGTTGCGGCCTCCCACATATCCTGTGCGCTTTCTACATCAATGATGTTGATCTTGCTGTTGCCGGCAATCTCAGAGCGTACGTGTCCATCTACAGGTCCAAGTACCATCGTCACCGATGCGCCTTGGCGCACACACTCCTTGGCCAGAGCTATGCCCATCTTGCCCGAAGAGTAATTGCCGATGAAGCGCACGGGGTCAATCTTCTCGTATGTCGGACCGGCTGTAATCAAGATGTCCTTACCGTCAAGCGGTGTCTCTTTGCCCCCTCTTTCCTCTGTGTCCTCTGCCTTCTCTGTGCTCTCTGTGCCATCGCAGATAATCTCGGCAATCCGTTCCGGTTCTTCCATTCGGCCTTTGCCTTCGAGGTGACTGGCCAGGAATCCGCTTCCCGGTTCAATGACTTTGACGCCACGCTCACGGAGCAGACGCAGGTTGTCCTGAGTCGATGGGTGTGCCCACATATCCAGATCCATTGCGGGTGCCACATATACGGGTGCTTTCATGGACAGATAGGTAGTGATGAGCATGTTGTCGGCTATGCCGTGTGCCATCTTGCCTATTGTTGAGGCGGTGGCAGGAGCAATCACCATCACGTCGGCCCACAGTCCAAGCGCCACATGGCTGTGCCAAGTGCCGTCGCGTTGGGCGAAGAAGTCGCTTATCACGGGCTTTGAGGTCAGAGCCGAGAGCGTTATGGGAGTGATGAATTCCTTTCCGGCAGGGGTTATCACTACTTGCACCTCGTGCCCCCGTTTGACGAGGGCACGAATGAGAGTGCAGGCTTTATAAGCCGCAATGCTGCCAGTAATTCCGAGAACAATATTCATCGGCAGACCAAAGCTTTAATTTTTATTTAGTCATTCAGCATCATTGGCATAAGGAGCATGAGCACGTCCTCGTCTGCCTTCTGATCTACAGGCATAATGAGTCCGGCACGTCCGGGATCTGCCAGTTCGAAGAGGACCTCTGAACTCTCCAGATTGTTCAGGATGTCAAGCAGCAGGGTGCCTTTGAATCCGATGCTCAGAGCCGGTCCGTCGTATTCGCAAATCAGACGCTCCTCGGCGCTGGTGCTGTAATCCACATCCTGACCGCTCACGGTGAGCTGATTTGTGGTGAGGGCGAGCTTAACCAGGGCGCTGCTCTGGTTGCAGAACACCAGCACGCGCTTCAGCGTGGAGATTAGAGCTGCACGATCCACGGTGGTCTTGAAGGGATTGTTCTGCGGGATAACGCTGTTGTAGTTGGGATAACGGCCGTCGATGAGGCGGCAGGTCAGCGTGAAGTCTGCCGTGCTGACGATGGCGAGTTTGTCACTGAAGGAGAGGGTCACATCGCCTTCGCCCTTGCCGAGAAGAGAACGCAGAATGGTTGCGGGCTTCTTCGGGAGGATGAATCCCACCTGCTGCTCGCTCTTGATGGCGGTGTTCTTGCTGCGCACCAGCTTGCGGCCGTCGGTTCCAACGAACACGAGGTAATCGGGAGTGAAATCGAAGTAGATACCTGTCATCACGGGGCGGATCTCGTCGTCTGCGGTAGCGAACAGAGTGTGGTTTATACCGCTAAGCAACTGAGCCTGCTCCATCTTATACTCGTGAGCGTCGCCTTCCAGCGCATGGGTAGCGGGATATTGGTCTGCACGCTCGCCGACGATGTTGAATGTACCGTTCTGATACTCACCCTGAATCTCCATCGTGTCGAGGTTCACGGTAAGTGTGATAGGCTGGTCGGATATTTCCTTCAGAGAGTCCTGGATGGTCTTTGCCTTAATGCAGAAGCGGGCATTCATTTCGCTTTCAATCAGGTCGATATGCGTAACCAGGGTGGTCTCGCTGTCGCTGGCCGTAATGGTCATGCGCTGCCCGTCGATGTCAAACAGGTAGCAATCCAGAATGGGGAAGGAGTTCTTGCTGTTAAGAACACGTTGGATGGAGGTGAGGCGGCTGAAGAGGGCCGCACTTGCAACTTTTAATTTCATCTATACCTTATTTATTAATTGTTTTATCTTAAAAATCGAGCAAAAGTAGTAACTTTCATCCAAACCTGCAAAAAATTCATGTGAAATTTGGTAAAAGGGAGGGAAAATGCTACTTTTGCGGTCGATTTCGAGCAATAATAACAAATTTAACCCCAAATAAGCTTATGCAGATATCCGGAAAAATCACTCACGTCTTGCCTGAACGCAGCGGCGTGAGCCAGCGCAGCGGAACCGAGTGGCGTTGCGGCTCTTATGTAGTAGAAACCCTTGAGCAGTACCCCAAGAAGTGTAACTTCGAGGTGTTCGGCACAGACAAAATTCAGCAGTTCAACATTCAGGTTGGCCAGCTCCTCACCATTGATTTTGACATCGACGCACACGAGTATAACGGTCGTTGGTTCAACAGCATACGCGCTTGGCGTGTAGCTCCTTACGATCCCGCTGCAATCCAGACTCCCAACGCAGACGGCACCTTCGCTCCCGCCTTCCCGCCCGCTCAACCCGCAGCAGCACCTGTCGCAGGCCCCGCAGCAGCACCCGCACCTCAGCCCGCAGATGCTCCGGTTCCCCAGCAGCCCGCTGCTCCTGCCGCAGACGTGTTCAGCGAGAGTACCGATGATCTTCCCTTCTGATTGGTAATATCCCCATAACCGTCCGTGAGGGTGTGTCAAAATAGGCACATCCTCTTTTTTTTTTCGCAAAGCCCCGACTTTCTCAAGCCAGGGCTTTGTTATGTCGCAAAAATGTTGTACCTTTACGACAGAATCCAAAAGTTATGCAAAAGTACCACTTTCGTCCGTATTCACCCAACCAAATGGTGCTTTTTCCGCAAAGAATCGACAAAGATATTGCGGAAGAGGATCCCGTCCGCCTTGTCAGCGGCATTGTAGAGAGCCTTGATCTGAGTAGTTTCCGCAAGCTCTACAGGGAGCGTGGCCGCAGTCCGTATGATCCTAAGATGCTCCTTAAGGTCATCATCTACGCCTATATGAACAACATCTACTCCTGTCGTAAGATAGAGCGGAGCCTGAAGCGCGACGTCCATTTCATTTGGCT
>JAFSNB010000002.1 GCA_017447625.1 Bacteroidaceae bacterium
AGAGACGGAAACATCGCCTCCTGAGCTAACGTTATTTGATTGAGGGGGCTTACTTTTTCAAAAATAAGTCCGCAATGCCTGTTTATCGGCACTGCGGACACCTGATTTGTCGCTGTTCAACTTTTAGCGGACAGCAATATAACTTTTTAACTCTTTAACCTCCAAAAAACATCACCAAATTATACAAAACATCACCAAAACATCACCCTTAACATCACCGTGCAATTTGTTTATTTGCAGTGTGTTATGTCAAAAAGTGATGTTGGTGATGTTTTTTGGGGGAGAATTATCAGAAGGTGGGTGTCGGGGTTACGATGCCTCCGTTGTTGATGTAGCTGGAGGCGCTGTCGAGTTTGATTCCCTGACTCTTGTCGCCGTTTGTAGTGGCGCTAAGCGTGCCGCCGTTAGCAATGAGAGAACCGGCGCGTACGGCACGTGAATACTTGCCGTTGGCGTTGGAGGTTACGGTGCCGCCGTCAATGGTCAGAGTGTATTCGCACTTGATGCCGGTGGAGCGGATTTTCTCGTCGTCGTCATCCTTGTAGCCTTCGCCGTTTACATCCACGGTTACGGTCATGGTCTCGTTCTCCTCGCTGATGGTCATATTGCCGTCGCAGGCGATGCCCTTGGCGTCGGTGGCTGTGGTGCCGACCTCTACATATATATATCCGCCGTTGAGGTACATATTGGCAACGGTGGAGTCGGCGCGGATGCCTTTGGTGTCGGGTTCCGTCATCTTCACGTTGATTGAGCCGCCGTTCATGATGAAGCTGCCGTTCATGGCTTCGTCGGAGTTCTCGGCTGTCTCCATCTGCAGACCGTCGGCGTCCTGGCCGCTGATATTTACGGAGCCGCCGTTCATCTGGAACCATTCGCCGCAGTGGATACCGTCGGCCACAGCCTTAGTGACGTTGATTATGCCGGTGCTCTTCTTCAGGAAGAGGTACTCCTTTGTGCGCAGACCGTGGTTGGTGTTACCGGCGATGTTGAGTGTGCCGCCGCCGGCGATTTCCAGATGTCCCTGACAGTTGAAGGCCGCTTTCTGTGTGCCGTTCGGAGCGTCAGTCAGGGTGTTGGTGGTGCCGTCGATCAGAAAGAGGTCGATGCGCTTGCCGCACCGGATGTCTATGGCTGCGCCTGTGGTGGATGTCAGCGACAGACCGTTCAGGTGGAACTTGGTCTTGTATTCGCCGTTGTACGTGAAACTGCCGTCGGAGCTTGCGCCCTGAAGTATGAACTCCTGCTCTGTGGCGGTGTTGGCGTTGGTGATTACTACGTTTCCGCCGTTCACTTGTGCCGTAACGCCTTCAACGTTCTCGGGGATATCCACGGTGGCTGAGGCTCCTTCCCAGGTGATGGTCACGGGGTTCACTATGGTGATGCTGTCTATCTCTGCGGTGGAGTATTCGTCGCCGCCGATGATGATGGTGCTGCCGCTCACGGTGTAGGGCATCGAGGCGGCATCGGTGATGGCATAGCGGGTGCTCTCAAGCCCCTGCCACACACGAATCCATTGTGCTTGGGCACCAAGGCTGAAGACCGTGAGCAGGAGACCTGAAATCAGAACCTTGAACCATGAATCCTGAACCCTGAAACTAAAGTATTGTCTTTTCATAATGGTCTGTGTTTTATTTCGCAATCTTCAGAGTATTGTTCCCTTGTTTCACGATGTAGATGCCGTGGGGCAGCGATGAGAGGTTCACCGAGGTGCGGGGGCTGGTGGTGTAGAGGTTACGTACCAAAGCACCTGAGGCGTTGTAGATCTGAATAGTGCCGGAGCCGTTGGCCACCAGCTGTCCGTTCTCGTATGCCAAGGGGCGCGAAGCTCCTGTGCGGCTGATGGCGGTGGCTGAATCTGAGAAGTAGAGGCGGTTGAGGTCGTTGAGCGCAAACGAGCTTTCGCTGCCGTCGGTGTTCGTCACCACCATGTCGTCGCCGACGAAGGTGATTCTCTTCAGTTGGCGCAGAGCAAAGCTCTTCTCTATGCTGCCGGAAGAGACAGTCAGATAGTTGTAGGAGTCGGCCAGCGCCAGAGTTGCGGAGGCGACTGTGAGCGCAAGGCTCATGATGATTCTTTTCATGTTGAGAGTGTTTGTCTTGTGTTTCAGAATTTGAATTTGTACCCGATGCTGATGGCGTGGATGTTCTCGTTGCCGTCGTCATCGTTCTCGTGATTGAACACATAACCGGCGCTCAGCTTATGCTGACCGCTTATGGCGTATTCTATGCCGGCAGAGGCGCGCACCTTATCTATCTTGAAGCGGCCTGCGAGGTCGTTGAACAATTCGACATAGACAAATGGAGTCAAGGCCCACCCCTTCTTATCAAGCTCCAGCGTGAGGCGCGAGCGCAGCGTGTGCAGCGTCTTGCTGTTCTTGACTTTGGTGGTGTCTAAGACCTCGGGGTCGTAGGTCTCTACGTCGTCATATTCGCCGGTGAACTCCAGCGGGTAGCCTTCATAGACGGGGTCGCGGTATTTGGTAGTCACCTTGGTGCGCGTGCGGTTAACCTCTTTTGAGGGGTTCATGGACAACTGGTAGCGTTCGCGCAAGGTGAGGCGCAGGATTTTCCAGAACTTGTTGGTGTAGGCGACATCTACGTTGATGCGGTGCTTGGGGCGCCAGTGGGCATCTGTGACGCGGGTGTAGCGCTTGTCGTTATAGCCTCTGTAGGTGTAGTCCTTGCCGTCAACGGAGTATGTGGGAGCTCCCATAAAGTTGGGGAAGTCGGTGTTGCTGCTTTCTCCTACGGCCCTATACTTGTATTCGTATTCGGTCTTGTGAGCTGTTTCCTGAGAATAATGTTTCATGAGGAAGGTATAGCCGACACCAAGTTTCCAATGTTTGGAGGCTTTCCAGCTTAGGCCCAGACCTATATCAAAGCGGCTGGCTTCCTTGAACCAATCGTCGGTGCGGAAACCGGCATCGAGGCCCAGCGAGAGGTCATAGGGAAAAAGCTTCGTGAGGCCCACTTCCGTCCAGACAGCTCCCGTGGTCTTGCCTGCATCCTCGGAGACATAGTCGGTCTGTGCCACAGCCGGTCCGCACACGGCGGCCAGCAAGAGCGCGATTATAACCTTATGGCAATTCATAAAAGCTCAATCTATTTAATGGGTTAAGATTTTATATTTAAGGATTTATTAGGCTGCGCGACGTCCCCCCGCAGGTCTCCCCTCCCTTCACGGGAGGGGTTGGGGGTGGGTCTGCATCCAATCACATTTCCTTTGGCATACGGCCGTAGCGGGCGATGCTGTTGCCAACGTCCGAGGGGTCATTGTAGAAGATGCGAATCAGGGCGCAGTCCTTCAGGAAGTCCAGCATACCGATTTCGATGCGGGTAATCTTCACTCCCACACGCTTCTCCAAGTCTGCAATCAGCTCGGGGCGTTTCTCGGGGGTGATGAGGCTCACGTTGTCGTACTTGATGATCTTCGAGCACTCCTGATGCAGCACCTTGCTGTTCTCGAACATCCAGGCCATCAGGATGAAGGCGAGGTTCACGAACAGTATGGTGATGATGCCCACACCGTCCCAATAGTCAGCCTTCGGGTGGTAGTCGCCGCGTGCCAGAGCGTTGATGACACTCAGCGCAATGAGCATGAACAGATATGTCATCTCGCGGATAGGTACTGCCTCCGTGCGAAAACGCATGATGCCGAAGATGGCAAAGAGACCCATTGCGGCGCCGAGTGCCATTCCGCCTCCTTCCATGAGGCTCACGAGCAGGAAGATGCTCATGGACATCAGGATGAAGATGAACATGAAGTCGCGGCGCAGGCTGCGGGGATAATAGAATTTGTTGGCGATGAATGACACCACTCCGAGGTTGATAATGAAACGTATCACCAGCGATATAAACTGCTGGGGGTCGAACAGCGTCACGCCGAACATCTCGCCTAACGCATAGTTAATTTGGTTAATGTCCATCGTATTGGGGAAGTTTAATGTTTAAAGTTTAAAGTTTAATGCAAATAGTTTCAAGTTTCAGGTTTAAGCGGCCTGCCCAATGTTCAATGGTCAATGGTCAATGGTGAAGTTGTATCCTGTGAGTTTGGATATGCTTACCAGTTTTGGCTTGAAGAGGTTGGTCTTCAGCTCACGGTTTGTCATCACAGAGCCGATGCAGTATTTGGAGAAGCCCGAAGGCTTGATGCGCACCTGGCGCAGGATGTCGAGTATGGGGGAGAAGACGTTGCCGTCGCGCTTCAGCTCTATGATTACCAGGTCGCCTGTTCCGGCATCCGTGTCGGTCTCGTAGTTGTGGAACGAGACGTTGAAGTCTATGGTCAGGCGCTCAGTCTTCCCGTAGTTCACCAGTGTGATACGCTGGAAACGGTTCTGCACGGTTTGTATTATGTCGTCGAACGTAGCGCCTGTGAGCTTGCTTATGAATTCGTTGCCGCCCGCTTCGACCAGCAGCTGTCTGTCGTGGTCGGGAACGGTGATGCGCTTCTTCTTAGTGCGCCCGTGGTTGTTCTTCGTCTTCACCTCAAGGAAAGTGAGGTCGCTGTCGAGATAGGTCCGCACGCGGATCTTCTGGCGGGGCGCCCGCCCGTTGTGGTGCTCCAAGAAGAAACGGTGCCAAGGCGTGTCCCAATAGACCGTGCGGTAGTTCGCTATGCGGTTTCCGTCGATCTGCTGGGCGAAATATTTGCCTTGGGCCAGCTCGAGCATGGCAGCCAGTTTGGCCTTGCTGGTGACGAACTTCGTGTCAGTTCGGTTCATCAGCTTTATTCCGCTCATCTCATCCAGTGAGATTGGCTCAAGTTGACTCAGCCAAGAGGCGATTATAGTGTCTGTTTGTGTCATAAAAGCACCAAAAACGGCACAAATGTAATTCTTTTTATAGTAAAATCGCAAAAAAATTGGTTAAATTAAAGAAAAGACATACTTTTGCCACCAAGAAACCGTGTTTTTGCACCTTTTAATAACATTTAGAACTCAAATACTATGCCAGAAGTTAAGACTTTTCTCGCCTCTGCCGAAGAAAGAATGGAAGAGGCCGTAATGTACCTCGAAGAGGCTCTCTCGCACATCCGTGCAGGTAAGGCAAACATCAAACTGCTCGACGGAATCCGAGTGAATAACTACGGAGCGCTTGTGCCCATCAACCAGTGTGCAGCCGTAACCACCCCCGATGCACGCACTATTGCCATCAAGCCCTGGGACAAGTCCCTGTTCAAGGCCATCGAGAAGGCAATCATTGACAGCCCGCTCGGAATTATGCCCGAGAACAACGGCGAAATCATCCGCATCGGCATCCCGCCACTCACCGAAGAGCGCCGCAAGCAACTGGCCAAACAGTGCGGTCAGGAGGCTGAACAGGCCAAGGTGAGCATCCGCAACGCCCGTCGTGACACCATAGAAAAGCTGAAGAAAGCCATCAAGGACGGCCTCTCAGAAGATATGGAGAAGGACGGTGAGGCTGACCTGCAGAAGATGCACGACAAGTACATCAAGCAGATCGAAGCCCTCTTCGATGCCAAGGAGAAGGAAATTATGACAGTTTAAATCAATGCTGATTTCAATGCATAATTTTTAATTCATAATGCATAATAGCCTGCGGGATGTGGCCATAATTAAGAATTGTGAATCCTTCCAAGCGTAGCCATAATTATGAATTATGAATTCTGCATTATGAATTAATATGAGGGGGCTAGTCATCAAGAACACAGGAAGCTGGTACGACGTCCGAACGGACGACGGCCAGCTTTTTGCCTGTAAGGTGAAGGGCAACTTCCGTCTGCGCGGCATCCGCAGCACCAACCCCGTCGCCGTCGGTGACTGGGTGGAAATAACCCCTCCCTCCACGGGAGGGGAAGGGGGTGGGTCTTTTATCACCGAAATCCACGACCGCCGCAATTACATCATACGTCGCGCCTCGAACCTCTCTAAGCAGAGCCATATCATTGCCGCAAACGTTGACCTCGCCTGCCTCATTGTCACCATAGCCCACCCGGAGACATCCACCACCTTCATAGACCGTTTCCTCGCTTCAGCCGAGGCATACCGCGTCCCCGTCGCCATCATTTTCAATAAGATAGACCTTTATGACGAGGACGAGCGCCGCTATCTCGATGCCGTGATGAACCTCTACCGCTATCTTGACTACCCCTGTTTCGCCGTCTCTGCCGAAACTGGCGAGGGCATAGAGGAGATGTTTTCTTTCCTTCAGGGCAAGACCTCCCTTTTCAGTGGCAACAGCGGCGTCGGCAAGAGCACCCTCCTGAACCGTCTTGTCCCGGAGGCACGCGCCAAGACTGCCGCCCTCAGCGAAGCCCACGACCAGGGCCTCCACACCACCACCTTCTCCGAGATGTTCGAAATAAGGGGAGCGGGGAGAGGGTCCTACATCATCGACACTCCCGGCATCCGTGGCTTTGGCACCTTCGATTTTGAGCGCGCCGAAGTCTCTCATTACTTCCGCGAGATATTCCGTTTTAGTCAGGACTGCCGTTTCGGCAACTGCACACACACCCACGAGCCCGGCTGTGCCGTTCTCAAAGCCTTGGAAAATCACGAAATCGCCGAAAGCCGCTACCAGTCCTACCTATCCATCCTCGAAGACAAGGATGAAGACCGCTACCGCCACTAAAACTGTACCAGTTTATTTACAGTTGACGAGTTGATAGTTGACGAGCTTCGGGGCAGGACATACGTCTCTTAACTTCCTTAACTTCTTTAACTTCCCAACTTGCATTGGGGGCCTATTTTAGGCAGAGGCGGAAACCGTAGATGAAATCGCGGGAATTGGGATAGCTGGAAGTACGGAACGTGACTTCGTGGAACGAGGATGCGTGTGTCCAGTCGCCTCCGCGCAGCACATGCTCCGTGCCGGATGCGGGACCTGTCGGGTTAGTAACATCGCTGCTGCCGTAGGAACCCATCCAGTCAGCAACCCACTCCACGAGGTTACCGCTCATGTCATAAAGTCCGAGCTCATTTGCCTTCAGGCTCGCTACAGGCTGCGAGGATTCAATATCGCTCCACACGTACCATGAATTTAATATACAAAAAGAAAACGTGGACTTCACTTCGTCTACGTCTTCTGAGGTATCGGCAAACACCTAAACAACCTTAACGAGTAAAAGCCCACACCATCGACGTGAGCATCCTAGCCTTTACTCTTGGTTGTTTTCTTTAATTTTTGCCGAAATTTCAGAAGACAAGAATCTAAGCGGACGCTTCAGTCTGTATGTCTAATATAAATTTAATTCATTGGCTCTAAAGAGGTTTAAAAGTTTAAGATGTTTAATAGTTTAAAATAGTTTAAGTTTATACGGCCACGCCAGTGCGCATGACCTCACGATAGATAGGCGAGTCTTCGCCACTTTCTAAAAGAATAGGCTCAAGATAGCAACTCACAGAATCGGTAGCACGGCCAAGAGATACTGACGTATCCCACCACTTGTCATGGTCAACTTTTGGAACAATAACAGCTACGTCAATATCGCTCCATTCGTTAGGGCAATCCTTGGCATAAGATCCGAACATCATGACCTTCATTGCTGGGTCGAAACGCGGAGCGATGATTTCTTTGTAGCGGCGCACCAGCTCCAGGGCAAACTCCTTTGGTAGGATGCCCTGCACCGTATCGGGGGTGAAGTTCACCGGGTCGATAACTTTGCCTTTAGTCTTTCGAGTATCCATGCGTGCATTTGTTTGGTTTGGTCTAATATTGCACCTGTATTCTCACGGTTGAGGGTACGGGCCACTTCATATTTATATTCCTGATATCGGGCTTCGATATTTAAACGTTTGATGCCTTCAAGGAAGTCTTTCTGCTCTTCACTCATTTTCGTGTAAAGCCCACAACCTTTGGCTATACGCTCATGATCATGAAGATATGGCGGGTCGTCATCACGACATACACACCAATATGCCTTGAGTGTTTTCTCAATGACTTGATGGCACATGAAACCAGTATAGAGCCAATGCCCCAACTTAAAGAGGTCTTCGGCCACAACCAAGTCCTCTGCCACAATACCGAGCCATTTTTCAGCTCTTTCTTTGTTTTCCATAATAACATTCTGTTATTTCTTGCCGCAAAAGTAAGGTTTTATTGGTAATTGGCAAAGGATTTATATAGAAAAATGCAGAATTAGTCGTCTGACACTACAAAACTGCCATTTTAGCAAAATACCTACACCCTACACGAAACGCTTGTATTTTGTTGTATATCAAAACGTTATAGTCGTGCAACCCTACGCAAACCCTACACAACCCAGCACGATGCTAACACAAATTTGTTCGATTTTATTCACCCGTGCAGGGGTTGTGCAAGGTTTGCGTAGGGTTGTGCAGGGTTTAAGAGAGTATAAGTTGTTGAAGAACATAGCGTTAAGCCCTTTTGTGCAGGGTATGAAGAGTTTTAGAGATTTTAGAAGTTTAAGGAAGTACAAATCGAACAATAGAGGGCGGTTTTGGGGCGATTAATCTTGATGAAAATGACAAAATAGAAGGGGGAAATGGGCTTTTACTAAGGAATAAGGGCGATTTTCACGAGCAAGATGCCAAAATTGTACAGGGTGTATGGAGCATTCGCACGAGGTCGAATGACCATTTGACCAGCATCAAAACACCATTCGACCCTGTGCAAATTGAGGACGGGCCTTAATATACAGGATTTTAGGTCTTTTAGTAACAAAAAGTCGCTTATGGGCAATCGAATTTTCTGTATTGACCGCAAAACCAAACACAAAATTGGGGTATAATGAATTGAGTCTTATAGTGTTACGACAAAAATCGCTCTCTGATAATCGCTTGTTTCGCGACGCGAGCAATTATGCGAGCATATAGATAAATCTCAGAGAGGGTGATTGTTCGATTTGTGGGGGTGGCGGAAGTGAAAAACCTTTACTTTTTCTTCACAATGCTGGTTTGAGGCCAGCGGAGGCCGGAGGCAGAGGTGAGGAAGGCTTTTGCGGTGCCGAAACGGAGGAAGAGGTCGAGGCGGACGGGGAGGTGGTTCTGGTCGTCAGTGATGTAGAAGGTGACTACCTCACGCTCTTTTTGCTTATTTCCGACATATTCCACGAAGGAGAAGACGAGGCAGTGGTAAGTGGTGTCGGTGTTCTCCATCTTAAAGTCTTTCTTACCACGATAGATGAGGGTCTCTTCCTTCACGCGCTTGCCGTCGGCCATAGGGAAGCGGAGCTTCAAGCCGGGTTTGTAGTCGGCCGGGTCGAAGGAACGGGCCCGCATCATCATGGAAACCATATCGTAGGCGCACTCGTCGGTGGTGGTTTCTGCGGTGGTGACGATACCGTCGGTGTTCACGTAACGGTGGCGGATATTGACTTTATCGTCTGCGTAACTGTACCAGGCTTCATCGACATTGTGGCTCTTGCCTTCGAGCGCGCCCTTGCGGTAATAGAGGGGAACGAGGTCTGGGGTGATGTAGGCCTGCAGGGTGTCGCGCATCATGAAGAAGCGGTCGGTGCGCTTGCTGCCCCGAGTGAGCAGTCCGCAGCGGAAGGCGGGCTGTCCCTTGTAGCTGACAGAGTCTATGTTCAGGGTGGCGGTGCCTGCCTTTATCCAGATGAACTTCCAGTTGAAGTAGAGACGGTACTCCAGGTTCTCGCCACTGAGGAAAGCCCTGTTCTCAAAGGAGCACTGGGCAGAGAGAGAGGGGGGGAGAAAAAGGAGGAGAAAGAAAAGAAGCCCCTCTCTGGCTCCCCCCGTGGGGGGGAGAGAAGCCGTGGGGGGGAGAACAGCTGCGCGCAGAGTCGATATAATATCTTTGAAACTCATCATCAGACGAATGTAAAATGTAGAATGTAAAATGTAGAATGTAAAAGATAGACAGCGATTATGTTCAAAGGTTTAATGTTGGCCCCCCGTATCCCCCAAGGGGGGAGTTGGGTTGGTCCGTCTTAGTTTCCGCTGCGCCGTTTGCTTTCACGTTGCATCGCGGCGTTGCGCTCGCTGTTGCGTTCCTTCTTCTTCTTCTGTTTGTCGGGTTTCTGCTTGGTGATCTTATCGGGCTTCTGCTTGATGGTGTCGATGCCGCGCAGCTCCCACTTCTGTTCCACTTCCCAGGCGGCACGCACGGGAATAACCTTCGGGAAATAGAAGGTCTCCTCAGGGAAACGCTTGGATGCGTAATCGCCTGTGCTCCAGACGCCGTCGGCGTCAGTATCAGCAAAGCATCGCAGATAATACTCACCAGGCTTCAGGTAATAGAATTCTGCACGCCCGTCCTTGTTTGTCCGTTCCTGAGCCACAGGCTTGTCGCTGCCACTGAGTAGCTGAACAACCAAACCCGTGTCGGGGCCAATTATCTGAATGTATAGGGTGCCATATTCCTCGGACTTGCCTACACGGAATTCCTGCTTGAAGGCTTTGTTCACGTGGCCCAACACGCCTTTCACCCCTGCGCTGTCAATCTCAAATCGGTATTGTGTAGCTAGTTCCCACTCTGCATAAAGACGATAGGAGCGAGGGCTTCCCTCTTCCGGTTCGAACTCGAACGGTTCGGGATTCCACAGCGTATCTACTTTGACGTAGAGATGCATTGCGGTTGAGTCAGGCGGTGTAAGCACCGGCTCGGAGAATGTAAACAGGGGATTCTGGCTCGGAGTGATGTTGCCGGCGGGCTTGCACTGCACGCCGAGATATGTGGTGAGGTGGGGATTCTCCTGCGGTTTGAAGTTCTTGTCTTTCTTTGCCAACTTGCGCTGTTCCTTCTCCCACTCTGCTGTTTTCTCTGCAATCTCCTCAAGCTGGCGGGCTCGTGTCACTTTGGGAACAAGCGGCAGGGTGTCTGTGCGCCAATAGAGCTGGTGCAAGGTGTCGCTCTCGAGATAGGAGAAGTATATCTCAAGTGTGTCCTGATAGGCGATAAGAGTGTCTGGAATCCAATAGGTTACGGTGTCTCCGCGGGCGGATGCCTCGGTGATGAAGCCTCCGTCGCCCTCGAAGTTGACACCCTGGATGCGGGGGAGGGTAGAGGGGGGACCTTCGGGTGACCCCGAAGGCACAGTGGCCGTAGCGGAATCTGGGGGCACTGTGGCTGTAGCGGAATCTGGGGGCACTGTGGCTGTAGCGGAATCTGAGGGGAGTGGCGCCGGAATATAGTTATCAGGGACGGGAGCGGTGAAGTAGGCTGTGAAATGGTCCAGGGCTTCACGCTGGATTTTCAGCAGATGACGATCCTGCCCGCTCTCTGTGAAAGCCCGAAGAACGATGTTGTCCGGGTAGAAATGGGTGTAGCCTACGGCCCGGATGCTGTCGTAGTGGGTGGAGTCGCGCCAGATGGTATCGAGACGGATATCCGGTCGCGAGTATGTGCTGAAGACAACGGTGTCAAAGGCTATGGCCTCATTCTTCTGGCTGAACACGAAATCGCCATCTACGTCCTGAAGGGCAAAGACGCGGTAACGGCCGTCAGCAACCCCCTTAATCACGAACCGTCCGCTGCCGTTGGTGCGGGCAACACGTTCAAAGGGACGAGTGCGGAATATGGTGTCGGCATCGGCGCTGTGGAAGGCGGAGTCGCGGTAAAGTCCTACAAGCATACCTTTCACAGGTTCGAGATTTTCAGCAGAGAGGACATACCCGGCCACTTCCATCGTGTCTATGGTGGGCCCTGTGGAGAATGAGAAGGTGTAGTTGCCCATGGGATTTCCCTCGTTGTTGTCCTCAATGGCATCGGAGAAGTCTATGGTGTAGGTGGTGTTCGCCTGTAAGGTGTCGAAGAGGTCTATGCGCACGCTCTTGCCGGAAGCGCGTACGTTGGCCATCTCCTTTTGTGGCGGTGAGACTATGACCTTTTCGGAAGGGTTCTCCAGTTTGATATATTCGTCGAAATATATCTGGACACGCTGTTGCTTGGCATTTACGGCTTGGTTGTCAGGATAGGAACGGACCACACGCGGCGGAGTCTCGTCGTATGGACCTCCGTCGGGAGAGCCTATTCTGGCGCAGGCGCAGACGAGGAGTAGGATAAATAAAGGAATAAGGGATTCTCTCCCTGAAGAATGCGTGATATTATAAAAGAATCCTTTATTCATAAATAAAAACAATTGTGGCCTATGGTTTTAGACTATTCAGGAGAGTCAGCGTTGTTTAGCAGTAGCATCTCCTCGATATACGTGCGCTGGTTGCTGAGACGCGGCACCTTATGTTGTCCGCCCAGCTTGCCCTTGCCTTTGAGCCAGTCGTTGAAGAGCCCCTTGCGGGCCGTCACAATCTGCAGACGTTGCAGGGTGATGTCTTTGAAGCGTTTGGCTTCGTAGTCGGAATTGATGCGCTGGAGTGCGCGGTCGAGGATTTCTGCGAACTGAACAGTGTTGGCAGGCGGACAGGCGAACTCTATGAGCCACTGATGGCGGCAGAAGCCGTGCTCGTCCATAAACACCGGCGCGGCTGTGTATTCCAGCACTTCCGCTCCCGTCTGTAGGCAGGCTTCCCGGAGACCCTGTTCGGCATTATCTACAATGAGTTCCTCGCCGAAGGCATTGATAAAGAACTTCGTGCGCCCGGTGATTACGAATTTATACGGATTCGTTGATGTGAAACGTACGGTGTCCCCGATTTCATAGCGCCATAGTCCGCTGGAGGTGGTTATCACCATAGCGTAGTTGCGTCCGGTCTCAACCTCCCAGAGCGGAAGGACTGTGGGGTTCTCACTTTCTATCTCGTCCATCGGGATAAATTCGTAGAAGACACCGTAGTCCAGCATCAGCAGCATCGACGGGTCAGCAGGGTCATCCTGTATGCCGAAGAAACCCTCGGAGGCGTTGTATGTCTCCATATAATTCATCTTGTCCGAAGGAATCAGGTGACGGTACTGCTCGCGGTAAGGTGTGAACGCCACGCCTCCGTGCCAGAACACTTCCAGATTAGGCCACACCTCGCTGAGGTTCTTTTTCCCAGAAATCTCTACCACCCGCGACAAGACGCTCAGCATCCAAGACGGCACGCCGCTGATGCTTCGCACGTCGCGGTGCAATGCATCCTGTGCAATAAGTTCGCGTTTCTTCTCAAAATCACTGAGCAGAGCCACACGCTTGTGCGGCACACGGAGGACGTTAACAAGTGGATTTATGTTCTCGATAAGGATGGCGCTGAGGTCGCCGACGAGGGAATGTCGCAGATTGTAGTTTGAAGCGTGGCTGCCGCCGAGGATGAGCGTGCGGCCGTCGAGTATCCGACTCTCCGGGTGCAGACGCAAGTACAAGGCAGCTGAATCGGTGCCGCCGGCATAATGAGTGTCGCGCAAGCCCTCGGGTGATACGGGGATAAACTTGCTCTTGTCGTTGGTCGTACCGCTGCTCTTGGCATACCATCGGACACGCCCGGGCCACAGGATGTCTGCCTCACCGTGGCGCATACGGTCAATGTCCTCTTTGAGCTCCTCGTAAGTGTTGACAGGCGTCTGGCTGGCCCAAGCCTCGTATCCAAGTGAGGCTGTATATTCGTGCTTATTTCCCCATTCTGTGTCTGCGGCTTTGGAGACCAGCTTGTGCAAGACGCCAAGCTGGATGTCCTTAGCCTGAGTGGCAAAAGCATCGATCCGGCGCGCACGGCTGACGATGAACGGTCGTATAAGTGATGTGATACTCATGATTCTACGACATTGGGTTCAGCTGAAATCAGTGCTCTCTCTGCTATCAGGGTGACAAGTGAATCGTCCTGCTTGAGTGTCCGAAGGGCAGCCTTGGATGCGTCCTGATGGCTCTCTTTCTTTGAATAACCTTCACCACGACCACATTCAATGCCCTCGATGAGGACTAATGAGGAGAAACGAGGCGACGAGTCACCACCTACACGTTCATCTACAATACGGAACTCCAGCCGGTAGTGGTTCTTCTGACTCCACTCGATTAGTTTGCTCTTGAAGTTCGTCTCCTTGCGTGCCATTCGGTCGATATTTATTATATCTCCGATGACGTGATCCCGCATGAAATGCATACAGGCATCGTAGCCTCTGTCGAGATAAATAGCGCCGACAAGGGCCTCGAATGCGTTGCCGCCCATATAATTGTTGTGGGCTGTGTTGTGGGCATCCGACTGTATCAGTCTGTCCAGACCAATCTCTATGGCAAGTTTGTTGAGCGTCTCGCGCTGGACAATCTTGCTGCGGGTGTTGGTGAGAAATCCTTCGGCTTTGTCGCGGAAGTGCCTATAGACGATGTCTCCGACGATGGCGTCCAGGATGGCATCGCCCAGGAATTCCAACCGCTCGTTGTGTCCCTCTACTCCTTCACGGGACCGCATGGCAATGGACTTGTGGCGCAGGGCCTGCTTGTAGAACCGTATGCGGTGAGGATAGAATCCCAGCATTTCGTGTAACAACAGACGAAGCTCCCTGTCCGACTGGAACGGGAGCTTCATTCTATCTATGAACGGGATGTTGAGAAACACAACGTGATGATTATTCGGCGTACTTACGGAAAATCACGCATGCGTTATGTCCTCCGAAACCGAACGTGTTGCTGAGAGCTGCACGGACTGTGCGGCGCTGTGCGGTGTTGAAGGTAAAATTGAGACGGTAGTCTATTTCCTCGTCCTCGTCGCCCTCTTCGTGGTTGATAGTCGGAGGAACAATGTCATTCTTCACAGCAAGCACTGAAGCAAGAGCCTCTACTGCACCGGCGGCACCGAGCAGGTGGCCTGTCATCGACTTCGTGGATGAGATGTTCAGCTTGTAGGCGTGCTCACCGAAGACTTCCTTGATGGCCTTTGCCTCACTGATATCACCTACGTGGGTGGATGTTCCGTGAACATTGATGTAGTCGATATCCTCAGGTGACATACCGGCATCCTCAAGCGCGTTCTTCATCACGAGAATGGCACCGAGGCCTTCCGGGTGGGAAGCTGTGATGTGGTGAGCGTCGGCAGACATGCCCTCGCCTGCCATTTCGGCATAAATCTTGGCACCACGAGCCTTGGCGTGCTCCAGTTCCTCGAGGATGAGACATCCGGCACCCTCGCCCATGATGAATCCGTCGCGGCTGGCGCTGAACGGGCGGCTGGCGTGTGTCGGGTCGTCATTGCGGGTGGAGAGAGCCTTCATAGCAGTGAAGCCGCCTACACCTGCGGGGAAGATTGCAGCCTCGGCACCGCCACTGACAATGACATCAGCCTTGCCCAGGCGGATGAGGTTGAAGGCATCTGCCAGAGCGTTTGTGCTGGATGCACATGCAGAGCTGGTGATGTAGTTGGGGCCGTGGAATCCGTACATTATGGAGATGTGTCCGGCGCAGATGTCGGAAATCATCTTCGGCACGAAGAACGGGCTGAAACGCGGACCGATGGTCTCGGCTGTCTTGGCATAGTTGGAGACTTCCTCCTCGAAGGTATGCATACCTCCGATGCCAACGCCATAGACAACACCGATACGGTTCTTGTCAACAGTCTCCATGTCCAACTCGCTGTCCGTAAGGGCTTCACGTGCTGCTGCGATAGCATACTGGCAATAGAGGTCCATCTTGCGAGCCTCCTTGCGGTCTATGCCTGCAGCCTCTGCATTGAAATCCTTGACTTCGCAAGCGAACTGAGCCTTGAACTGCGAAGCGTCAAAATGTGTGATAGGGCCGGCACCACTTACGCCTTTAACGAGATTCTGCCAAGTTTCCTCGGCAGAATTTCCCAGAGGCGTAACGGCACCAAGGCCTGTTACAACAACTCTTTTAAGTTCCATGTGAAATGGGGATAGGTTTACTGGTGGCTCTCGATGTAGTCAATAGCCTCCTGCACAGTCTTGATCTTCTCTGCGTCCTCGTCGGGAATTGTCATTCCGAATTCACGCTCGAACTCCATGATGAGCTCTACGGTATCCAGTGAATCTGCGCCGAGATCGTCGGCAAAACTCTTTTCGGGGGTAACTGTGTCGGCGGCTACACCGAGCTTCTCAGCCACGATGGCCTGTACTTTGCTAATTGTTTCAGACATAATCGTTAAGTTTATATTAATATGTTCTGTTTGTTTTCGGGCTGCAAAGGTCGGACTTTTTATTCAGATATGCAAGTATTTGGCCTTTTTTTTGCTTTTTGGCATAATTTTGCGGGTAATTATATGCCTGTTTTTATGTGAAGCGTTCACGTCTTAGTGGATAATGGCCTCTTTGGTACTCAAACATTTCGGGGGCGGAACGTAACTGTTCGCTGTCCTTGCGCGGGTCGTATAGTTGCAGGGTCAGAGTGTCCGGGTCGGCTGAAGGACAGAAACTCTCAGGCAGGGCGGGCGGCTGGATTTCGAACGTCATAGGACGATTCAAGAAATGGCAGACTGCCTCCAAGGACATCCTCGTCGCATTTGCTTTGCCGTCGGCACTGTAACCGGCTATGTGTGGAGTTCCAATATATACATTTTCGAGAAGCGAGCGGTTGATGTCCGGCTCATTCTCCCAAGTGTCAATGACAGCATCACGGATTATCCCGTCCGTCAAGGCTTCTGTCAGAGCCTGGTTATCTACCACTTCACCGCGACTCGTGTTAATAACTACGGGCCGTTGCTTAAGAGCCTTAAGACGTTTGCCATCAAGCAGATGATAAGTAGGCCACGGGCCAGAGTGTGTCAGAGGAGTATGGAACGAAATAATATCACATTCATTAAGGACTGTTTCATAGGAAGCCCATTCAAGGCCGCGAGGAGCTGTATCTCCGCAAGCCTCGCGCGGCGGATCGCAGAGGAGAATTCTCTTTAGTCCCAGAGTGCAGGCGGTTTCCAGAACAGCACTTCCCACGTGTCCGACTCCGACTATGCCAAACACGGATTTAGCCAGCTGAATGTTGCGCTCCTGTTGGAGTAGAAGAAGCGAAGAATGAACATATTGAGCTACGCTGGTCGCATTGCAGCCCGGGCAATTATGCCACTCAATTCCCGCCTCGTCAAGATAAGCAGTGTCCAAATGGTCAAAGCCGATAGTCGCGGTCACGACCAGACGAACGCTGGTTCCTTCGAGAAGGGCACGGTCGCAACGAGTGCGGGTTCTCACTATCAGGATATCCGCATCCATGACGTCAGCCCGAGTGATGCTCTGCCCGGGCAGAGCTACGACAGAATCTGCCAACTCTTGCAACGGAGGCAGAATCCAAGGGATTTTCTCGTCAACTACTATCTTCACAACAATGGAGGTAACTGATGAAGCCGTGTGCTGTTGGACCCTTTTATCAGTATGAAAGCATCTTTGGGAGCCTGTTCGGCGATGGCTGCTTTCACAGCATCTATATCTGCGAACAAGCGCACTTGCAAGTCTGCGGGAACAGAGAGCTTTGAGAGTGCGGCAGCAAACTTGCCACCAACGAACCAGACTTCTTTGATATCGCTGCCGATCACTTCAGTCGCTATGCGCAGATGTTCTGCCTCGCTATCTACGCCCAGCTCGTTCATGTCACCAAGTATAGCCATCTTACGCTCTGCGTTGATGTGGCGGAAGTTCTCAAGGGCTGCGTGCATGGATGTGGGATTCGCATTGTAGGCATCGACGATAAGACGGTTGTTGGCTGTCTGGCGGTACTCCGAGCGCCCGAGTCCGGGCTGGTATTCAGCAAGAGCGATGGAGATCTCTTCCTGACTGATGCCAAAATGAGTGCCGATGCAGGCAGCTGCGAGCAGATTGTCTATGTTATAGGCTCCGATGAGGTGTGTCTGTACCTCGGTGTCACCGTGGCCGTCTTGTCTCCACCACATCTTCACGAACGGGTCGCAGCCAAGTACGTCGCCCTCTACTGCCCAAGTCTGTGTCAGAGCCTGTTCACGTGCATAGCAGATGCATTTTTCAGTGTCTATGTCAATGTCGCGTTCCACAAGCATATCCTGCAAATCGTAGTTGCTCTCATTGACGAATATCTGTGCTTTCCTTTTCCTGGCAAGGTAATCGTAGAGCTCGCCCTTTGTGGCCTTCACGCCCTCGAACGAGCCGAACCCCTCGATATGCGCATGTCCTACATTCGTCACAAGTCCGTAGTCCGGATCAACGATGTTTGTCAGGAAGGCAATTTCACCAGGGTGATTTGCACCGGTCTCTATTACAGCAATGTCGTGACTGTCATTTATTCGAAGCAGAGTCAAAGGCACTCCGATGTGGTTGTTCAGGTTCCCCTGGGTGTAAAGCACATTGTATTTACGGCTGAGTACTGCGGCTATGAGTTCCTTGGTCGTTGTCTTTCCGTTTGTTCCCGTCACCTGAATCACCGGTTTGTGGAACTTATGCCGATGGTAAGAGGCGAGTTGCTGTAAGGCTGATAATACGTCCGGTACAATTATGTATCTGGAGTCCCCGTCAGGTACCACGGATGCATCGTCAACTACTGCAACTGCGCAGCCCGACTCAAGGGCTGAACCGGCAAAGAGGTTGCCATTAAACGCATCACCTCGCAAGGCAAAGAAAATACTGTCTTCCGGACAGCGTCGGCTGTCTGTTGTAACGGTCGGGTGTTGCAAGAACACCTCATATAACTGCTCAATTTTCATGTTTCGATTGATTTTTGGCGCAAAATTATATAATCCTTTTGGATTATTGGGCAAAAAACACTTATTTTGTGGCGCAAAAATAAATAATAACCACTCTGAACCCCCAATATGGGCCTTTTAAGCCACATAAAGACAGCACAGGAACGCCCCTCGCACATGTCTGTAAACGTGCGTGGGCGGTTGCTTGATCTGGACGTTCCGATAGCGATGGGAATTCTCAACGCTACGCCGGATTCCTTCTATGAAGCCTCTCGTTCAAATGGGCCGGAAGATGCAGTCAGCAGGGCAGGCCAGATGCTGGCTGAGGGGGCGGCCATAATCGATGTCGGTGCTTGCAGTACCCGTCCCGGTTCGGAACCCGTGAGTGAGGATGAAGAGATGCGCCGTCTTGCCCCGACATTAAGTCAGTTGCGTAAGCACTTCCCGGATGCAATCCTCTCCTTGGACACCTTCCGGGCGGATGTGGCTGAACGTTGCATAAGAGAGTTTGGCATCGACATCATAAATGACATTAGCGGGGGGGATTTGGACGCAAGGATATACGACGTAGCGGCTCTCGCGCGTGTACCTTATATATTAACACATGCACAGAAGATGGAGCCGGAGAACTATCCTACGCCAGATGACCTTATGGCTGCCATCTGTGAATGGATGGCTCGGAGGGTTGAAGATCTGCGCCAAAAGGGTGTGGCTGACATCATCCTAGATCCAGGTTTTGGATTCGGTAAGACGCTGGAGCAGAACTATTGGATAATGAACCGTCTGGAAGACCTCCATCTGTTCAAACTGCCCATTCTGGTCGGAATCTCACGCAAATCTATGATTAACCGTCTGCTTGATATTACTCCTGCGGAAGCGTTGGACGGGACAACGGTGCTAAACACTGTCTCACTAATGGCCGGAGCCCACATCCTGCGGGTACACGATGTACGACCTGCAGTTGAAGCAATCAAGATAATAGGAAAATTAAAAAGTAATAATTAAAAGCGGCTCATTTGACGTTATTACGTTATACCGTTATATCGTTATTACGCCGCGCCGCATATCGTAAATAGTAAATCGTCAAATCGTAAATTAATTCAGATCGTCAAATCAATATGCTTTTCCCCTTCGGTATAAAAGACATAATAGATATCTTTCTGGTGGCACTAATATTGTATTATTGCTACCGACTGATGAAAGAGTCACGTTCTCTAAATATCTTCTTTGGCGTACTTGTCTTTGTCGTCTTTTGGCTGTTTGTGTCGCAAATCATGGAAATGCGCTTGCTCGGCACGCTTCTCGACCGAATCGTAAGCGTGGGAGCCATAGCGCTTATCATCCTTTTCCAAGATGAGATCAAACGTTTCTTCTTCACCATCGGCACTCATGAGCGTGTGCGCTCAATTATGAGCTTCTTCAGCGGAGAGAAGAGAGTAACTCACACACGAGAAGACATTATCCCGATAGTAATGGCTTGTCTGAGTATGTCAAAACAGAAGGTCGGAGCATTGATTGTTATACAAAGGTCGCTGCCGCTCAACGACTTTGTGCGTTCTGGAGAATTCATTGATGCCAAGATTTCCCAGCGTCTCATAGAAAATATATTCTTCAAGAACTCCCCGTTGCACGATGGCGGACTGATAATCTCCAACAAGCGAATCACGGCTGCCGGATGCATCCTGCCTGTGACACATGATATGAATATGCCGAAGGAACTCGGCCTGCGTCATCGTGCTGCAATGGGCATCTCGCAGGAGACTGATGCTCTTGCTATTGTGGTTAGTGAAGAGACAGGTAACATAAGTGTAGCCTTCAGAGGCTCGTTCCAGTTGCGCATATCAGCAGAAGACCTGGAGCGTATTCTCACTGAGGATTCTTTCTAAAAACAGATAAAAGTCATGAATATCCCTTCAGACATCCAGATTTGCAATGCGACGGCAAGTAATTGGCGGCGCCTGAATGCGAAGTCTCAAGGGAAACTGACATCACGAGCCAACAAGACCCTGTCTGAGCGTAAGGTGATTGCCGCCGGATACGGCCGTACAGCGAAGGCTAAGGCTTGGCTCGCTATGGCTCAGGACATGGAGGGGACAGTGGAAGAGGTGATGAGCGAACTATGTCGTAAGGCTCTTGCCGAACCGTCAGCTGTGAGCGGTGATGTTCTGGGCTTTGTCTATCAGTCCCTACGCACAGAGGGCGAACGCAACCGGGCCGGCATCTATTATACACATGAAGCGGTGACGAAACGGATGCTGCAAGGCGTGTACATAAAAGCCGGTGAACGCTTTCTGGACCCTTGTTGCGGGAGCGGAGCTTTTCTTCTCGGTGTTGAAGCTGAAAATCCAGAATCTCTCTATGGATTTGATGCAGACCCGATAGCTGTGATGATTGCCAGAACCAATCTGCGAATAAAATACCATAACTGCGACTTCACCCCAAACATCTATTGTACGGATTTCCTCAGTATGGAGGATGTGCCGCAAGCGCAGTACGACTATATATACACAAATCCGCCCTGGGGAACAGACAAGATGAGACTATATGTCTGCCCGCCTTTGCGGTCGCACGAGAAAGCATCTATGTTCCTTTACCGAGCTCTGCAATGGATTAAGCCTGAAGGCCACCTGAATTTCCTGCTCCCCACGTCTCTGTTCAAGGTCAAGACGCATGCCGACATCCGAAGCTATCTGCTTCATAATACACGCATCGAGGATATAATACGCTTTGACCGCCGTTTTGACGGTGTGTTCACGGATTTCGTGAGTATAAGACTTCGTCCGGGAGGCAGCGGCGAGCAACACTATGACGTTCATGACGGATGCATCCAGGAACGCATAGATATAACAAGTGTGACAGCAGCTATGACGGATATCCCGTTAGAACCCGTCAATCCTCTTTCTCTGAGCATAATCGACAAGATGGAGCGATTGCGCTACGACGACCTCTCACATAGCCGTTGGGCTTTGGGAATAGTTACCGGCAACAACAAAGAGAAGTTGAAGTCTTCACCTAATCCGATGTTGGAGCCAGTATATTCGGGCAAACAAGTGTATCCGTTTGTGATGAAGCCGGCCACGTACTATGTCCGTTTCTCGCCCGAAGAGTTCCAACAGTGTGCCAAGGAAGAACTGTACCGTGCTCCAGAGAAACTCGTCTATCGTTTTATAGCCAATAGGCCCGTGGTAGCTTACGATGATGGGAGGAATTTGTGCTTGAACAGTGCCAACGTGATAATCCCCGATGTGAAAGGCTGTTCTGTCAAGAGTGCCGCAGCCCTGCTTAACTCATCATTATACGGTTTCTACTATTCAGCTATCTGTAAGGATATTAAAGTGCTGAAGTCTCAGTTGGGACGTTTGCCCTTTCCGCAACTCACCACAAAACAAGATGAGGCTCTTGCCAGCATAGTTGATGGCGCGCGGGCTTACGGCTTTAATCAGGCGTTGCAGCACCAGCTTAACAATTATGTTTATAGTCTCTTTGGTATCAGCGAGACAGAGCGCAAGCATATAGAAAAACAACAAAACAGATAAGATATATGGAAAAAGACCAACAGATGGGCTCTCAACTGCCCGAAAACGCTTTCCGTGAGCTGCGCGACGGCGAACAATACGAACCTCTGATGCGACCGGACAAGACATATCCTGAGGTTAATGTGTGGAGTGTCACATGGGGTATCCTTATGGCCATCCTTTTTTCCGCCGCTGCCGCCTATCTGGGATTGAAAGTAGGCCAGGTGTTCGAGGCTGCGATTCCAATTGCCATAATCGCTGTCGGGGTAGGCACGGTCGCAAAGCGCAAGGGAGCGTTGGGCGAGAACGTCATCATTCAGAGCATCGGAGCCTGTTCTGGCGCAGTCGTGGCAGGAGCCATCTTCACCCTTCCGGCAATCTATATTCTGCAAAGCAAATATCCGGAAGTGAGTGCATCTTTCATTAACATATTCCTGAGCTCACTTCTTGGCGGAATCCTCGGAATCCTATTCCTTATTCCTTTCCGCAAATATTTCGTCAAGGATATGCATGGAAAGTACCCCTTTCCTGAAGCTACAGCTACCACCCAAGTGTTAGTCAGTGGAGAGAAGGGTGGCGAGCAGGCGCGTCCGTTGCTCTTGGCTGGAATAATCGGAGGTCTTTATGATTTCATCGTTGCCACTTTCGGATGGTGGAACGAGAATTTCACGACAAGAGTGGTCGGATGGGGCGAAATGTTGGCAGACAAGGCAAAGCTGGTCTTCAAGGTGAACACCGGAGCAGCCGTACTTGGTCTTGGTTATATTATTGGCTTGAAATACGCATTCATCATCTGCTGTGGTTCGTTTGCCGTCTGGTATCTGATTGTCCCTGGGATGGCGCTGCTCTTCCCCGATACTGTTCTCAACCAATGGGATCCAAGTATCACCACCGCCGTTGGGGCTATGGCACCGGAGCAGATATTCAGGGCTTATGCAAAGAGCATAGGCATCGGAGGCATAGCAATGGCTGGAATAATCGGCATCTGGAAGAGCCGTAATATTATCGTTCAGGCTGTAACCAGACTGAAGCCTTCGCCAGCTGCCAGTTCGGAACCAGTCAACAGCGTAGATATCCGCACGGAACGTGACCTCTCGTTCAAAATCATTGCCATCGGCGCAGTGGTAACCATAATCGTTACGTTCCTCTTTTTCTGGTTCGGCGTGATGCAGGGCAATCTGCTATTTGCCTTAGTCGGAATCTTGTTGGTGGCAGTTATCGCATTCCTTTTTACCACCGTCGCAGCAAATGCCATTGCAATCGTGGGTTCAAACCCGGTGTCTGGAATGACGCTTATGACTCTGATTCTTGCCTCTGTGGTTATGGTAGCTGTGGGGCTCAACGGCACTGCGGGAATGGTCGCAGCTCTGATTATGGGAGGAGTGGTTTGTACCGCGCTGTCTGTCGCAGGTTCGTTTATTACTGATTTGAAGATAGGCTATTGGCTTGGCACCACACCGCAGAAACAGGAGACGTGGAAATTTCTTGGAATTCTGGTGTCAGCAGCCACAGTTGGAGGCGTGATGCTTTTGCTGAATGAGACTTATGATTTCGCTTCTGGCGAACTGGCTGCACCGCAGGCAAATGCGATGGCAGCAGTAATTGAACCGCTGATGAGTGGCATCGGAGCCCCTTGGGTACTGTATGCAATAGGAGCCGCCATAGCCCTGATTCTGACATGGTTCGGAGTTCCGGCGCTGGCTTTTGCGCTCGGTATGTTTATTCCGTTGGAACTGAATGTGCCGTTGCTTATCGGTGGTGCTATCAACTGGTACATAACCACACGCTCCACAGACGCAGCCTTAAATTCAGCCCGCGGCGAGCGTGGCACTTTGCTTGCCAGTGGCTTCATTGCCGGCGGTGCGCTGATGGGAGTCGTTTCAGCACTGTTGCGTTTTGTCGGTTTCAACCCCATTAACGAAGCCTGGTTGCAGAACCCGCTCTCCGAGGTGTGCTCACTCATAGCTTATATAATTCTAATCATCTATCTGGCAAAAGCCAGCTTGATAAAGAAAGCATAGACGAAAAGTGATACGTTATACAATCCACGAAGAGCGCATTAACACCTGGAGCCACGCCGCCGGCATTTTGCTTGGCGTCGTGGTGGGAACGGTGTTTCTCGTATGGTGTATGCGTGCAGACGACGGATGGGCGGCTACAGCAATATCCCTCTATCTCGCAGGGATGTTGGGCAGTTACATAGCCAGCACGGTCTATCACGCATTGCCCTCAACATGGCACTTTCGGACGATAATGCGAAAGTTTGACCACGCGGCAATTTATTGGCACATCGCAGGCTCTTATTCTCCCATAACCCTGTTGGCTATGAAAGACGTCGGGGCGTGGGGTTGGGGACTCTTCTGTTTCGTGTGGTTGTGCGCAATTGCAGGCACCATAGCCAGTTTTATAAACTTGAAAGAACACAGCCATCTGGAAACCGTTTGCTACGTTCTTATGGGGTTGTCCGTGCTGGTCGCTTTCCGTCCTCTTATGCAGTGCGTTGACACCCAAGCCATAGTTTGGCTTATTGCCGAAGGCGTAATGTATATTACTGGAGCTGTCTTTTATGCCGTGGGACCACGTCGCCCTTACGCTCATAGCGTATTCCATTTCTTCGTCTTGGCGGGGAGCCTGTGTCATATAGCTTGTGTCTGGGATATACTGTCCAAATACCTATAAAAGGTCTGTGTAATAAAGAAAGAATGTTAAAAGCGAGGGAAACTTTTCAAAAAAGACCTTTCAACTGTCTCCTTCCCATTTTTTTGATGTAATTTTGCGCACGATTTGCGACCATTATATGACAATCAATCATTAAAACATCATAATTATGTCTATCATCAATCAAATTATCGAACGCGCTAAGGCCAATCGCCAGCGTATCGTTTTGCCAGAAGCCACAGAAGAGCGCACCCTCACGGCTGCAGACCGTGCACTTGCCGACGGACTTGCCGATATAATCCTTCTTGGTAATATTGACGAGATTCATGCTCTTGCAGAACGTCTGGGCCTTAAGAACATAGACAAAGCTACACTTATAGGCCCAGCCACCTCTCCACAGCGTGAAGAATATGCAGAGTTGCTTTTTGAACTGCGTAAGAGTAAAGGACTGACCATAGAGCAGGCACGCGAGAAAGTGCTTGACCCGCTTTATTACGGATGCCTTATCATCAAGCGCGGCGATGCTGACGGCCAGATTAGCGGAGCTTTGTCCACAACTGGTGACACTCTGCGTCCCGCTCTGCAGATTATCAAGTGCGCCCCTGGCATAACCTGTGTCAGCGGAGCTATGCTCATGATAACAAAGGCTCCTGAATATGGAGAAGAAGGTGTGTTGGTTGTTGGCGACGTCGCCGTTACCCCAATGCCTGATGCTTCACAGTTGGCACAGATTGCAGTATGCACAGCCCAGACTGCTCGCAGCGTGGCTGGCTTTGCCGATCCGCGTGTGGCTATGCTGTCATTCTCTACAAAGGGCAGTGCAAAGCATGAGGTTGTGGATAAGGTCGTTGAGGCTACACGCTTGGCCCGCGAATTAGACCCGACGCTTAAGGTCGATGGCGAACTTCAGGCAGATGCCGCTCTTGTTCCTGGTGTTGGAGCCAAGAAAGCTCCCGGCAGTGATATCGCAGGTAAGGCAAACGTGCTCGTGTTCCCGTGTCTTGAAGTGGGTAACATAGCATATAAGTTGGTTGAACGCCTTGGCCACGCTGATGCCATTGGTCCGATCCTTCAGGGTATTGCCCGTCCGGTTAACGACCTCAGCCGTGGCTGTTCCGTAGATGACATTTACAAGATGATTGCAATTACCGCATGTCAGGCTATGGACGCTAAATAAAGTTTAGAGTTTAACGTTTAATGTAAAATGAAGATATTAGTGCTTAACTGCGGAAGCAGCAGTATAAAATACGCGCTTTACAATATGGAAGATCAGAGTGTCGTTACCAGTGGCGGCATAGAGAAGATCGGTCTTCCCGATTCCTTTATCAAACTGAAATATAACGGTAAGAAGGTGCAGATTGATGCTCCTGTGCCGGAACATACGGCTGGTGTGCAGCTTATATTCAAGGTGCTTACAGAAGGTGATTATGCCGTAATCTCTGATTTGCACGAGTTGGATGCTGTGGGACACCGAATGGTCCACGGAGGCGAGCGTTTCTCAAAGAGCGTCCTGCTTACTCCCGAAGTCATGGAGCAGTTCGCAGCCTGCAATGATCTGGCTCCGCTTCACAACCCTGCCAACATCAAGGGCGTGAACGCTGTCAAGGCTCTTCTTCCTGATATCCCTCAGGTCGGTGTGTTTGACACAGCCTTCCATCAGACTATGCCGGACTACGCATATATGTATGCTCTGCCCTATGACCTCTATAAGCAGCACGGCGTGCGCCGCTACGGCTTCCACGGAACCAGCCATCGATATGTGTCGCAGCGCGTATGTGAGTTCCTTGGCGTTAAGCCGGAAGGGCTGCGCCTGATTACCTGCCACATCGGAAATGGGGGAAGTATCACAGCCGTAAAGGACGGCCGCAGCGTTGACACCTCAATGGGTCTGACTCCGTTAGAGGGCCTGATGATGGGTACGCGTTCCGGCGATATCGATGCGGGAGCTATCACCTTCCTCATGGACAAATTCAATCTTGATACTAAGGGCATATCCAACCTGCTGAATAAACAGAGCGGTCTGGCAGGCGTGAGTGGTCTCAGCAGTGACTTCCGCGACATTCTCGCCGGTATCGCTGACGGCAACGAACGTGCTCGTCTGGCCAAAGAGATGTACTGCTACCGCATAAAGAAGTACATCGGAGCCTATGCAGCTGCTATGGGAGGTGTTGATGTAATTCTCTTCACAGCTGGAGCTGGTGAAAACCAGTATGAGGTTCGTGAGGGAGCTACAAAAGGTCTGGAATTCCTGGGCGTGAAACTGGACGATGCACGTAATCGCGCTTGCCGCGCAACAGAGGCCGTCATCAGCTCAGATGACTCTAAAGTCAAAATCGTGGTTATTCCTACCGATGAGGAACTTATGATAGCCCTTGACACTCTTGCCATTGTTCAGGGATAAGAAACAAATACAAAGTAAATGAAACTCTTTGACGTATATCCCCTCTTTCCCGTAAATATAGTCCGCGGCAAAGGCTGCCGCGTCTGGGACGAACAGGGTACGGAGTATCTTGATTTATATGGCGGACATGCTGTAATCTCTATCGGACACGCTCATCCGCATTATATTGAGGCAATAAACCGTCAGGTCTCTGAAATAGGCTTCTACTCCAACTCTGTCATAAACCGCCTTCAACAGCAATTGGCAGAGCGCCTTGGTAAAGCCTGTGGGTACGAGGATTACAGCCTCTTCCTCATAAACAGCGGTGCCGAAGCCAACGAGAATGCTCTGAAACTGGCTTCGTTCCATACAGGGCGCAGTCGAGTATTGTCTGCCGCCAAAGCTTTCCACGGACGCACATCATTGGCAGTTGAGGTTACGAATAACCCGAAGATAATTGCTCCGATAAACGCCAACGGACATGCTACCTTCCTTCCTCTGAACGATTTGGAGGCGTGGCGGACCGAATTGCAAAAAGGCGATGTTGCTGCTTGTATAGTGGAGTGCATCCAGGGCGTCGGAGGCATACAGCTTGCTACTGCTGAATTTATGCAGGGCTTGCGTAAGGCCTGCGACGAGACTGGAACTGTTCTCATCTGTGATGAGATACAGTGTGGTTACGGCCGTAGCGGTAAGTTCTTTGCACATCAGCATCTTGGGATACGTCCCGACATAATCACCGTGGCTAAAGGTATAGCTAACGGCTTCCCCATGGGAGCTGTGCTTATCTCTCCTAAGTTTGAGGCTGTTTATGGCCAGCTCGGTACCACTTTCGGAGGAAACCATCTTGCTTGTGCAGGCGCCTTGGCTGTCCTTGACGTAATTGAGGGCGAAGGACTGGTTGAGAATGCAGCTCGCGTCGGAGAATATCTTATTAAGAACCTGAAGGAAATCTCCGCTTCTGAAAGTGGAAGTGCCGCAGCCAGAATCACAGACATCCGTGGTCGCGGCCTGATGATAGGCATAGAGCTTGACACCCCCTACAAAGAGATTCGCAATAGACTTCTCTTCGACCAAAATGTCTTCACGGGCTGTGCAGGCACTAATGTGCTGCGTCTTCTTCCGCCACTATGTCTGAGCGTTGCAGAAGCAGACGAATTCTTGGATAAACTACAGAAAGTACTTTAATCGGACTAATTATGAACGAGCAACTAAAACAGATTGGAGAACGTCTGCGGGGCTTGCGCGATGCTCTCGACATTGAGGCGCAGGAGGTGGCAGATCTCTGCGGTATCACTTTGGACAAATACGAGCAGATAGAACGCGGCGAGGTTGATATTACAATCAGCAACCTCATGAAAATAGCCCGCCAATATGGAGTGTCCGCAGATGCCTTGATTTTCGATGAGGAACCGCACATGCGCTCATATTCCGTAGTCCGCAAAGGCCAGGGCGTTAGCATTGAGCGCACCAAGGCTTATAAATACCAGAGTCTCACCAGCGGTTTTGCAGGCTGTAAGGCTGAGGTGTTTATTGTTACCGTGGAGCCGAAGCCCAACGCACATACTATTTACAAGAATACGCATCCAGGACAGGAGTTTAACCTCGTGCTTGAGGGGGCAATGGAACTCTTCATCGGTGGTAAGACCATAGTATTGGAAGAAGGGGACAGTATTTATTTCGACTCAACACAGCCCCACGGAATGCGAGCCATTGGCGATCAGTCGGTGCGTTTTCTCGCCTTTACAGTAGAATAAGATAGCAGGTTATGGTAGAAAGATTCTTAAAACAGACACAGTTCTCTTCTTTTGAGGACTACAATGAACATCTGGAGTTCATTATCCCGGAACACTTCAACTTCGCATACGATGTAATGGATGTCTGGGCCGAGGAAAAGCCGGATGGCCTGGCTCTCCTCTGGACCAATGACGAGGGAGAAGAGCGCCGTACGACATTTGCCCAATTGAAGTCAGAGACAGATCGGGCTGCCGCATACTTACAAAGCCTCGGCATCTGTAAGGGCGACCCCGTAATGCTTATTCTCAAGCGCCGCTATGAGTGGTGGATAGCTATGCTTGCCTTGCATAAACTGGGAGCAGTTGTTATTCCTGCCACACACATGCTTACCAAACATGATATTATATATAGGAACACGCGCGCGAGTGTGAAAGCCATAATTTGCGTTGACGACCCTTATGTCATGTCCCAGATTGAGGCCGCAATGCCCGAAAGTCCAACCGTTAAAACCTTGATTAAGGTTGCCGCATCCAAAGATGCCGCCGCAAAAGGTGCCGCCTCTCAACCAGCAGACCGTGTGTCCGATGGTTTACCAATCGGAATCACCTTCCTCGACTGGCATAGCGGAATAGACGCCACCCCCGCAGCTCCTTTCACCCGCATATTCAATGACAACGGAGATACGATGCTGATGTATTTCACCAGCGGCACCAGTGGCGAGCCAAAGATGGTTGCTCACGACTTCCTTTATGCCATGGGCCACCTCACTACAGGTGTGTTCTGGCATAATCTTTCACAAGACAGCATCCACCTCACCGTGGCAGATACCGGTTGGGGTAAAGCCGTCTGGGGGAAGTTCTATGGACAGTGGTTTGCTGGTGCTACCGTCTTTGTCTTTGACCATGAGAAATTCGATGCAGACCGTCTCCTTCGTCAGATGGAACGCTACCACGTCACCTCATTCTGTGCACCTCCTACAATTTACCGTTTCATGATTCGCGAGGATTTGTCGCGCTATGACCTCTCTGCACTTCGTTATTGCTGCACGGCTGGTGAGGCTCTGAATCCCGCTGTTTATGATAAGTTCTTGGAGCAGACCGGCATACGACTCATGGAGGGTTTCGGACAAACCGAAACGACTATGACTCTCGGCACAATGCCTTGGATGGAGCCTAAACCTGGTTCTATGGGTAAGCCTAATGGCCAGTACGAGATTGTGCTGCTGAAAGCCGACGGTACCCTTTGTGAAGATGGTGAAAAGGGAGAAATCGCCATCAGGGTAAATGAGAATAAACCTCTTGGCTTATTTAAAGAGTATTACCGTGACCCGGAGCTGACCCATGAGGCTTGGCACGACGGCTATTACTTCACCGGTGACATGGCGTGGCGCGACGAGGACGGTTATTATTGGTTCGAGGGTCGCAAGGATGATGTCATCAAGTCCAGCGGCTACCGTATCGGTCCGTTTGAAGTGGAGTCTGCCCTCATGACTCACCCGGCGGTTGTAGAGTGCGCAATTACAGGCGTGCCGGACGACATCCGCGGAATGGTCGTAAAGGCAACCATCGTACTTGGTCGCGAATGGAAAGACAAAGCGGGCGAAGACCTGATCAAGGAATTGCAGCAGCACGTGAAGCGGGAGACCGCCCCGTATAAATATCCGAGAATAATTGAATTTGTTGACGAACTGCCAAAGACCATTAGCGGAAAGATACGCCGCGTGGAGATAAGGCAAAAAGATAATAAAAAATGAAATTCGCTATTATAGGAGCCGGTAATATCGGCAGCGCGCTGGCCTTCGGCCTCGCACAAAGTGGCCTTGTACGCCCGGAAGACATCTGCATCAGTAACACTCACCCTGAGAAGCTTGGACGCATCAAAGAGCGTGAGCCTCTTATCCGCACAACGACAGACAACCGCATCTGCACAGACGGCGCAGATGTTGTGGTGCTGGCTGTAAAGCCCTGGAAATTGTCACCGCTCGTGGAACAGCTGAAGGACTTGCTGGACTACAAGACACAGATTGTGGCATCAATGGTCGGAGGCGTCGGCCTGGCCGACCTGCAGTCGCTGTTCCGCAAACCTGGTGATGACACATTGCCTCCTATTTATTATCTAATTCCCAACACAGCCATAGCCACCCGCCAGAGTATGACATTCCTGTCTTCGGTCGGGGCGACTCAGGAGCAGGACGAGCAACTCTTAGCCATCTTCAAGAGCCTTGGTGATGCTATGCTTGTCGAGGAGCGATTGATGAATGCAGGTCTTGTGCTTGCCTCTTGTGGTATCGCCTACGCGCTCCGTTATATTCGTGCGAACACTCAGGGTGGTGTGCTACTTGGCTTTACTCCGGCCGACGCCCAGCGTATCGTGGCTCAGACCATGAAGGGCGCAGCCAGTCTGTTGAGCGTTGACGGTTCGCACCCAGAATCAGAGATAGACCGCGTCACGACCCCCGCCGGATTGACTATTCGCGGTCTCAACGCCATGGAGCGCAACGGCTTCACCACTTCCATTATCGAAGGCCTCATGGCCTCTATCCCTCACGCTAAATAGCCCTATGCCATATAAACGCATCGCCATAAAAGTCGGAAGTAATGTCCTCACCCGCAAGGATGGGACTTTGGATATTACTCGTATGTCTGCTTTGGTAGATCAGATGGCAGATGCCAGACGTGCAGGCATTGAGGTTATCCTGATCTCTTCCGGAGCCGTGGCCAGCGGTCGCAGTGAGCTCCATCTGCCAGCAACCGAGGCTGCACAACTCGACAGCGTGGAACAGCGCCAGCTCTTCTCTGCAGTAGGTCAGGCAAAGCTGATGGGACGTTATGTCGAACTGTTTCGCGACCACGAGATACATGTCGGACAAGTCCTGACCATGAAGGAGAACTTCCAGCAGGGAGAACAGTACGACAACCAGCAGCAATGTATGACGGCAATGCTCAGACATGGAGTTCTGCCTATAGTAAATGAAAACGATACGGTCTGTGTCACCGAACTTATGTTCACCGACAACGATGAGCTGAGTGGTCTCGTGGCTCAGATGCTTAACTGCGACACACTGATAATCCTTTCGAATATCGATGGCATATACTCAGGACATCCGTCTGATCCGGACTCCACGCTAATCCGTGAAGTGGCACATGGCACAGACCTGTCGCAATACATCCAGACAGAGCGTTCTTCAGCCGGACGGGGCGGAATGCAAAGCAAATACCACACGGCTCAGCAGGTCGCTGACGCCGGAATCCATGTGTTTATCGCTAATGGAAAGCGCGATGCAATCATCACAGATGTGTTGTGCAATCCAGACAAAGTTCCCTTTACCCATTTCCTGCCAAGATGAATAAAGACTTCGCTGTCGTGCGTGATGCCAGTCGTATGCTGGCACAAGCCGGTACAGACCGCATAAACTCCATCCTGATTGACCTCGCAGCTGCAACCGAGGCCAGTACTGAGGCTCTGCTCTCAGCCAACGCTCTTGATCTGGAGCGTATGGATAAGAGTGACCCGCGCTATGACCGCCTGCAGCTTACTGAGACCCGTCTGAGAGACATTGCCCACGACTTGCGCCATGTAGCAGACCTGCCGTCACCGTTAGGACGTGTCTTGCGTCATAGCATTCTGCCTAACGGTTTGGAACTTACCCGCGTAAGCGTTCCTTTTGGCGTAATAGGTATAATCTTCGAGGCACGTCCCAACGTCTGTTTTGACTGCTTTGCCCTATGCCTGAAGGCGGGTAGCGCCTGTATCCTCAAGGGTGGAAGTGATGCCGAACAGTCCTGCCGTGCCATAGTCGGACTCATTCATGAGGTGCTCCGCCGCCACGGCCTGCCGACAGAGACGGTAATGCTACTGACCAGTCACGCTGACACCGACCGCCTGCTTGCGGCTCAGGGACAGGTGGATCTCATTATACCGCGAGGCAGCAGTCGTCTGATTGCATACGTCCGTGACCACGCCCGGGTTCCTGTCATCGAGACTGGAGCGGGAGTTGTGCATTGTTACATAGATCAGGCAGCAGACTTGGAGAAAGCCAAGGCAATAGTCCTCAACGCCAAGACACGTCGCGTCAGCGTTTGCAATGCGCTCGACTGTCTTATCGTTCACCGCGACCGTCTCTCAGATCTACAGGCCTTATGCCGACCTTTGTTAGAGAAGGATGTCGTTATTGAGGCAGACGAGGAAGCCTACGGCGTTCTGAATGGATTAGGCGAAAACATCAAGAGTGCCGATGAGGCTTCTTTCGGAACAGAGTTCCTTGCCCTGCGCATGGCCATAAAGACAGTCGGCTCCTTAGACGAGGCCATCGATCACATCCGGGTCTTCGGCTCCGGACATAGCGAGAGTATAGTCACTGAGGACAAAGCGGCCGCCGACCGTTTCCTTAAAAGCGTGGATGCGGCCTGTGTCTATCACAATGCTCCCACCAGTTTCACCGATGGCGGACAGTTCGGTTTGGGAGCCGAGATTGGCATCAGTACGCAGAAGCTGCACGCCCGCGGCCCGATGGCTTTGGAAGAGATCACTACCTACAAGTGGCTCATTCGCGGCAACGGACAGACAAGGAAATAAGGCCCCCTGCCCCCCAGAGGGGGGAGAGAAAAGAGAAAAAAAAGAGAGTTATTAAGAGAAAAAATAAACGGCCCGCATAATCGTAAATAAACTCAATTGTAAATAAATTGTAAATTGTAAATCGTAAAATCGTAAAATAAGATTTATATGAGGATATTCCAGCATGTAACAGATATCGGTGACCTCAGCGCAGCTCTTGCCGAGGCACAGGAAGTGAAGCGTAACCGCTTTGCGTGGCAGAATCTTGGCCACAACAAGACAGCTCTGCTCATATTCTTCAATAACTCCCTTCGCACACGCCTCTCTACACAAAAGGCGGCAATGAATCTTGGTATGAATGTTATTGTCCTCGATGTGAACCAGGGCGCGTGGAAGTTAGAGACTGAGCGAGGTGTCATTATGGACGGAGACAAGAGCGAGCATCTGCTTGAAGCGATTCCCGTTATGGCCAGCTATTGTGATATTATCGGAGTGCGCAGTTTCGCTCGTTTTGAGAACCGCGCAGACGATTATGAGGAGCGCATCCTCAACCAGTTTATCCAGTATAGCGGCCGTCCCGTATTCTTCATGGAGAGTGCAACTGTACACCCTCTGCAGGCGTTCGCTGATTTAATAACTATAGAAGAGAACTGGAAGCCATCCAATGCATCCAAGCCCAAGGTCGTTATGACATGGGCGCCTCACCCCAAGGCTCTTCCGCAGGCTGTTCCCAATTCCTTTGCCGAGTGGATGCTGGCCGCAGATGTTGATTTTGTGATTACCCATCCTGAAGGCTATGAGCTCGACCCGCAATTCGTAGGCAGTGCCCGCGTGGAATACGACCAGATGAAAGCCTTCGAGGGAGCAGACTTCGTCTATGCCAAGAACTGGAGCTGCCCGGGTGTTACCCGCCCGGAGGATTACGGCAAGGTCCTTGACGACTATCATAAGATGATGAACTGGACTGTGGATGCCGCTCACATGGCTGTCACCAACAATGCAGCCTTCTTGCATTGCCTGCCCGTGCGTCGCAATATGATAGTTACGGATGACGTCATCGAGTCCCCGCGCTCGCTCGTTATACCCGAAGCTGCCAACCGTGAGATTTCTGCCCAAGTCGTTCTGAAGCGTATGCTTGAAAGCCTATGAAGACTACGCGTACCCTCCTCTTAATTGCCGTTCTTCTGTCAACTGTGGCAGTAAGTGTTCAGGCACAGTCTCCTGGCTGGCATTTCAAGCTGACTGGTGAGAAACTGAAACAAGGGCATTGGACACAGGTCTTGCCTGCTGACCGCTACGATGCTGAACATGACTACGGTTATGATTTCATTTCGTCTCCTGCAAAGCTGGACGAGGGTAAGACCGTGTTCTTCAGTCTCCGTGTTCCTGATGGCAATTACCGTGTCACCGTAACTGTCGGCAGCAAGAAGCGTGCCGCCGAAACAACTGTCCGTGCCGAAAGCCGCCGACTTATGGCTGAAAACGTGGCTACGCGCAAAGGTGAGTACAAGACCGTTTCTTTCGTTGTTAATAAGCACTCACCCGTTATAGACAAGGAACACAGCGTCCGGATAAAGGAACGCGAGCGTACAAAACTGAATTGGGACGACCGTCTGACGATAGAGATAAACGGCACAGCACCCGCCGTAGCCACGATAGACATCGAGCCAGACACCACAGCCACAACCATATTCCTTTGTGGCAACAGCACAGTCGTGGATCAGGACTATGAGCCGTGGGCGTCTTGGGGCCAGATGATTACACGCTGGTTCGGCCCAGATGTGTGCATAGCCAATTTCGGCGAGAGCGGCGAGAGCGCAAGTACCTTCATTCAGGTCGGTCGTTTGGCTAAAGCTCTTTCGATGATGCGTCCGGGCGACTACCTCATTGCTGAATTCGGGCATAACGACCAGAAACAGAAATTCCCCGGAGCCGGAGCCTACTATAATTATGCCACTGCTCTCAAAACCTTCATCGATGAAGTAAGGGTCCGCAGGGGGAATATCATCTTCGCCACCCCGACCCAGCGACGTTCATTTGCCGACGGGAAGATACGTGAGACTCACGGAGACTACCCCGATGCAATGCGATGGGTGGCTGTCCGGGAGCAGGTTCCCGTCATAGAACTGCACGATATGACACGTACTCTCTTCGAGACGTTAGGGGAGGAGGGTAGCAAGCAGTGCCTTGTTCACTATCCCGCCAACACCTTCCCCGGTCAGGCAAAGCCTTTAGCTGATAACACCCACTTCAATCCTTACGGGGCATACGAGGTGGCAAAATTGGTAATCGAGGGGATGCGTACACATGAATTCCCCTTCTTGAAGGCCTTGAGTAAAGACTATATCCCCTTCAATCCTGCCAAACCGGACGACCCGAAGTCGTTCCGATGGCAGCAAAGCCCCTTCTACGAAGGCCTCAAGCCCGATGGCAACTGATAATTGACCAATAAAACCATCCATCTTCCTCATTCTGCTCCCTCCCTACAGGGAGGGCGGGGGGAGAGTCCGAATTTAAATATTTCAAAATATGAACACAAACAACCTATTACACAAGTGGGCTTGCCTCGCCCTCTTATTCATCTGCACGCTGAACGCAGCTGCCGAGAAAACCGTCTATATCCCCAATGAGTGGCGCAATCCGTGGAATCCGGACACTCTGCTCTATGCCGAGAGTGACCCCAACAACCAATACACGTGGTCTAAGAGCCGCTCTGTGGAGACAGACAACTTCATCATCTTCTGGGATAAATACTGGGGAAAGACTGCGCCGGACAAGCTCCCAAGCAGCAACTTCTTCTATTTCGACCTCGCATATATGAAGCAGCAGCTGGAGGCTTTCTATGATTTAGAAATCAACACGCTGGGATTCGTGGATCCTGAAACCAGCAACGTGGCCAAGTACAAGATTATGGTACTGCTAAACCACACAGAGACCTGGACCTGCTATGGCGGCGGTTACGACTATATGGTACCTGCCCTTTGGCTCAATCCTGCAACGAGCAAGCCCGTAGGACACTCTGTGGCACATGAGGTGGGCCATTCGTTCCATTATATGTGTTATGCCGAGGCTGTTAATCACTATGAGAACAACAACATCGGCACAGGCTTCCACCTGCAGGTCGGCAATGGACAGACCATCTGGGAACAGACAGCCCAGTGGCAGGCCAATCAGAGTTTCCCGGAATTGATGTATTTGCAGAGCTGGGGCGTGTTCCGCAACTCGCACAACTATGCCTTCACTCACGAGTGGCACCGCTATCAGAGCTATTGGCTCCACTACCATCTGGCAGATAAATATGGGATAACTACGGTGGCTGATGTGTGGAACACCCCGATGCGTAAGTCATCGGACTTCACTACAGATGGCTGCGACTTCAACCAAAGCCTGATGAAGCTGAAAGGCTGGAAGCCCGTGGACCTCTATCGCGAATACTACGACTATGCCGCCCACTGCGCCACTCAGGACTGGGCTGCCTGCGCCCCTTACCGCAATGCGTATATCGGTGATTTCAACTACGAGGCTGTCCTCACCGAAGACGGGGCCTATCAGGTGGCTATGGGGAGCTGCCCGCAGAGCACGGGCTTCAACATTATTCCTTTGGAGGTTCCTGCTGCCGGCACTACCATCAAGGCCGACTTTACGGCGCTTCGCACAAGCTCAAAACTCGCCACAGGCGATGCCAAACGCTGTATGGATGGAGAGACCTCATGGGGCTCTTGGGCTTCAGACGCCTACAACACCTCCAACAATGGTGCCCGCGATTCCCGTAAAGGCTTCCGTCTGGGATATGTGGCTCTGCTCGACGACGGCACACGCGTCTATCTGAATGCCGACTCCGTCTATTGCAAGGGCACAGGAAATCGCTCAGCAGAGGTGGAAGCCGTTGTTCCGGAGGGAACACAAAGACTGTGGATGATTGTGTCGCCCGCTCCGACCGAGTATTTCCAGCATCTCTGGGACGAGGATCTCACTCGCAACGACGATTTCTGGCCCTATCAGGTGAGCTTCACAGGCACCGACATAGACCAGGCAACTGCCATTGTTTATGCTCAGCCGACGCTCGACGGGCGTGACATAGCTGACGCCACCTTTGAATACGATCTCAATCTGGCTCTTGATGCCCACGCCTATACTGGCACCACGGTGGCCATCAGCGGTAAGGTCGCTGCAACACTCGGCACCGCTTTCCAGATTGTTCCCGCAGATCTCAGGACAAAGATGGTGACTTGGAGCAGCACCGGACCTCAGAAGGACCAGATCATGTTCTACGCCGCTACCTACAATAACGGCCGCATCAGCCAGCAGAGCACAGGCAGCACCGCTAATGGCTATGGCCATTGGTTCAATGCTAGCGGACGGGCTATCAGCTATGGAGACTCTGGCTCAAGAGTCTATTCCGAGTTCTCTTCCGGTAACAACACCTTCTACATAGGTCAGTACCCAGGCCGATGCCGTGCCGGCGACCAATATACCATCTGTCAGTTGTTCCGCTACAAAGACCAGAACAACAAAGTGGCCAAAGCCGCCTTCGTCTTCCATATCACAATGGGCTCAACCACCAGCGTTTCCCTGCGTAGCATATCCTATTCCAACCCGACTGGAATTGAAGAAATTCATAATTCTCAATTCACAATGCATAATGAGGCTGGCGCAGTATATGATCTCAGCGGACGCCGAGTCTCTGTGTCCTCTGTCTCCTCTGTGCCCTCTGTGCTCCCGAAGGGAGTCTATATCGTCAACGGAAAGAAGGTTTACATTAATAAATAGTGCGTGTGCGCGAGCCGCAGATTGCCTCAATTCATTAAAATTAGGTACTTGCGGTATAAAAAAGAGCGCAAAAGTTTTGGCAGATGCTCAGAAATAGGTACATTTGCAGCGGCAAAGGCACAATTGAGCTGTCTGCCACCTCCAAAAAGTATTGAGTAACCCTTAAAAAACAGACAATTATGGCTTACGTAATCAGTAACGACTGTGTAGCATGCGGCACCTGCATTGATGAGTGCCCCGTTGGAGCTATCTCCGAAGGCGACATCTACTCCATCAATCCGGACGAATGCACCGAGTGTGGCACTTGTGCCGACGCTTGCCCCTCAGGAGCTATCAGCCTCTGAACCGTTGCACACATCTAAACGTCAACTTAAAGCCTTTACCCTTTGTGGTAGAGGCTTTTTTTGTTCTATTTCGTAAAAATAAGCCTTTTTTGTTGGCGGAATAAATAAAAAGGCATACTTTTGCAGACAAATCCCTTATAAACCATCTATTATGCGTACGAGTTTCTTTCGCCTCTGCGCCATCGTGTTGATAGCATGTGGCTGCCTTGCAAGCTGCAAGGAAGATATAGATGTATCTAACCGCTATACCTTTACAGACCAGACTGTGCTGAGTTATCTGCAGGCTAACGACAGCATATTCAGCGACTATCTGCGTCTGCTCGGTGAGACCAAAGTGAGCGACTATTCAGAGTCGTTGATGTCAAGCCGTCTCTCTGCCCGTGGCCATTTCACAGTCTTTGCCCCGAGCAACGACGCCATCCAGCTTTATCTTGACACCCTTTACCGTAAGGGCATTCTGACTGAGCCTTCGTGGAAGGGATTCAAGAACACCAACGACGAGGATTCTATCCGCAGGGTCATCGTCTTCAACAGCATCATTGACGGTGGCGACCAGGTATCCTATGCCACGGCGAACTTCCCTCCGAAAGAGAATGAGGAATTCGACATCTCCAACATGAACGACCGTCCCCTGTCCGTCTCCCGCGACAGCATAAATTCCGATATTATTCGTATCAATGGTTTATATCCGATATCCCTTCGCAACCGAGATATCGAGGTAATCAACGGATATGTGCATCAGATGGAAGCGGTGATTGCCCCGAGTAACGACCGCATCTCGGACTTCATAGAGACGTGGGCCACCACTCCGGGCAGCGGTTATATGGTGATGTCCAAACTGCTGCTGGCCTGCGGACTGCAGGACACCCTCAGCGCTTATCGCGATGACACTTGGGAACGGATGTACCTGACTAAGCAGGTGTTAGACCTGCCCGTACATAACACATTCGGTCAGGTAGGAACGATGCCGGAGCACCGCTATTTCGGCTTCACCATCTTTGCGGAGACCGATGACTTCTGGCTCAGCGCAATCCCCGGAAAGGCCAGAGTGGAAGACATCACGGTCGAGGACGTGAAGGCATATCTCGAAGGACTGGATGTGTTCGGGAATGTCGTGGGGACGACCTACGATGACGACTACCAGAATCCGCTGAACATCATAAACCAGTTCACCACCTATCACGTGCTGCCGCAGCGTATCGGGCGTGACAAGCTGGTAATCCACTACAACGAGTTGGGTTATACTTATGGCACAAGTCAGGTTCCCACGATTCCCATAATGGACTATTACCAGACGCTTGGCGTCCCGCGTCTGCTGAAGACCTACGAGAGCCGCGAGAGCAACGGCATATACCTGAACCGCTTCCCAATTCTGCAAAACGGGCGCGGACGCTTCTCACCAGAGAACGAGAACAAGAACGACTACCACGAGTGTGGTGACTTCTTTGAGATTCGCGGCGCAGCCACCACCCCGACTGAGAACGAGGGAATCGAGATTCTCAATCCGCTTGAGCTGAATGTGGATAACACCAGCATCCTCAATGGCATCATCTATCCCATAAACAAACTCCTGGTCTGCACCGAGAATGTCTGCACTCAGATGATGAACCAGCGCGTACGCATAGATGTGGGCTGTATTATGCCCGAGATAATGACCAACGGCATCCGTTCCAACCGCTCTTACTTCCCCACGGGCGCGACCAACTGCCGTGGTTTCCCGGACAACTATCAGTACATCAACAATGTTGATATCGCCGAGGGCACAGAGTTCTATTACCTGCCGGGCTACTTATGCAATTGGTACAATCTGCAGGGAGACGAGTTCAATATCATCGGTCAATATGACTTCACTATCAAGTTGCCGCCAGTGCCCAAGTCGGGCCAATATGAGATTCGTTTCGGCGTTGCCTCTGGTACCCAGTGGCGTTCTATGGCTCAGGTCTATTTCGGCGCGTCTAAGGATAATATGCCGGCTGTCGGCATTCCTATGGATCTGCGCATGGGCGGTGTCTATCGCCGACTGGTCGGTGTAACCCAAGAGTCCGGCGTGGGCTGGGAGGACGACACCAACGATCAGGAGTACGACGACGAGGTAAACAAGCGGATGCGTGCCATCGGTTTCATGAAGGCTCCGAACTCATGGAGTAACCAGTTCGGCGGCAAGTCCGTAAGACACGCCGAGTTCACCACCCGCCGTGTGATGGTCAGTCAGCACCTCGAAGCAAACAAGAACTATTATATCCGTTTCAAGAGCGTATTGAAGGACAAGAAGAAGGAGTTCTTCATGGACTACTTCGAGTACGTCGCCAAGGAAGTCTATGATAATCCAAACGAAAGCGAGGATATCTGGTAAGTTTTTCCCCGTTTTGTTTGGCAGTTCCGAAAAAATCGCTTACCTTTGCACCCGCAAAACCGCAAGGGGGCTCTTTGAGGCCCCTGAGCCGCAAGGCTGGCGGGGTAGCTCAGCTGGTTAGAGCGTCGGATTCATAATCCGAAGGTCGCGGGTTCAAGCCCCGCCCCCGCTACAAGGTTAGACAATTGCAAAAGGGCATTGACGGAACACGCCAATGCTCTTTTTGCATGTGAAGGAGGACCCACCCCCCAAACGGACTCTCCCCCCGCCGGCCCTCTGTCGCAAGTGGTGACTTGCTCCCCTTTGTGGGGCCGAAGCCACATTCAGTGGCTTCTCTAAAGACCCCAGTCGCCCTAAAGGGAGGGAGCAATATGAGGACAAGAGATGCTATCAATAAACGAACACGAATTATCACAAATATAATTAATGAGAAATTAATGGAAAATGAATGATAATTATATGTGAAAAATCCTAAGCAGCGCGCAGCCTAAATCGTAAATAAGCTCAATCGTAAATAAATAGTAATTTGGACTCGCTACGCGCTTGACACTTCAAGAAATCGTCAAATCGTAAATTAATTCTATGATTAAATCATTATTATCCAATCTGCGCGCAGCAGTTCTCCCCCCTACGGGGGGAGTTAGAGAGGGGCTTGTTCTTTTTCTGCTCTTTTCTTTCTTTTGTATTGTATGTTCTGCCCAACCCCTCCGCACTGACTCCGTCATTAACTTCGACTGGCGCTTCCACGCTGGCGATGTCATTGGTGGCGAACGGCCCGAGACACCAGACGACTCATGGCGCGTGCTCTCTCTGCCCCACGATTTCCAGATAGAACAGCCTTGGGAAGTCCCCGGCGATGACGAACGGCCGGACAACAGCGACCCGGGAGCGAACCGCCGCAGCCGCCTCAGTTCACGCGGGTTCAAGGAGATGGGCATCGGATGGTATCGCAAGACCTTCACACCTCCCGCTTCGTGGCAGGGCAGACGTATCCTCATAGACTTCGAGGGCATTATGCTCGTTGGCGATGCCTGGCTCAACGGCCAGCCCATAGGCAAGACCGATTACGGATACCTCGGCTTCGAGGCTGACATAACGAAGATGATAAAATTCGGTCAACCGAATGTGATTGCGGTGCGGGCAGACACCCGCTATGCCAACTCGTCACGTTGGTACACGGGCGGCGGCCTCTATCGCGACGTGCATCTTGTCACCACTCACCCCATGGTCTATTTCAACCGCCACCCCCTGAAGATTACCACCAATAATGGTCAATGGTCAATGGTCAATGGTCAATCCCTCTCCCCCCAACGGGGGGAGTCGGAGAGGGGCCTCGTATCCATCCAAGCCGACGTAACCTGTCTTGGCCCGGCTCCGAAAGACCTGACCTTCGGCATCCGTATTCTCGACCGTGAAGGGCGCGTCGTTGCGGAGAAGAATTGCTATGAGACATTCCGCGCAAACCAGCGCAGTCGCGAATACCAGCTTACTGACATCCAGATTCCCAACGCTCATCTCTGGGATCTCGACGACCCGTATCTCTACACCGCCGAGGTGTCTGTATATAGTAAGGGTGAGGTGGCCGACTGTGTCCGGAGCACTTTCGGCGTGCGCACCATAGAATACGGCCCCGACTTCGGCTTCAAGCTGAACGGCAAGAAAGTAATCCTCAAGGGCATAGCAAACCACCACACCCTTGGAGCGCTCGGTGCAGCCGCATATCCTCGAGCCATAGAAAAGCGTGTCAAACTGCTCAAGGACTTTGGCTTCAACCATATCCGTACCAGCCACAACCCCTATTCAGACGACCTGCTCGACCTCTGCGACAAATACGGAATCCTCGTCGTAGATGAACTATATGACAAGTGGTTAAAGCAGTTTGCCGGCGACCGCGTCTCCTGGACAGAGCTTTGGCAACATGACGTCCCTGAGTGGATTCGTCGCGACCGCAACCACCCGTGTGTGGTTATGTGGAGTCTCGGCAATGAGCTACAGACCTATTGGGCTATTCCTTATGCAGACTGGGGCGTGACGCCTTACCGTCTGCAGAAGGCGCTGCTCCAACGCTACGACCAGACACGCCCGATCACCGTGGCTATGCATCCGCGCGGACGCAGTCAGGAGACCGACTCCCTGCCGGCCCCGCTTGTGATGGAGACCGACATCGCCGCTTATAACTATCGTTATATGTACTTCCCGGGCGACGGGCGCCGCTTCCCGTGGATGAAGTTCTACCAGAGCGAGGCCACCACAGCTGCCATGGGACCCAACTACTATGAGATGGACCTGAATAAAGTCATCGGTCTTGCCTACTGGGGAGCCATCGACTATCTGGGCGAGAGTCAGGGCTGGCCTGCCAAAGGGTGGGCTCAGGGTGTCTTCTATATAGACCTCTCCACGAAACCCAACGCCTATCTCGCCAAGTCTATCTTCTCCGACGAGCCCGTTGTCCACATCTGCGTCCAGGAGCAGAGTCAGGACATCGAGTGGAACGGCGTGAAGCAGAAAATCCGCCGCCTCACAGACCACTGGACCCGCACCGAAGGTGAACAACTCAGCATCACCACCTACACCAACGCCGATGAGGTGGAGCTGGTCGTCAACGGCAAGAGTCTCGGCAAGAAACAGAACGAACTTTCCAACCCGAAGGTACGCAACCAGATTCGTTGGGACAAAGTCGATTATCACAAAGGCTACATAGAGGCCATCGCCCGCAGCGGCGGCAAAATCGTTGCCCGCCACCGCGTCGAGACCGCCGGTCCCGCAAAGAAACTCAGCCTACAACCCGACCTCACTTCCTCAACAGACAAAGGTCAACAGTCTAAGGTCGAAGGTCAACAGTCAACTGTCAACTCCCCCCTCCGGGGGGCAGGGGGGCCGTCAATCCCAGGGGGGCCGTCAATCCCCTGGTTAGCCGACGGTCGCGACCTCCAGCACATCGTCGTCACCGCCACCGACAGCAAAGGCCGCGTTGTGCCTTCTGCCAACACCGACATCACCTTCTCTGTTGACGGCCCGGCTGAGATTATTGCAGTCAGCAGCGGCGACCACTACAGCGACGAGCTCACCTTCACCAACCACCGCCGCCTCTACGACGGCCGCTGCCTCGTGATCCTCCGTTCCGGCCGCACCCCGGGCAAAGTGACCCTCACCGCCACCGGCGAAGGCTTCAAACCCACCCGCTTGGTGATGACCACAAAGTAGCCTCACTCAATAACTACATAAACATTTCAGGGCAGCCCATCATTTGAGCCGCCCTGAATAATTAACGCCATACTTTGGAAAAGAATCCGCAAGAATCCGCAAAAATTCTTGTTTATTGTTGCATGTTGTTTTCGTTTAATCCGAAACAAATGTGAATAATATGAATAATCTAATCCATAAATTATTATTATTCGTGGGGCAAATTATTCTGATTATTCCTATTCGTTTCAGAGCTAAATCCGTTGAATCCGTGTAATCCGTTGTTAATAGTTTAAGGAGTTTAAGTGAGGGGCTTTATTTTTTCTCTTTAAATCTCTCTTTTCTCTTTTTTCGCCTTCGCTTGGGCAATTCGTCTCTTTTATTTTCGCCATCGCCATGTTTTATTTGAAGAAAGATGTTAGCTTCTTGCTGTTATTCTCCATGTCGAGCATGAAGTCAAACATGAACTCTCCAAAGGTCAGTTCCATGTCGCCAGCATATCTGTACAGATATTTCAACTTAGATGGATTAACCTTCGCAAAATGAGCCAGTCCGTCATGCATGGGAAGACCGAAAAACATTTGCTCTGGCTGCATATAGCGCATCAGATAGGGCGAGTGACTCGTCATCAGTATTTTGGTATTTGATGCATATGCCTGTATGGTAAGAAGAAGATTCTCCATCAGCTTTGGATGGACGGAGTTTTCTGGTTCCTCGACCATAATCATTGGTATGTCTTGCTTCTGAGCAGCCATACACAATGTGAATAAGAAGATCATACGCTTGCTACCGCTTGACAACAACCGGATACTGGTGGGCTGTGAATTAAATTCCTCCTGTATTCTTATATCATAGACTTTGCTGCGTCCGTCACTCAATGTTATTTCATCTGGTTCGAATGACACCACGCCAGAAATCAGCTGCTTAATACCATCTGACAAGATGCTGAAACTATCAGCATCCGTCTCCTTCATCCGATAGATATATTCGCTTAGAGTCATGCCACCGAGCATGGCGATTCCGTTGCCCCCGTCTATGGAGAAGTATGATTCGGGGTTATCCAAAGTCTGCAGGTTCGGGATGCTTATGCTACATATTTCCTTGGCTAAGTCCGACAGAAACAATCCACCGTTGGCTATCATTGGCAAGGATAGTTGTTTAGGGGTGGCGGCAAAAGGTTTGTTACAGCGCCCCATAGCCGACGGAACGATCATAGAGTAGTAGCCGTCCTGTCTGTTTATCATTTGTCGATAGCGTTGCTCACCCTCGGTCTTAATCTTTAACCACTCCGAAAGCACATAGCCAGGAATCGCGCCCTCTGCCCATTGGCATTCATAGCCATACTGCACGAGTTCTGTACGTCCATCACGCTGTAATCTGCCAAGAATCTCAAAGTGGAACTTCTTTTCCTTGATGGAGACATTAATGGGGAGAAAGCGGCTTTGAAGCATCTGACCTTTTGTTTCTTCATTAGCATTCAGATACATCAAACCAAAACTGATGGCACTGAGAACGTTACTCTTGCCATAACCGTTAGGGGCGATGAGGGCATTTATCTCTCCTACATCTAAACGTATATGCTCAATGTTTGAAAATCCCTCAATGATAAAACTGTCTATAATCATAACTCGTGCAAATATTTTTGCGTCAGTATCACTTAAATCTGTTGCAAATATACTAAATAAAAGCAACTCGTGCAAATATTTTTGCGCCAGTTGGGTCAATTTTTAATTATTTTTATCGCTATATACCCTAAAGCAGAGCAATATGTGACAATTTTCAGACTCATTATAAACATCTGAACGGATTCTGAGCAACAGATTATAGTCTATAAATTCAAAAGAAACCGTCCAATCCCAGTTATTGTGCATTGATCCCACATATTATCAGTCGCTATAATCGCTCAAAAAATCTTGTTTTATCCACGAATAACAGCCAAAAACGGGGCTCAACTGCGTGATTGTTTCGTGATGCACCCGTTATTTAAAAGTGGCTTGCCCTCCGATTCGTAACGGGGTTCCTTTGCAGCACGATTCCACTAAAGGGTCGTGTTGTAAAATGACAAATAATCAAATCACGTTCAATGACCTTCCGCAGGTCGTTGCCGAACTTCGGGATGAAGTGTCGGGCATGAAGGCGTTACTGCTGAACGTTTTCGTTAAGCCATGAGCAGAGAAAACTTGTTTGCTATGCCATGGCGAGAAAACGAAGGATGGAATCCAACCTACAGAACAGACCAACTCAGCAGAGAGAGAACAGACACCGCCCTGTCACACCAGAGCAGCGTGCCGAGAAATCGGCTTGCCGATGCCACATTTTTCAAGTAGTGGGTAGCCTAATACCCCATCTCCACGTCGTTTGATTGGAGGATTCCACTTCAAGGCAAGCCTGTCGTAGATGCTATTTCTTGATAGCTCTGCGAACACAAACAACTCTGTATATTAGAGAGAAAGTGTTATCGCAAAAGCAAAGCCCATAGGTTTCCGTACATCTTTAGGAGCATAGAAGGCGTATGGATTTCCACAAAACTGTTCTACATTGTCGGCTCCCTTTCCCTCCTGTCAATTATAACGATTGTATTGGAGATTGCCTTCTATGTGTATTTCCATTGGACTCAATAAGTATTATCTCGAAGTACTGTGGAAAAAGAGGGTGTGTCAAAATAGGCACATCCTCTTTTTTTGCATCCCAATCGCTGCATAGGAGAGCATTTCTTCCTATGCGGCTATTTTCGTGAAAAGACGCCCTGTGATGCTGATGCGGCGGCATTTGGCCGCATCAATTCTGTATATAGGCTCCAAGATGTCATTACGATGCTGCTTATTGGGCATTTCTCGCCTTTTTGCAGCCATTTTCTTGATGTCAAAGGCAATGGCGAAGAAGGCAAAGTCCATAGTGACCTTGTCTTTACCGAAATGGCGGAAGCGTTTGTATTGCATATTGTATTTCATCTGTCCGAATACAGCCTCCGGTTCTGTCGGTCGCCTGGATCTGTGCTCCTGTCCTCTCTCCGATGTCAGCCTCTCCCTGGCTTTCCGCTTGTATTCCATCAGGCGGTGGTTGACCTCTATCTCCCTGTCACCTCGTTTTTTCTTGTAGCATCCCCATCTGAGCGGGCATCCCTCGCACCTTTGCTCCCGATAGACGGCACTCTCCGTCCTGTAGCCGCTGCCTGTCTTGTCATGGCGTGTGCCGGCCCTTGTCATGTGCTGCCCCATCGGACAGACGAAGTAGTCTTCATCCTGATTATAATACAGGTTCTCGATGCGGAAGATGTCGTTCTTGAAGGCACGTTTCTGCTCCTTGTGGAAGTAGTTGTACTTGACGTATGCCTCTGTGCCGTTGGCCTCCATGTATGCATAGTTCTCCTCGCTACCGTAGCCTGCATCGGCACAGACCTCCTTGGGCTGGCGGTCATAACGCATAGAGAATGAGGAGAGGAAGGGAATCATTGTAAGCGTGTCGGTTGGATTGGGGAAGAATCCGAAGTCGGTAATGAACTGGTTCTCCGTACCTGTCTGCAGGTTGTAGCCGGGCTTGGTCTGCCCGTTGTTCATCGCATCCTCCTTCATGCGCATGAAGGTCGCTTCCTTGTCGGTCTTGCTGTAGGAGTTGCGCTCTCCCAGCGTCTCCAAGTGGCTGTTATATTCTGAGAGCTTGTCTGCCATCTCCTCCAGATGCCTTACTTGTTTTTGCTTCTTCCGCAATGCCTTCTTTCCTTCCTTACTTTTAGAAGCAGGCTGTTCCGCCAGGGCATCACGCAGCTCTGTGGCAATCTCCGTCAGCGTCTCAGGAGTGAAACTGACCGCCTCCTCCTCCGCCTTATCCTGTGCAATGGCATCATCCACCTGTGAGAGCAATACACGTATCTTCTCCAGCAGCTTCGCGCGGTTCTTCTCCACTGTCTTGCGCCAGACAAAAGTGTACTTGTTTGCCTTAGACTCAATCTTGGTCCCATCTATGTATTCCACGTCAAGTGTTACCAGCCCCTTTGCATTAAGTAAAAGGACCAGCTGGGTGAACACGTTGTTAATCTCATGCTTGACACGATTGCGGAAGCGGTTGATGGTGATGAAGTCCGGCTGCTCATAGCCAGCCAGCCAAATGAAATGGACGTCGCGCTTCAGGCTCCGCTCTATCTTACGACAGGAGTAGATGTTGTTCATATAGGCGTAGATGATGACCTTAAGGAGCATCTTAGGATCATACGGACTGCGGCCACGCTCCTTGTAGAGCTTGCGGAAACTACTCAGATCAAGGCTCTCTACAATGCCGCTGACAAGGCGGACGGGATCCTCTTCCGCAATATCTTTGTCGATTCTTTGCGGAAAAAGCACCATTTGGTTTGGTGAATACGGACGAAAGTGGTACTTTTGCATAACTTTTGAATTCTGTCGTAAAGGTACAACATTTTTGCGACATAACAAAGCCCTGGCTTGAGAAAGTCGGGGCTTTGCGAAAAAAAAAGAGGATGTGCCTATTTTGACACACCCTCCTTAGGTGCCTATAGGACTTTTGAACAAAAATTACTTTGTTTGTTTAACTGATCTTCTTTTATTTACTATTTACTAACTGTTTTAACTGTCTTATAACTTAAACGTTGCCCTGAGCAGGGCGGTGCGGCCGCAGAGGGTGTAGTCGTAGGTGTAGGTGTTGATGCCGTTGAAGATGGTGTAGGCGTAGTGGCGCTGGTTCAGGAGGTTGTCGAGTTCGAGGCGGAGGACGAGGCGCTTCCATTTGTACTGGGCGGAGGCGAAGGACACATCATAGAAACAACGTGTTTTATTGGTGTAGGTTTTTTTCAGTGTGAGCCACTGATCCGACTTTTGGATAAAATTGTTGCAAAAGTTACGAAAAAAGGGAGGAAGTTCCAAACTTCCTGCCCTGTTTTTTTCGATACACCGTATAGCTTATGGTGATTGTTTCAGAAGGCAGCAGGGGCCTGCCAATTGGCAATAGGCACATCAGTGCCAAAGAGCTTCTGGAAAACCTGGGGCATACCAGAGCGTTTCCAAAGTTCCTCGACAATGGTGCCGTCACCGCGATCGAATTTTAGGACGAACGAGTCGGCGTTCCGCCATGTGATGGCACACTCATTGTTGTCACCCTCCTTGATGCTAACTTCGCCCTTAACAACGAGTGGCTTGTAGTAGACGGTGGCACCGTTGAGACGGTCGCCCTGACAGAAAAGGAAGGTGACGTCCTTCTCGCCGTAGACCTTGAAGAGGTCGGAGTTGGGCTTCATCAGCATGCGCTCGCCGTCCATCGTAGTGTAGTTGCCCATCATACGCCAGCAGCCGGCAAAGCGGTGCTTGGGTTGCTGGTGTTTCATCTCAAGCATTTCAATGGAGCGTTGCATCTGCTGCTCCATGTCACGGCGGTCATAGTACTCGATGATAAACTCGTTCATCGGGAACACCTTGCCTTCGTTGGGCCGCACGGTGTTGTACCATTTCAACGTGAAGTGTTCGCTGTCTGAGTCGTAGATACGGGTGCCATAACCATCCTGTCCCACAGCTATGTTGCCGGTGAAATTGTAGGGGTGTGGCTCGTCCATTCGCATGACGTAGACATAGTCCATCGGTGTGTTCTTCATCACCATCAGGGTCATGGGAACGTAGTCGGTACTGTATTTGTACTGCGTCATCTCGGGCAAGTGGTCTGGCTGTCCGTTCTCGTAGCCAAGACGCTGTAGTTTGTAGAGTCCGCGAGGGTTTTCGCTCTGAGCGAGAGTGCTTGCCGTAGCTATCGCTAAGCAAGCGATGAGGGTTGATAATCTTTTCATTTTGTTGTTTTTATTAATTTATTTAATTCGTTGTTTCCAGTTCCTTGGTATCCAATATTCTCCGTCAACATCGAGGCGCAGAATATAGAGTTTGCCATCCTTGTCGAGGTCGGCCATGAGAAAGGCCGATTCAGCGATGTCGTTGACGCGATACTTGGTGGTGTTCTTAATGCCGCTCAGCTTGAAGTGGCGATTGGTGTACTCCAACACACAACATTGTGTGGGGTTCGTGTCCAAGTGATGCTTGGCGGCATTGAGCAAACGGTGGTATAAGTCACCGCCATCGTTGACAACGTAGAGTGTGCCCAGCGATTCGCTCTTGCCCTTCGTCTTCGGCAACAAGTAGTCGGTAAAGTAATAGGTGTCACTAATGAGGATGGGCGCACCAGAGGCATGGGAATAGTGGACAGGGCGACTGTCAGCGATACCATTGAGCAGACTGTCTAATGGCGAAATGTCGAAGTGATAGTACATGCCCTGTGCCTCGTTCACCTGCGTCGTCATGGCGATGATGTTACCACGCCCCTGGACATAGTCAAACATCACGGCTTCGCGAGCACCGAAGTACATCTTGCGGTTATTACCTCCAAGCAGTTCGAAGAAGCGCCTTTCCTGCTGCATGTAGGGGTTGGGATAGAGATAGCTATGCGTCTTGCGGAAGTCGCTGTAGTCGTTGGTCCAGCTGCTGGATGGGTCTTCCACGCGAGCCAAGTCCAACACATAGTCATCCTTTATGCCGTAGCCGCGCATGGCGATGCTGTAGGTGATGGTGTCGTTGCCGTTACGGTGGCTCTCATAGCGGTAGGACTCCACGGCGTAACGGGCCATGCGGTCAAGTACCGTACAGATGCTATCTGCCATGGAAAGGTCGTTGTCGAAAGTCACATTATAGCGGCGTGACAGGTGAAATTTGTCGTTGATGCGTGACACCGACATCCTGACGCCCCGTTCTGCCAAGTGCTTCATCAGGTCATCCAATTGTGCGTCTTGTGCCGCAACGCCTATTGCGCAGCTGACAAGCAGGATAAAACTCAGTATTCGTCTCATAACCTTAATTTGTTTCTAATAATTCCTGATTCATAATTGCCATCGCCAGGCGCAGGTCTTCTCCCTGCTGCTGCACCGCCTCCATGTCGATGTCGAGTAGAGACGGTTCGGATGGTTCATCGGCTACGGCAACAAGCCGCTCCACCTTTTTCACAGTCCTCTTTCTTTTGGATTTCTGTGGTTCCGATTTCTGCTCAACCTCCGTATCCATTTCAGGCAGTTCCACATTGGTCAGTTCAGCCTTTGGCGTAACTACTGCCACTGGCTTCGCTGCCCCGGCCGGGATGTCTGCCTTCGGCCTCAATAATCTGAGAAAATACCAACTAAGACCGAAAATCACCAACACCGAAGCAGCAACGGAAAGCCAACGCTTCATGGGCACTATTTTAGCATGATGATTAGAAGAGGCGGCCTGCTGACGGAATCCTCGGAACATCACAGCGTATGCTTCCCACTCTGCGGGCAAATCTACTGCCTCACAGAAGTAGTCGGTCAATAGCCGCTCTTCCGCCTCCGTTGTCGTACCGGCCATAAACCGGTCGAGCATTCGTTGTATGTCATGTCTGTCTGTCATCTTATCTGCTGATTGATTAGTTCCACCATTCTTGTTCGTGCTTTCGAAAGCAGTCCGCGCACAGACGATTCTGATGTGCCGAGCACTGCGGCAATCTCTGCGAAACTCATGTCCTCAATATTGCGCATCTGGAGCACTCGTCGCCACACTATGGGCAGCTGCTGCAAGGCTTGGCTGAAAGCAGAGTCGGCATCAGAAGCCTCCATACGGCGCAGCGGTGTTTCGCTTGTCTCGCAGTCGTGTCGACTGAGCAACCTCAGAATAGGCCATCGTCGCTTCTGACGGAGGCGGTTTTGTGCCAAATTCCGTGCCGTCACAGCGGCAAAGGCTTTCGCTCGCCTTGCGTCATCGTCTAACCTTTCGACATTCTCCCACATCCTAAGCATCGTTTCCTGTGCCACGTCCTCAGCCTCCTCACAGTCATCAAGAATGGCAAGCGCTGCACCTACGGCAGCGCACCGCAAGTCTGGTACCAAGGATATGAAATCTTGTTTGTTCATCTGTTACTTTCGTGACCTTCTACTCTATTATACACCAAAAGCGAGAAAATGCTACGCTAAATGGCAACTTTTTTCATTGCATCTGCTTTTTTTCTTTGCATGTGAATGATTAGCCATTGTTTTTGCGCCAATCCCCCACCGTATTCTTTTGTTTCTTATGTCGTTCCCTATATCAGCCAATCCGATCATGTGCTTATTCCTCTATTTGCTTACAGCTCCACACCTTCGCTCTCTGTCTGTATGCTCTTACACTCCATCATGCACATCTCTCCATGCACTCCCGTAGGTGATCAGCTTGCCACTTCGCTCGTCGAAGAACTCTAGGTCCATTTTCTCCTTGTAGAATTGAAGTGCTTGTTTGGTATCATATTCGCCAATTTCCTGATTCGTGGGTACAAAGGTAGTCATTTCTCAGCACAAATCGTTTCTTTTTGTTATACCACAGCCTTGTTTTAGACTAAATTTGCTTAAATTATTCGTGAAACGCTAAATAAATGCTCGCCTTTCGATAAAAATGAGTACCTTTGCAAGGTAAAAGAGAATTCATATAAAATGGAATTAAAGACTCTGATAGCTGAATGTACAGCATACGACTTCAAGGTGATGCTTGAAGAGAAGAAACCTAAGAGCTGGCTGAAGAGCGTAAGTGCTTTTGCCAATGGCTTGGGTGGTTCCCTTTTCTTCGGCATTGATAATGATGGGATCGTCAAAGGTCTTGATGACGTGCAGCATATTTGTGAGACTATCAGTAGCAAGATTCGCGATTACATGGATCCCCTGCCAGAGGTGGAAATGATTCCGCATGATATGGATGGCTTGCGCATCTTGCATCTCAAAGTCAATTCAGGACATTATACACCATATTACTACGTTGGTGATGGTCAGCGCATAGCCTGATGAGAGCCTTCCTGCTACGGCAGAGCAAATGGTACGCTTGGTACTGAAAGGCTCAAACAAAACATACGACTCCCTTCATACTGATTATAAAGCAGAGGACTACTCTTTTACCATTCTGGCCAACACGTTCAAAAAGCGCACCAATCAGGAATGGGACAAGAAATACCTTTTGTCGTTTGGGCTGGTAACAGGTACAGGGAACCTAACGAATGCTGGTGCATTGTTCGCCGATGATTGTCCTTTATGGCAATCACGTCTCTATTGTACACGATGGGATGGTAAGGAAAAGGGTGATGCCATCAATGATGCAGAGTTTACAGGCAATGTCCTCATGTTGCTCCGTGAAGCCATGAACTTTGTGAAGTCAAACACCAAGAGAGGCTGGGAGAAATTGCCTGATGGACGGAAGAACAAACCCGAGTATGCCGAACGAGCAGTTCTTGAAGCAATGGTAAACCATTTCATCCATCGTGACTACACCGTGATGGGTAGTGAAGTTCATCTTGACATCTATGATGACCGTCTCACTGTAACGTCTCCTGGAGGCATGTATAATGGATTGTTGATACAGAATTTGGATATTGCTGATGTGTCTTCTGAAAGGCGCAATCCCATTCTTGCAAACGTAATGGCTCAATTGGATTATATGGAAAAGCGTGGTAGTGGACTCACACGCATCTGTAATGAGACCAAAGCCTTGGAAGGTTATAAGGACGAACTGAAACCAGTCTTCAAATCTACTCCGACCCAATTCCAGACCGTTATCTTCGCCTCCTCCGATACACAAAATGTCGGAGACCATGTCGGAGACGAAACTCACTGAGCGTCAGCAGAAAATCCTCAATCTCATCAAAGAGTCTCCGACAATCACCGGCAAACAAATGTCGGAGACTTTGTCGGTGAGCCAACGCACCATCGAACGAGACCTTTCAGCTTTACAAAAGCTTGGCGTTCTGAAGCGTGAAGGCAAGGATAATGATGGTAAGTGGGTTGTAATCAAAGCCGATGGCACCGCAACCAAACTCCTGGTTAAGTAATCTCACTCAATAACTACATAAACATTTCAGGGCGGCCCATCAATTGAGCCGCCCTGATTATATAATAACCAGAAGCATTATTGGCTGCTTTGTGGCATTAAAGATCAAATTATGTTGCAGGCTGTGCGTTGTTATATGAAGGATAACAACCCTTTAGGCCAAGGTGGAAAATGTGTTAGACCTTGGGACACAATCCTTTTGTAGTCGTTGCAAATTGAAATTCTCGGCGTGGTTTGTTGGATTCTCGGCCTGGATTTAATAATCCTCGGCGTGGATTATTAAATCCGTGGCTTGGTTTTATCGTTTTTCTGCTCTTTAGCTACAACTTGAAGTATGGCGGAAAACGTATCTTTTAACGCTGCAAAGATACAACTTTTTCCTGAATTATGCAAATTTGCGGCCAACAAAAAAACGGGAACACTCATATAAGAGCGCTCCCGCTTTTTTAAATGTCAACTTGTCAACTTGTCAACTATCAACTATCAACTGTCCACCCCCACCGGGGGCAGGGGGCATTAGTCCTTGATGAGGCAGTGGCCTGTCATGTCCTTGGGCTGCTTGAGGCCCATGATGTGGAGGATAGAGGGAGCCACGTCGGCAAGGATGCCGTTCTCGACCTTGGCCTGAGTGTTCTCTGTGACGTAGATGAAGGGAACGGGGTTGAGGCTGTGGGCGGTGTTGGGTGTGCCGTCGGGGTTGATGGCGTTGTCGGCGTTGCCGTGGTCGGCGATGATGATGACCTCGTAGTCGCCCATGGCCTTGGCGGTCTCCACTACTTCCTTGACGCAGGCATCAACGGCCACGACTGCTTTCTCGATGGCCTCATAGACTCCGGTGTGGCCCACCATGTCGCCGTTGGCGAAGTTGATGACGATGAAGTCGTACTTGTCCTCCTTGATGGCAGCGACGAGCTTGTCCTTGACCTCGTAGGCAGACATCTCGGGCTTGAGGTCGTAGGTGGCTACCTTGGGACTGGCCACGAGGATGCGGTCTTCGCCCTCGTAGGGCTGCTCGCGTCCGCCGTTGAAAAAGAAGGTGACGTGTGCGTACTTCTCGGTCTCGGCTGTGTGGAGCTGCTTGAGTCCCTGATTGCTGATGTACTCGCCGAGGGTGTTCTCCACGTTCTCCTTGGGGAAGAGGATGTGCACGCCCTTGAACGATGCGTCGTAGGGGGTCATGCAGTAGTACTGCAGGCCGGGGATAGTCTTCATTCCCTGCTCGGGCATATCCTGCTGAGTGAGGACTATGGTTAGCTCCTTGGCGCGGTCGTTGCGGTAGTTGAAGAAGATGATGACGTCGCCCTCCTTGATGGTGCCGTCGATGTTGGCGTTGTTGATGGGTTTGATGAACTCGTCGGTGACGCCGTCGGCGTAGCTGAGTTCCATGGCCTCAATCAAGTCCTTGGCCTGATAGCCTTCGCCGGAGATGAGCAGGTCGTAGGCAATCTTGACGCGTTCCCAGCGCTTGTCGCGGTCCATGGCGTAGAAGCGGCCGATGATGCTGGCTATGGCGGCTCCGGTCTGCTGGCATTTGTCCTGCAGCTGGCGGATGAAACCGATGCCGGACTTCGGGTCGGTGTCGCGGCCGTCCATGAAGCAGTGGATGAATGTCTTCTGCACCTTGTACTCTTTGGAGATGTCGCAGAGCTTGAAGAGGTGTTCGAGGCTGGAGTGCACGCCGCCGTCGGAGGTGAGGCCCATGAAGTGCACGGCTTTGCCTTCGCGCACGGCGTAGTTGAATGCGCTTTGGATCTCGGGGTTCTCAAGGATTGAACCGTCCTTGCAGGCGCGGTTGATCTTCACGAGGTCCTGATAGACGACGCGTCCGGCGCCGATGTTGAGGTGTCCTACTTCGGAGTTACCCATCTGTCCGTCGGGCAGGCCTACGTTCTCGCCGCTGGCCTGGAGCTGGCTGTTAGGGTAGGTCTTGTTGAGATAGTCCATGTAAGGCGTGGGCGTCTGGTAGATGACATCGCCTTTTCCTTTGTTTCCGATGCCCCATCCGTCGAGGATCATCAGTAGAGCTTTCTTTGCCATAATATTTATTGTTTAGGGTCCACCCCCGTCCCCTCCCAAGGGAGGGGGGATATGGGGGGTAGAGCGGTTTATAGTTTTTGAGTTTGCGGGTGCAAAGGTACAATTAATTCATAATTCTTAATTCATAATGCATAATTTTTTCTCTTTTCACTCATTTTTTCTCCTTAACATTTTACATTTTACATTATAAATTGTACCTTTGCCGCCGCTAAACCATACAACAAAAGTAAATGGACGATTATCACCCGGAGAATTATCAATTCTAAGGGGGCGGAGTTAGCAGCAGATGTGCGGCTCCCGCTTCCCTGAAAAAAGCATGGAGGAACCGCCAGATGCGAACATACTGGAACACAAAAAACGGTCTGCACACGCTGGACCAATGGCAGCCGGGCTGCTGGGTACAGGTCACCTGCCCGACACAGGACGATGCCCATTTCCTGCAGGAAGAGCTGCATATCCCTGACTATTTTATCGGTGACATCGCAGATACCGACGAGCGAGCCCGCTATGAGTTCGACGACGGCTGGATGCTCATTATCCTGCGTATCCCTTATGTCAAGGAGGTGCGCTCGCGAACACCATATACCACTATCCCTCTGGGTATAATCCTGAACAAGGAGGTGTGCATTACGGTTTGCCATTTCGAGACGAACATGATGATAGACTTCGTCACCTTCCAGCAGAAGCGCGGCGTAGGCTTCACCGACTCGGTAGATATGGTGTTCCGCCTGTTCCTCTCCTCGGCCGTGTGGTATCTGAAACGTCTGAAACAGATCAACGCCCTCATCGAGGCCGCCAAGCAGCATCTGGACCGCAAGGTGGACAATGTGGACCTGATCAGTCTGAGCCGACTGCAGGACAGTCTGACTTATTTTGCCACTTCAATCAGAGGCAACGAGACCCTGCTCTCGAAACTGAAATTCAAGCTGCCGGTGGATGAACTGGATGCAGACCTGATTGAGGACGTGAACATCGAGATGAACCAGGCGCGTGAGACTACGAACATCTACACGAACATCCTGGACTCAACTATGGACACCTACGCAAACATTATTAATAATAATATGTCCACGGTGATGAAGACCCTCACGCTGGTGAGCATGTTCCTGATGGTGCCGACGTTGATAGCCAGCTTCTTCGGAATGAATCTGGTCAACGGAATGGAGACAAGTCCCATCGGTTTCCCCTTCGCTGTGGCACTTTCTGTGTTGCTAACAGCCGCTTTTTGGTGGTATGCAAGGCATAAAACATGGATTTAACGCAGTTTTTTGCCAATTTGTTAGGCCAATTCAACAATTTTGCCGTAATTTGCAGCACTTTACGTGAACGAGTTTATCTCAAATAAAAACACAAGACTATGACTGAGAACGAAGAACTGCAGCCCACAATGACCCCGGAGGTCGAGGCCGCAGAAACATCAAAGGAGCAGGCTGCCCCTCAGGTAGAGGCACAGACTGCAGAGACAACCACTGAATCAACAGTTGAAACTGAGGCTCCCGCAGCCGCAGAAGAACCCGTAATCGAGGAGGCTCCCGTAGCTGAGGCAGCTCCCGCTGAACCCGCAGCAGAGGAGGCCGCTGAAGAGCCCGCAGCTGAGGCCGCACCCGCAGAAGAGCCCGCAGCTGAGGCAGCACCCGCAGAAGAGCCTGCAGCCGCAGAAGAACCCGCAGCTGAGGCCGCACCCGCAGAAGAGCCTGCAGCTGAGGCAGCACCCGCAGAAGAACCCGCAGCTGAGGCAGCTTCCGAAGAAGAACCCGCTGCAGCCGAGACGGAGGACGCTGCCGAGGACAAAGTAATTTACGAAACCAAAGAGCAAGTGCTGGAGCGTCTGGATGCAATCCGCGAAGCCGGCGACGGCGGCGACCGTCAGGAGCTCGACCTGCTGAAGCAGGTATTCTATAAATTCCACAAGGCCGACCAGCTGGCCGCCCGCAACGCCTTTATCGAGGCTGGAGGGAACGTGGAGGACTATCGTCCCGAACCGGATGTGCTGGAAGAGAACTTCAAGGCTGCGATGCAGACCATACGCGACCAGCGCGCCAAAATAGCAGAAGAGGCCGAGCACCAGAAGGAAGAGAATCTGGCACGCAAGCTCTCTATCATAGAACGCATCAAACAGCTCGCCACCTCACCCGAGGAGGCTAACAGCCATTTCGATGAGTTCAAGCAGTTGCAGGCTGAGTGGAAGGAAATCAAGGCCGTTCCGGCAGAGAAAGCCACCGAGGTGTGGAAGACCTTCCAGCTCTATGTGGAGCAATTCTACGACCAGCTGAAACTGCATATCGAAGCCCGTGAATACGACTTCCGCAAGAATCTCGAGGCCAAGACCCGCCTGATTGAGGCTGCTGAGCGTCTGGCCGACGAGACAGATATAATCACCGCTTTCAACAAACTCCAGGCTCTGCATGCCGACTACAAGGAAATCGGCCCCGTGGCCAAGGATCTGCGCGAAAGCATTTGGGAGCGTTTCAAGGCTGCCAGCACCGTGATAAACAAACGTCATCAGGAACATTTCGAGGCTATCAAAGCACGCGAAGAGGCAAATCTCACCCGCAAGACGGAGTTGTGCGAGCAGGTGGAAGCGATTGATACCGCTGCCCTCACATCCTTCGCCCTGTGGGACGAGAAGACCAAGGAGGTTCTGGCTCTGCAGGCCGAGTGGAAGACCATAGGCTACGCTCCGCAGAAGATGAACCAGCGTGTGTTCGACCGCTTCCGCGTGGCCTGCGACCATTTCTTCACCGCCAAGGCTGAGTTCTTCAAGACCATCAAGGACGAGCAGTCAGAGAATCTGGAACAGAAGCGTAAGCTGGTTGAAGAGGCCGAGGCTCTGCAGGAGAGCACCGAGTGGCGCAAGACCACAGACAAGCTGATAGACCTGCAGAAGCGATGGAAGGCCATCGGCGCCGTGCCTCGCAAGTACAGCGAGCAGTTGTGGAAGCGCTTCACCGCCGCCTGTGACCATTTCTTCGAGGCCAAGCAGGCTGCAACAGCCAGCGCACGCAGCGAGGAGCAGGCCAACCTCAGCGCCAAGCGCGACATCATAGAACAACTGAAGGCTCTCGCCGAGGATGCCGCTTCTGCAACCATCGATCAGGTGCGCCAGCTCCAGCAGCAATGGAACGAGGTCGGACATGTGCCTTTCCGCGACAAGGACAAGGTGTATGCCGCCTATCGTGAGATCACCGACCAGCTCTACAAGCAGTTCGGTCAGAGCGCTGCCCGCCGCCGTCTCGAGGGATTCCAGAAGACTATCCGTCGCGCAGCAGACCAGGGCGGAAGCGCATTGGCACGCGAGAAGGAGCGTCTGCTCCGCATCTATGAGCAGCAGAAGGCCGAGATTCAGACCTACGAGACGAACCTCACCTTCCTCAGCGCCAAGAGCAAGAGCGGTAACAGCCTCGTAGCTGAACTGACCAAGAAGGTCGAGAAGCTTAAGGGCGAACTCTCTCTCCTGGCCGAGAAAATCAAGGCCGTGGATGCAGAGATGCGTGCACCGAAAGAAGAGGAGCAGCCCGCCGAGACAAAGGACTGAGAAGCCCTTTCCTCGCGATAAATCCTCTATTGTTTCACTAAAGACAATTGATATGAATATTTTCTATAAGATATCATCGCATTACTTCTCGAATAAGGCGGCGCCGTATTGGATAGTACTTCTGTTTGACTGCTTGGTGGTGGTGATCTCGATGCTGGTGACCTACACGTTGTACCAGGGTGCTTCGGCAACAGCTGTTACCTTTTGGCCTTTGGTAGGAACACTCATCTTGTATCTGGTTCCCTACATCGTGGGCTTCAGAGTAATGCATACCTATCAGGGAGTTGTCCGCTATTCCGGATTCACCGACCTTTACCGTGTAGCCATAGCCAACTTCATAGGAATTGCTATCATTGAGTTCCTGCGACTGACCATAAACATGGATAAGTGGCTTGTTTCTATCAATTTCCGCGAGCTGCTGTTCTCCTGGCTGCTGGCAACGGTGGTTATGGTCGGAACCCGCATTGTTGTGAAGTATCTGTTTGACTTAGTCAGAGGCGCTGAGGCTTCAAAGAATGTATTCATCTACGGTTGTAAGGCTGGCGGCCTGATGCTGGCAAAGGCCATCCGGATGGAGGAGCCTGCACGCTTCACGCTGAAGGGCTTTATCTCCGACTCAGAGGATATGCCCGGCCACATGCTCATGGGAACAATGGTCTTTGCCAACGATGAGCACTTGATAGAGAACATGCGCAAGGCAAATACGAAGACTCTTCTTGTGTCTCCGCTGAAGAAGAACCGTATCTCCGAAAACCAGGCTATGGTGGATAGACTGATAGAAGCCGGTATCACACTTTATACGCTGAATCTGGCGCAGACGTGGGACGGCTCTTCGGACATCAACACCTCACAGTTGCAGGAGGTGCAGATTGAAGACCTGCTGCCGCGTGAGGAAATTGAGGTGGATATGGATGTCATCGGCAATATGCTGCGCGACAAATGCATCTTCATCACCGGTTCTGCCGGCTCTATAGGCTCGGAGATGGTGCGTCAGATCTCCAAGTACTCGCCCAGACAGCTTGTGCTGGTCGATGAGGCTGAGACTCCGCAGCACGACATACGCCTGATGATGGCCAATGATTTCCCGGGAATCAAGGCGGAGACTGTGGTGACAAGCATCACAAAGAGCCGCCGGATGGAGAGCCTCTTTAAGGCTTACCGGCCAGATTACGTGTTCCACGCTGCTGCCTACAAGCATGTGCCTATGATGGAGGACAACCCCAGCGAGGCTGTGCAGAACAACATCGACGGTACACGAGTCATAGCCGACTTGGCTGTCAAGTACGGAGTCAAAAAGTTCGTGATGATTTCTACCGACAAGGCTGTGAATCCCACAAACGTCATGGGATGCTCCAAGCGTATTTGTGAGATTTACGTCCAGGCTCTCAACCGCAAGCTTCAGAAAGAAGCTGCTTCTACCGTGGGTGCGGAAGGCAAGCCAAAGGAGTACTGCCAGTTCGTGACCACTCGTTTCGGTAATGTCCTTGGTTCAAACGGCTCTGTTATTCCTATCTTCAAGGAGCAGATTCGTAAGGGAGGTCCCGTAACGGTGACTCATCCTGACATCATCCGCTACTTCATGTTGATACCTGAAGCTTGTAAGCTGGTGCTTGAGGCTGGTACAATGGGCAAGGGCGGCGAGATATTCGTCTTCGACATGGGGCAGCCCGTGAAGATTGCCGATCTCGCACATCGAATGATCCGTCTGAGCGGCGCCAAGAACGTCGAAGTGAAGTTCACCGGTCTTCGTGATGGCGAGAAGCTCTACGAAGAGGTGCTTAACGACGAGGAACTGACCAAACCGACCTTCCACAAGAAAATCAAGATTGCACAGGTGCGCGAGTACGACTACGAGACAGCTGCTGCGCAGATTGATGCTCTCGTGGCTCAGAGTTATCTCTATGACGACATGGAGACTGTACGTCTGATGAAGCAGATCGTTCCGGAATACAAGTCCAAGCAGTCCAAGTACGAAGAACTGGACAAAGAGGAAAGTTAAATAAAGCGAGGCTGCGTCAGTTGGCGCAGCCTCGTGTTTTAAGGAGAATTCGTTGAGGTGGTTAGTTGTGGACTAATGTGCCGATTTGCTCTCCATCCATCACCTTCTTCAGGTTACCATAGATGTCCATGTTGAAGACGTAGATGGGGAGGTTGTTCTCCTTGCACATCGTGGTGGCGGTGAGATCCATAACCTTAAGACCGCGAGTGTAGATTTCGTCGTAGGTGATGTCGGTGAACTTAACAGCTGTGGGATCATTCTCGGGATCGGCGGTATAGACTCCATCCACGCGGGTGCCTTTCAGCATCACGTCAGCTTCTATCTCAATGCCGCGCAGGCTTGAACCTGTATCTGTGGTGAAGTAAGGGTTGCCTGTGCCGCCGCTCATAATCACCACCTCTCCGGCTTCCATAGCCTCGATTGCCTTCCACTTAGTGTAGAACTCGCCGATAGGTTCCATTCGGATGGCTGTGAGCACGCGGCTTTTAACGCCGATGGTGCCAAGAGCGCTGCTCAAAGCGAGCGAATTGATAACTGTAGCGCACATGCCCATCTGGTCACCTTTGACGCGGTCGAAGCCCTTGCCGGCACCGCTCAGGCCGCGGAAGATGTTTCCGCCGCCGATGACGATACCTATCTGCACGCCCATAGCGTGTACTTCCTTGATTTGTTCTGCGTATTCGGCCAGACGCTGTTCGTCGATGCCGTACTTCTTTGCTCCCATGAGGCTTTCACCTGACAACTTGAGCAAGATGCGTTTGAATTGTGCCATAGTTTTTGAGGTTTTATTGTAATGTCGTTATAACGTTATTTTGTTATTTTGTTATTTTGTTTAATCGTTTAACCGTTTAATCGATTATTCGATAAATCCTAAAATCCTTAAATCTTTAATTCTTTAAATCCTTAAATGTGTTCAACTTCCTTGAAAGCATAGCGGCGGATACGCCCGTCCGTGTCGCGAAGACAGATGTGGCCGTCGGGCTCCACATCGCTGATACTAGCTTGGAAACTGCCATCTGCATCCCGGAAACCATGAATCCCTGACCTGCGGTAGAGGTGTTGCAGAAAGGTCTCGTGGATTGAGGTATAGTTATGGCTCTGGATTTCTGCGTATAGAGATGTGAAGATGCTGATGATATGCGCGAGAATGAACTGACGCTCGTGCTCCTTGCCTGTGAGCTGAAGTAGGGATACCGGGTTCGGAGCATCGCTTAAGAACTCCTGTTGATTGACATTCAGCCCAATGCCTATTATTGCGCGAGATATGGTGCGACCTTGTAATTCATTCTCTATGAGGATGCCTGCGATCTTGCTGTCATCTACGTAGATGTCATTTGGCCATTTTACGGTTACGGCGTGGTTCGCTGCGCCGGATTCCTTCAGGGCTGTATCGACAGCGTCCCGCACAGCGAGAGCTATAGCTTCGCTTAGTGTGAAGATGTTGGTTGGAGGGAGGGCTGTCGGATGAATCTTGATACTGAACAACAGGTTCTGTCTTGCTGCCGACTCCCAGTGATTTCCGGCCTGTCCACGGCCTGATGTCTGAAACTCAGCCGTGACAACTGTCATTTCGACTGGTCGCGGCGGCTGATATCCTGCAAGGAAAGAATTGGTCGAAACGGTCTCTGCCAATTCAACCAAATGGAAGCGGGGGGAGTCGTCGAGACAGTAATGTTTCATCTGAACAGAGAGAAATTAACGCTTCCGTAAGCGCGGTGCTCTATGAAATGCGGATGTGACGAGAAATCGTTTGTATGGCCGTGCTCCAAGACGAAGAGGCCACCTGGTTTCAGAATAGTTGAAGTCCCATCTGATGTCGCAGTGGAGTCTGCCTGTGACTCCTTGAAAATCAGGTCGGGTAGGAGAGGGAGCTCCGGCAGATTGTATGGCGGGTCGGCAAAGATGAAGTCAAAGCTGCTCGCGCGCGCGTTATTAATATAGTGTAAAGCATCAGCGCGGAGAACGATAGCGTTTTCTGCTCCCAATTGCTTCAGGAACTGATTGATGAAACGGCAGTGCAGGGGCTCTTTCTCAACAGAAATGACTTGCTTGCATCCCCGGCTTAGCAGTTCCAAGGTGATGCTCCCGGTTCCGGCAAACAGGTCAAGCGCCATTGTCTCCTCTTCTTCAAAATCCATATAGCCCTGCAGAACGTTGAAGATGTTCTCTTTGGCGAAGTCGGTCGTGGGACGCGCCTTGAATGTGCGTGGCACGTCGAAATGCCGCCCTTTGTATTTCCCTGTTATAACGCGCATCAGCTATGGTGATATTGAGTGTTTGAGTGCTTGTTGCCCGGAAGAATCAGAGACGGTTGAGAAGCAGGGCTGCGGTGTCCAGCGGTACATCCTTCTCTTTGGCCAATGGGATATTCGGGAAAAGCATAGATGGGTTGATACGGATAATGTTCGCTACGTAGTTCGGCAGCTCTTTCAACCACTGCGTTTGTCCAAGCAGCAGGCAGTGGTCACGCTCGGCATCCAGGCCGAGAGTCTTCCATGCGTAGAGGATGAAATAGAGCGCATCCGGCGCGTTATGTGCGGTGAAGGTGTTGGACATCCGGAGCCTTCCATTGTCAAAGTGGAACACAGTCAGGTTGTCTCCATCCGGATAGATGAAGAACAGTCTGATGCCATCTGTCTTTTCGTTATCTAACCGCAACAGACGCTCCATGAGCATAGCGTGTGCCCCGAAGAAGCGGGCCGTGGGGTAATATTGCAGGATAGCATGTTCTACCTCGCGCGGTATGCTGTAAAGCTCCACAGTCTCCAAGTGAGGCAGGATGTTGTAGCTCACATGTATCTTCTCCATGTCCGGGTGGTTGAATGTAAGCTCGTACATAGCCTCGGAGCTCTCGCGCCGGAACTCTTCCAGAGGGATATGCGTGATATTCTCGGTGGAGAGCACGAAGACCTGGTCTATGTTATGATTGAAGTATTCTGGTCTGCCCAACTCGGTCTGCAAGCGTTCACCCATATCCTCATCTGCCCCCACGTCAAAACGCTCGCATCGGACGAGGCTGCTGTCGTGTGGGTTGCAGACGAAAAAACAAAATCCATCCGCACGGAGGCGGATGGATAAGTTTTGTGGAATGTGCGTTTTACTCCCAGTTGCCGGCATTGTTGTTCCAATTGTTGAGGTCACCAATCTTAAGTCCGGGATAGTTGCCCATATCGTCAGCAAGCTGACGGCGGTTGATGATGAGGCGGTCGCCCATACGGCCCATTCCTTTCAGGAAAGAAGAGTCGGGAGCGCAGCACTCCATAACGTATTGCAGGGTGCCGGAGCGGGTGAGGTTGGTAAACGACTGGAGCATGAAGGTGTCACCCTGTGAGAAGGGGATGTAACGCAGGCTGTCTGCGCAGAAGTCGGGGCCAAAGAGAGAGTCGCTCAGCTGTACCCAAGTGGTGTCACGACGGAAGCCTTCAAGACCGTTGGCCTTGATGGCAGCCTGGTCGCCACTGTTCACGATTGCAGCAGCCTTAGCTTCGGTAAGACCCTTCTCCATCTGCTCATCAGAGAGTACGCCTTCTTTCACAACCTTGGGGATGCGTCCGTTGCGGACAAACTCTACGAGCTTGAAGAGGCTGTCGCAATAATCGCCAACCTCGCTCTGGAGTTTCCATTCTTCCTCAGCGGCACGAATCTGCAGTAAGCGTTCCTTGACTGCGTTCTCACGCTCGGTTACTTCCTTGTTGAAATCGATGTCGTCCTGGATGCTGCGCCAGCAAATGAAGAGCAGGCCGACCACACAAAGTGCTAAAAGCACGTTAAAAACCTTTTTCATTTTGTATATATGTGACTTTTTTCGTTATTTCGCATCGCAAAAGTAGAAAGAATTATTGATATACGCTTCATCAAAACATAATTTTTTATTGCTCAATGACCATAATTGACCAAATGAGGGCCGTAATTCTCGAAAATTGCCCCTTTCAGCCCACAAAAGACCAACTTTTGGCCACCAATTTGCTCGCAAATTTCATTTTTGACCGCGATTGTGATTCTGTTTTCATTCTTCGTGGTTATGCAGGCACTGGGAAGACCTCTTTGGTGGGTGCTTTGGTCAGGACTTTGGTCCAGTTGGAACAGAATGTTGTGCTGATGGCACCGACTGGAAGAGCTGCAAAAGTGTTCTCTATGCACTCCGGGCACTCGGCTTTTACTATTCATAAACGCATATATCGACAGAAAGCGTTCACTGGAGACATGGTGGATTTCCTTCAGGGCGTGAATTTGATGAAGCAGACTCTGTTCATTGTTGATGAGGCCTCGATGGTGGCAAACGACGGCTCAGGTGACAGCGTATTTGGAACGGGACGCTTGCTGGATGATCTTGTGCAGTTTGTATATGGAGGTGAAGGGTGTCGCCTACTTATGGTTGGAGATACCGCGCAGCTGCCCCCTGTAGGTGAGGAACAGAGTCCGGCACTCTCTCGTGAGGCATTGGAAAGCTACGGGTTGAAGGTGACGGAGGCTTCACTGACTCAAGTGGTGAGACAATTGGATGAGAGTGGAATCCTCTGGAACGCAACTATGTTGCGCCAACTGATAATGGATGACGAGATGTACTCTTTCCCAAAACTGAAGTTAAGTGGCTTCCCGGATATCTGTAACATTCCTGGTGATGAACTCATAGAATCGCTGGAGATGTCGTATCGCGAATGTGGCACTGACGGCACTATTGTTGTTACACGCTCAAATAAACGGGCGAATGTATATAACAACGGCATCCGCGCAAGGGTGTTGGATTACGATGACGAGCTTGTATTTGGCGACCAACTGATAATTGTTCGGAACAATTATCATTGGGTGAAACCGTCTGCAACAGAGCAGGACTCAAAGCAGATGGACTTCATCGCTAACGGTGATATTGCTATAGTCAAGCGGTTCCGCAACGTGAGGGAGGAACATGGATTCCGGTTTGCAGATGTGTCTCTCACTTTCCCGGACTTTGATGAGTTGGAAGTGGATGCCACGATGTTGCTCGATACACTCCAAGCGGAAGCCCCTGCTTTGCCACGCGACCGTCAGCAGGAACTCTTCCAGCGGGTTTGGGATGACTATCCTGAGATTACCACTAAGCGTGAACGAATGAAGGCAGTGAAGGAAGATCCATATTTTAATGCCTTGCAGGTTAAATATGCCTATGCTGTCACGTGTCACAAGGCGCAGGGCGGCCAGTGGCAACACGTTTATATCGATCAGGGATACGTGACAGAGGATATGCTCTCGCCTGATTATTTCCGGTGGTTATATACAGCTCTCACGCGAGCAACCGAACGGGTCTTCCTCGTTAATTGGCCAACAGACTTACAGAGTTAAAAACACATAAAAGCGCAGAAGAAAAGCACGTTTTCTGACTGTTTCTCGTACAATAATCATTATCTTTGTGCGCATAATTAAGAGATAATAGAATACAGATGGCTAATAATCCCGTCCCATTGACTTTGAATTTGTCTTCACCACCGCCCAATGTGAAGGTAAACTGGATGAAGAACAGATGCTGGATTCTTGATAATCTGGATCAGAAAGTGCCGCGTCCTGATATAGACCCGTTTCCTGTGAAGACGGAGGCGATGATGGCTTGTTGGATTCTGCAGGGGGGATTGGATTTCACAATCAATCTGGAGAAAGTCAGTATCCGTAATAATCAGATGCTTGTTATTATGCCGGGCTGTGTTTTCCAGATAGCGAGCGGGGTTGAGAATACAAAATTCATATTGATGGCGATAGATGCAGATGTCGCCAACGATATGCTTCGAAAGCTGGGCCTATATATGGCTTTGGCTGATCGCTATTATCATTACCTGATTCGTGAAATCAATACGGATGCAGCCGTCCAGAGTAATCTGGAATTGTATAAGTTCTTAAAGAAAGAGCTGTTGGAGCCTGACTATCCGAATAAGACAGAGGTTATCAACCGCCTCTTTGAGATTTGGATTATCAAGATTTTGGCACTTGAAAAGACCCAGAATACCTCTCTGCTAGGCAAGTCCTTGACTCGCAAAGAACAGATATTCCGTGACTTCCTCATTCTTTTGGATAAGGATTTCCGCCGCGAACGCAGTATAAGTTATTATGCTGACAGAATGTGTCTGACGCCCAAGTATCTGAGTACAATTATCCGTGAGGTCAGCGGCAAACACGGAATGCAATGGATTGATGAATACGTTGCACTTGAAGCGAAAGCTCTGCTTCACAGCAGCGAAATGAGCGTCAAGCAGATAAGTGATGCGTTGAACTTCCCGTCACAGAGTATGTTCGGACGCTTTTTCCGCAAGATGACAGGCTACTCGCCTAAGCAATACAAGATGCTTTAAGACAAAAGCAATAGCTCGTGACTAAGAAAGCCAAAGAAGAAGGCAGGCAAAGAAGGCAGGCAAAGAAAAGGGGCTGAGTCGATTGACACAGCCCCTTAATCTGTTTATTGTCTGAATTTAATTGCGGCGTGTAGCCGAGTAGTTAATCTTCAGAGCCCAGGATTTACGCAGCACTTCCTTGATATCGGTGATGATACCCATCTGAGTGTGCTGGTCAATCTTCATAGACATAACCTGTGATGCAGGGTCGGACATTGTCGTGCGCTCCTGTGCAACGAAATCCATCACCTCGCGCGGCTCGGCATAGCGGTCGTTCAGCTGAATGCGGGTACCGCTACCCATCTGAGCACGCAGTTGGTCGGTGGGAGGACCTACGTAGATAAAGGATACACATGACTTCTTCTCCAGTTTCTCCAGTTCGGTACCAGAGGGCACCGTGAACTTAACCTTCAGTGTCACCTCACGCATGGTGGTAACAATCATGAAGAAGAACAGAATGGTGAAAATCAAGTCGGGCAGAGATGAAGTGTTCATCTCGGGCATCTCACGTTTTTGTTTCTGTGCCATGATTAGTTTCCTCCTCCGTAGTTTTTAGGTTCAGCCTCAGATATCTTCTGGGGATAGTATGTGCGGATGGCCACCTGCTCATCCTCGGAGCAGCGTGCGTAAGGGCGGCCGAACTTAGCAATTGCGAGGTCGTCTCGCAGCTCGTTATAAGCTGCAACCAGTTCGTTCTGCACCTCAAAGTAAATATTGTACGGCGTGCCGCGGTCGGTCTGCACGGAGATAACGTGCTTGTCCGTCACATAGCACTGACCCAGCAAGTCGATGTTCTTGGCGTGCTTCTCAGGGAGGCTCGAGAGGTTGTTCCTGTTCTCGATAAACTCCTTGGCGCGTGCCCGCAACTGGTCGATGCCGATGAAGTCGTGGTTCACCATCAGGTTTCCGGCGGCATTCATGCGCACATTCAGCACGTTGCGCTCCTTCACGTCAATCTGTGCATTCTCCTGGTCTTTCTCGGGCGGTTGGGGGAGGCGTCGTGCCAAACCCATATCGGTGTCCATGGAGGTGGTCACCAGGAAGAAGATCAGCAGTATGAAAGAGATGTCGGCTGTAGAACTGGAGTTCAGGCCTGGCACTTTTTTCTTCTTTCTTGCCATAATGTGGTTTAATGTTTAAAGTACATTTAATTATTCCTTGGGCGTTGCGCTCTTAGTGAGATATCCGCTCATGCTGACGATGACTGCAGCAACGGTCACGACGGCAAGGATATAGATGGCAACGAGGAACATATCGACAACTGTCACCATACCGCCGGAGGTTGTCTTGCCGGAAACCGTAGTGAAGGCATCTTCACCAAGGCCGCATACGAGGCCGATGACGAGGCACAGGATGACTCCGCCCCATGTGCAAATCGTAATCTTGTTTGAGGGAATGCCGGTGGGACTTGGACCTGTGTTGCCTGAATTGATTTTCACGCCACGTACTAAACTCCAAATGGTGAGTCCGGCAGTGAGGACGAAGAGCATGTACATCAGGACCAGAATAAGGTCTGTAAGTAAAGGCGACTTGTGGACGCCATCGAATTCCATGTTATTGTAATCGACCAGGAAGAAGAGGCCGAAACAGATAACACCGACAACGATGCATCCAATCAACGCATAATTAGATAGTTTTTCGAGTTTCATAATTTAATTTTACGATTTTACGATTTACGAATTACGATTTGATTTGCACCTAACGGTGAATCTGTTAAATTGTCAAATCGTCAAATTAACTTATTTCTGGCACTTCGGGCTCTTGACACAAGTGTCGAGCAGGCTCATGGCAGCCTCTTCCATGTTGGAGTTCAGGGCCTCTACGCGGGAAAGGATGTAGTTGTAGAACACCTGCAGGACGAGGGCTACGATAATACCGAAGATAGTTGTGATAAGGGCAACCTTCATACCTCCAGCAACGACGGTCGGGCTGATATCACCGGCGCGCTCGATGTCATCGAAGGCCTGTACCATACCGATCACAGTTCCAAGGAATCCGAGTGACGGTGCCATGGCGATGAACAGTGTAATCCAGGAGCAGTTCTCTTCGAGGTAAGCACCCTGCACCTCAGCCTCAATGTTGATGGTGCGCTCGATGGTGGCAATGTCGTTCTGGTCTGTGCTGTTGAGTGCAGTAAGAGCCTTCTTGCTTATCTGAGCCACGGGGCCGCGTGTGCCCTTGCAGTATTCGATAGCGTCTTCAATCTTGCCAGCGGCTACCTTGTCAGCAATCGTCTTCATGAACTTCTGGGTGTTCACCTGAGCGAGGGTCAGGTAGATAACGCGCTCAATGCAGAATGCGAGACCGAGAACGAGAGCGATGGCAACGAGGCTCATGAAGCCGGCGTCACCTTCGATGAACTTTGTCTTCAGGGTCTTGTGAAGACCTTCTTCTTCCTCTACGGGAGCAACAATCTCTTCAGGAGCGGCTGCTTCTTCGGCAACGCTGTCAACGGCAACGCTGTCAACGGCAACGGAATCAACCTGTTCTTCTGCGGCTTCGACTGCTTCGTCTTGAGCCATCACTGAGGTGGTCATGCCAAAGGTGAAGGCAGCGACCATTGCAACAAATGCAAAATACTTTTTCATTGTGAGTTGTGATTAAATGATGATTAATGTTATCTTATTTGTTCTTTTTATACTTCTTTCCGCAAAATGCGCTACAAAAATATCCTTTTTTTGGCTATCTTCCTCACATTTGCCCAAAAAAAGTGCTTATTGAGGCGTTTTTTCTTCTTTTTAAGGGTTAAAGTGGGTCTTAAATGGCCCTTGGGAATGTTTTTAGTGCATTGTTTGATGTTATTTCGGCAACTTCGGAGACACTTACGCCATAAATCTCAGCCAACTTCTCAACGACGGCTTTGACATAGGCACTTTCGTTCCGTTTTCCGCGATATGGGACAGGGGCCATATATGGTGAGTCTGTCTCTACGACTATGCGGTTGAGGGGGACTGTCGAACGCAGCACTTCGGGCAGTTTGGACTTCTTGAAGGTGACAACGCCACCAATGCCGAGCATGAAGTCTGGGAAGTCAAGCAGTTCACGTGCCTCCTCTTCGCTTCCGCTGAAGCAATGGAAAACACCTGTTAATTTACTATTTGACGATTTACTATTTAACGATTTATTATTTGGCGATTTGCTTTTTACGATTTCCACCATCTCGCGGTGTGCATCTCGTGTGTGAATTATAAGCGGCAGATTGTATTCCAATGCCCAGTCGATCTGGATGGCAAAAGCCTCCTGCTGCTCTTCGTAGAGTTCGCGACTCCAATAGTAGTCTAATCCCACTTCTCCCACTCCGATGAATGGGTGGTTCGTGTCTTTGAGGCGTGTCTCCATCTCAGCCAAGACCTCGCGCCAGTCGTCTGCGATGTCTTCGGGGTGAAGGCCAATTGTCGGATAGCAGAATCCGGGGTAAGCACGGCACAGCTCAAGCATCGGGCTTATGGAGGCGGCGTTGATGTTTGGCAGGAATATCTTATTCACTCCTGCTTCCTTCGCGCGCGTCACCACTTCGAAGATATCCTCGCGGAACTCTTCTCCATAGATGTGGCTGTGGGTGTCTATTATAGTCATGACTGACGGTTCATCAGTTGGTGAGCCAGCTCGAGGAGTGGCTGCTTGCGTTCGTCTGGAAGGTTGATTGCTTTCAGACAGTCAAGTGCCTCGGCGAAATAGTCGTTGATTTTGGCCTCAGCCATAGCTCGCACCCCGATAGCGTCGTAAAGCGCTGTTACGGCCTGAATCTTCTCCAGCTCTGCCTCGCTGCGCCCTGCGCTGCTACCAGTTTCGGAAATGATGGTGTTGAGCCACATCTCCAGCTGTGTGCGCTGTTCGTCGTTGGCGTTGCGAAGAGCCTGAATCAGCATATAGGTCTTCTTGTTGCAGAGGATGTCGCCACCTATCTGCTTGCCGAAAGTACTGTAGTCGCCATAGACGTCCAGCAGATCGTCCTGCAGTTGGAAGGCCAGTCCCATCCGCTCGCCGAACTTATACAGCAGGTCGGCATCGGCGGCGGGAGCCTGAGCCTGCACGGCTCCAATCTTCAGAGCGCAGGCCAACAGGACGGAGGTCTTCAGACGGATCATCTCAATATACTCCTCCTCGCTCACATCCATACGCTGCTCGAAATCCATATCGAACTGCTGTCCTTCTCCAATCTCCAAGGCTGTCTGGGTGAAGATACTGAGCACTTCGGCCAGACATCCGGGCCTGGCTTGGGCCATGAGCTGATAGGCCAATACGAGCATTGCGTCGCCGCTCAGGATGGCTGTGTTGTCATCCCACACACGGTGCACGCACGGTTTCCCGCGTCGCACTTCGGCACGGTCCATCACGTCGTCGTGAAGCAAGGTGTAGTTGTGATATGTTTCTATGCCAAGAGCTGTAGGCATAATGCTTTCGATATCGTCGCGATACATCCCATAGGCCATAAGCATCAGTGCGGGACGTATGCGCTTGCCTCCCAGAGAGAGTACATAGCGGATTGGTTCGTAGAGTCCTTTCGGCTCTTGTCGGTCTGGAACCTGCTTGATAGCTTCAGCTACCAGATTGAGTATTTCTTGGAATGACTGCATTGCGTTAGGATAATAAAGAGTGAAGAACCGACAGTCCTTCACTCTCTTTCTTCTATATTATATATATATTAATGTATAAGGGATTACTGCAAGCGGAACATCACAGGCAGGTTGAAGCGTGAACGCACAGGCTTGTTACCCTGACGTGCGGGCTTCCAACGAGGCATCATTTTCACGACACGCTCGGCCTCCTTGGAGAGGGAGGGATCCGGTGAGCGGAGCACCTTCACATCCACGATGGAACCGTCCTTGTTTACCACGAACTGAACGAATACACGTCCCTGAATGCCCTGCTCGTTAGCGATGGCGGGATATTTGATGTGTTCTGCCAGCCAGCGGTAGCACTCTTCGTCACCACCGGGGAACGATGCGTTCTCTTCCACGACCTCAAAGATGCGGTCGTCATCAGACTCCTCACGCACGGGGCCTACGGGAGCGGATGCAACGACAGCGGTGGGAGCGCCTTCACCAGTGACTGTGCTGATAGCCTGGTTCACTTCCTCGGAAGTCTGTACTTCCTCTTCATTCAGCTCGGTGTCGTCCTCCACGATGTTGAGGATTTCAGCCACCTTCGGAGCAGCGGCTGGAGGCGGAGCCATCACTTCTTTCTGCTGTGTGATAGGAATCATGTCCTCTTCGAAATTACTCTCGTAGATAGGCTCAAACTCCTCGATCTTCAGTTCTCTTGTGGTGTACTCGAAAGCCACAAACATAAGGCCGAGCACAAGAACATAGCCCAGTAACAGGCTGGTACCACGCTGACCGCGCAGTTCTTCAGTCATTGACTTGGTTTCTTCCATGATTTTTATCTTCGTTGTTTTTTATTACGGCACAAAAGTAGTTATTCTTTTTGATACTAAGTTTCCTTTCGGCCTATTTTTTTTGCTTCTAAACGTTTTTTTTGCAAAAAAAGGCGTTCTTGCACCCTAAAAGCGGTTATATTTGCGTTTATATTAGGAAATAATGCGTATTTTTGTGCCCGAAAAAGACATTCTGATGCTAAATCGATATAATTTTTTGAAATCACTCCCCATTGCGGGTCTCTTTTTCTTCATTTCCTCAGTTGCCCAGGCTCAGGAAGAGGGGACTTCTGTCTTCAATTTCCTCGGCCTTCCCTCTTCGGCCCACTCTATGGCCTTGGGAGGGACCTCTATCTCGATGCCTGATGACGATGCTTCGCTCTTCTTCCATAACCCCGCTCTGATGGCTAATGTGGAGGACAACACTCTAAACCTCGGCTTCTTAACCTATATGCAGGGCTGTAAGATGGGCAATGCTTCGTTTGTGAAAGCAGCGGGTAAGCGTGGAACATGGGCTATAGGAACCAAATTCCTAGGCTACGGCTCTATGGCGGAGACAACTGTCGAGGGAATCTCTGTCGGACAGTTCCGTGCGTTGGACATGCTACTCACAGGCGGCTACACCTATATGCTTGGTGAGCGCTGGGCGGGCGGAGCCACAGCCGAATTCATTTATTCCAAGTACGGCCCTTATACAAGCATCGGCCTCGCTGCTACGTTGGGGCTGAACTACTATAATCAGGAAAAGGACTTCTCGTTCTCATTCGTGGCGGCGCATCTCGGCGGTCAGGTGAAAGCCTTCGGCGACACACATGAACGTCTGCCTTTCGACTTCCGCGTTGGTTTCACTAAGCGGTTGGCTCAGGCTCCTATCCGTTTCACGGTGACTATGGTCGATCTCACGCGATGGAGTAGCGATTATTTCTATAATCCTTCACATAACGAGAAGTTCGGTAAGATCCTTCTTAATCATTTCCAGGTGGGAGTTGACATAATTCCGTCTTCCTACTTCCACATTTCGGCCGGCTTCAACTTCCGTAGAGCCAGTGAGATGAAGGCGGCAGGTAGCAGTCACGCCGCCGGCCTATCTTTCGGCGCCGGTCTGCATATCAAGCGTTTCCGCCTTGACCTGGCCTATGCCAAATATCACGTCTCCACCCCTGGTTTCATGCTTAATGCTCAAGTGAGGCTGTAGAATAATCACCATAAATATACTTACTATGCCCATTACTATTGCTATTGACGGCCACAGCTCTTGCGGAAAGAGCACTATGGCAAAAGATTTGGCCCGACAGATCGGGTACATATATATAGACAGTGGCGCAATGTACCGCTGCTGTACTCTGTTCTGCATTGAACAGGGACTTATCCGCGAAGACGGTACAGTCGATGTTGAGGCGTTGGAACCCCGCATGGGGGAGATTAACGTCTCGTTCCGCTTCAACCCGGAGACCGGCCGTCCCGATGCATATCTAAACGGTGAGAATGTGGAGAGCCGCATCCGCACTATGGAGGTTTCCTCCTACGTCAGCCCCGTTGCAGCTATCCCCTTTGTGCGCAAGGCGATGACCGCTCAGCAACAGCTTATGGGGCAGAAGGGTGGCATCGTGATGGACGGGCGCGACATAGGCACCGCCGTCTTCCCCAATGCCGAGATGAAGGTTTTCGTGACAGCCTCTCCAGAGGTGCGCGCCCAGCGCCGTTATGATGAGCTTCGTGCCAAAGGCGATGATGTCTCCTTCGACGAGATTCTCAAGAACCTTCAGGAGCGCGACCGCATAGACTCCACCCGCGAGGTGGCTCCCCTGCGTCAGGCTCCCGATGCCCTGGTCCTCGACAACAGCCATCTCACCATCGAAGAACAGAAACAGTGGCTCTTAGACAGATTCAAGGAAAAGACAGGGGAGTAATATGGAAAGGACGGGTAAAGAGTCCCTCGTTGAAATCGACACTGGGTCAGGCTTCTGCTTCGGAGTTACTCGTGCCATCGGAAAGGCAGAAGAGGAGCTGAGCGGAGGACGCACACTCTACTGTCTCGGTGACATAGTTCACAACGGGCGTGAGGTGGAGCGTCTGCGCAGTCTTGGGCTGGTGACCATTGACCATGAGCAGTTTGCCCGTCTTCATGATGCCAGTGTGCTGCTGCGCGCCCACGGCGAACCGCCTTCCACCTACCGCCAGGCCGCTTCCAATAATATAAATATAATAGATGCGACCTGTCCCGTGGTGCTTCATCTGCAGGAACGCATTAAACGCGAATACGACTCCGACCCCTCGCACCGCCGACAGATAGTGATTTACGGCAAACGCGGACATGCCGAAGTGCTTGGGCTCGTGGGACAGACCGAAGGCACAGCCATCGTCATCGAGACACCCGACGAGGCAGCTACTCTTGATTTCACCCGTGACATAGCCCTCTATAGTCAGACAACCAAATCGCTCGACGGCTTCCGTCAAGTTGTGGAGTTCATACGTCAGCATATCGTCCCCACCGCCACTTTTACCTACTACGACACCATCTGCCGTCAGGTGGCCAACCGCATTCCGCACATCCGCGAGTTCGCCGCCAGACAAGACATCGTTCTCTTTGTATGCGGGCGCAAGAGCAGTAACGGCCGTGCACTGTTCGAGGAGTGCCGCCGTGCCAACCCCCGCTCATTTATGATAGACAGTCCCGATGAGATAGACAGCCTCCCCCTGGACTTTACCAGTGCCGGGAGCATCGGCATCTGCGGTGCCACCTCCACCCCCAAGTGGCTTATGGAACAGTGTAAGGCGAAGTTCTCAACCTAAATATACTGAACAGATATTACCTAACTAAAAATACTAATTCTATGACGAAAAGATTTACTCTATGCCTCTTGGCTATGGCTCTGGCGGTTACGGCAGCCCAAGCCAGGAGAATTGTCATTAAGGTCTATGGCGAGGACGAGAAGACTCCTCACCAGAAGATTACAGGCTTCGGAGCAGCCGACTGCGACGGCGCCATGAAACCTTACGGTTCCGACATCAAGCCTGTGCAGCTTCTCTATGGAAAGACCTCAAAGGTCGGCCTGAACATCATGCGAATGGAAATCTCCCCCAGTTTCAATGGCGACGATGGTGTCAGCTGGGGTAGTACCTACAACTGGTATGGCTCAGTGCCTTGTGCCAGAGAGGCCAAAAGGCGCGGCGCTATCGTCTTTGGCACTCCGTGGTCCCCTCCAGGTGCTTACAAGACCAACGGCACTGCTCAGGGCGGCAATTCCGATGATCAGGGGAACCAACGCGGTGAACTGCGTGAGGACTGTTACGAGAAGTTCTTCCCCTGGTTGAATTCATATCTGGCCTACATGAAGTCCAAGGGCATTGCCGTAGATGCAGTATCCGTCCAGAACGAGCCAGACTGGTGGGTTAGTTACTCAGGTTGCCTCTATACGCCTGCGCAGCAGGTGACTCTGGTCAAGAACTATGCTCACATGCTCGACCGCGAGACTTATAATGGTGTGAAACTTATTAGCGCCGAGCCACTTGGCTTCACCCAGAACTATTCTGATGCTCTGATGAACGACCCCGTAGCTCGTGAGCAGATTGACATCGTGGCGGGTCATATTTACGGACATGCGCCGTTGGACAATGGCAATATGAAGGATGCCGCCGTGCTGGCTCTCAAGTATGGCAAGGAAATCTGGATGACTGAACACTCCGTGTCTGACTATCTTGAGGACCGTCTGCCCAACTGGGATGAGCAGATAGACTTCGCTCAGGAAATCAACGAGTGTATGGAAGCCGGATGTTCGGGATATATATATTGGTATATGCGCGCGCACTGGGCTTTCGTAGGCACAGGCGAAACAAAGTATGGCTCAGAGAACAAGAAGAACGTGCTGCTTCCACGTGCATACATCTATTCCCACTTTGCAAAGCATCTGGCTGGTTCTACACGCCTGCAAACTAAGACTTCCCCGGCTGATGTCTTTTCGGGTACGAATTCCAACTTCGAATATAATGCTTTTGTCAATGGTGACTCCCTCATTATGATTGCCATCAACGCCATTGAAACTCCGAACAAATTGGTGTTTAAGTTCCCCAAGGAAGTGAAGGTTGGCAAGCAGATTATTTCCACAGGCAACGACAAGACTGAACGCTGTATAGAGACGGACATCGAACTCGAGGAACCGACGACAGACGTGACTGTGGACCAGCCCGGAAAGAGCATCTGCACCTTCATCTTTAAAGTCTATCACGAGGAAGATGCCATCAGCAACATAGATGCAGACAAGGCTCTGCTGGCTAATGACCGCTTCTCAGACGGAATCTATGATTTCTCAGGTCGCCGCCTTTCTGTCAAGCCCATAAAGGGACTGTACATCCAGAACGGAAAGAAGATGATGCTGAAGTAAAGTCCTCTCCCTTGAGAGAGAACAAAAAGCGCGGGGCTGCACATCGATGCGGCCCCGCGCTAATTTGTAATGTTGATTATTCGTAAATCAGCTGTTAAGTAAATCAACTTTGATTACTCTCCCTGTTCCTTGGCCTTATCCTCGCCCGGAGCCTGCTCAATCAGATCCATGAACTCATCAAGCTGCGGAGTGATGATAATCTGTGTGCGGCGGTTGCGAGTCTTGTTCTTCGGGGTGTCGTTGGCAACGAGAGGATTGTATTCGCCACGACCACCTGCGGTAAGACGCTTGGGATCTACACCGTACTTGTTCTGGAGCTCCTGAACTACGGAAGATGCGCGTAAGCAGGAGAGGTCCCAGTTGTTACGGATGTTGGTCTTCTTGATGGGAACGTCGTCGGTGTTACCCTCGATAAGCACGTCATAGTCCTTGTAGTCCTTGATGATCTTAGCAATCTTGGAGAGAGTCTCGCTGGCGCGGCTGTTGATGAGGTAGCTTCCGCTCTCATAAAGCATGTTGTCTGCCAGAGATACATAGACTACGCCCTTGAGCACCTGCACATCAACTTCTTTCAGTTCTTCCTTGGAGAGGCTGCGTGTGAGGTTGTTTGTGAGAGTGATGTTCAGACTGTCGCTCTTGTCCTTAGCCTGAATGAGCTGTTTGATGAATGCGTTTGACGCGTTGATCTCATCCACGAGCTTTGCAATATTTACATTGCCCTCGCGAGCCTGCTGGATACTCTGGTCCAGAGCGCCCTGCATGGCACGATAGTTATCCTGCATGGCAGAACGTGCTGAGCGGGCATCTTCCATCTGCGACTGCAGATTCTCAACGTTGGTGCGGCATACGGCCAACTCTGTTTGTGTTGTCTGATGCTGCTCCTTTAAGGATGCATAGGTGCTCTTAAGTTGCTTGTGTTCAGTCTCTAAGGCCAGATAAGTCTTCTTTGAAACGCACGAGGTGAGCATCAGCCCAGCTGCGCAAATGATAAATAAATTCTTCATATTAATTCGGTTTCTGTTGGTTCTACAATAGGTGTTTATTGTTTTGACACGGTGCAAAGTAATAGGTTTATTCTGAAACTGCCAAATCTTTACACCATTATTATATTAAAAAGGGTTAAATGCGCTAAAGTATTCCTCCTATTTATGGAAAAATAAATACCTTTGAAGCCTAAAAACCTATGATTATGAAATTTTTTACTATTATGTGTTGCGGAGTGGCAGCTATGCTGTCCACGCAAACCTATGCACAGGAGCTGACGTCGCTTACAGCTGCCGATGTCACTAACTACACGAAAACCACAACCCGTCAGTATGCGGGTATTCATGATCCGAGCATAGTGCAGAATGGGTCGCAGTTTTATATCATGGGCACGCATCGTGGCTTTGCACGCTCAACAGATCTGAAGAACTGGACTGCTCTTGATATGCGTTTTGCAAAAGTGAATACAAACGGAAGCACGTCCTCTTGCGGTTTTGCAGAGGCATTCAGTACACAGCAGACTCGTAAGGTGCGTGCTTTGGTAAATGGCGAAGTGAAGGAAGTTAATTTCGGAAATTATGATGCTGAGGCCTGGGCTCACGCAGACGATGCAGGGTATAACATCGGTGGCAATCTTTGGGCTCCTGATATTATATACAACCCCACTATGAGGAAATGGTGTATGTATATGAGCGTGAACGGAACTGGGTGGCATTCAGTGATAGTGTTGCTCACGTCCAACTCCATCAATGGCGAATATGTTTATCAGGGGCCTGTGACTTTCTCAGGTTTCATCAACAGTACCAACCCCGCAATCTCATGGAAGAAGACAGACTTGGAACTGGTAATAGGAACGCAGTCGGCTCTGCCTTCACGCTATAACAAGGGAAATGATTGGGGCTGGCACTGGCCAAACAACATAGATCCGTGCGTGTTCTACGATGCAGACAGCACCTTGTGGATGTCCTATGGTTCTTGGAGCGGCGGCATTTTCATGCTGAAGCTTGACCCAACAACCGGCTTACGCGACTACACCGTCACTTACCCGTTGGTTAATGTCTGGGGTGACCATGCTTCATCCGACCCTTACTTCGGTAAGCGTATCGCAGGCGGTGACTATGCCAGCGGCGAAGGCTCTTATATTCAGAAGATAGGCAACTACTATTACCTCTTTATGAGCTATGGCGGCTTGGACTCAGTCGGAGGCTATGTGATGCGTCTGTTCCGCTCGGAGAATCCCGACGGGCCCTTTGTGGATTCTCGCGGGAATACAGCCACTTATGACCGCTATGCCTTGAACTTTGGCCCGAATAGCGACAATCGAGGCGACTTGATTATGAGTGCGTATAGTTATTGGGGCTTCCAGCAGGAAGGCGAAGGGCGTGTGGCTCAGGGCCATAATTCCGCTTTCGTGGATAATAAGGGCCGTGCCTTTGTGGTCTATCACACCCGCTTTGACAACGGCACAGAGTGGTTCCAAGACCGTGTCCATCAACTCTTCCAGAACAAACAAGGCTGGCTCGTCTGTGCCCCGTTTGAATATAACGGCGAGACAATCACACAGGAGGACATCGAGAATGGATGCCAGTTCACGAAAGAAGAGATACCAGGTAGCTACAGCCTGTTGCTGCATCGTTACGGATTGGATCACACAGAACTTCAGACTGCTACTCCGACTCCTGTAACCCTTTCCTCAGACGGGAAGGTTAGTGGCGATTATGATATCTCTGGCACTTGGAAATTGGAAGATGGTACCGGCTATATTACCTTATATATTAATAATGTAAGATATTATGGAGTTGTGACGGAGCAGACAGTAGAAGGTTCAACAGCTAAGGCCATCTGTATCTCGGCTCTGTCTTCCAATACAGGCGCACCGCTGTGGGCATACAAGATGGAACCGCAGTATGCCGTTGCATACACTGCCAAAGATTATGCCGAATACATTGGAATTAAGAACAATGAAACCATCAGTAAGAACTTCGAGCTTCCTATCGGATTAGATAATTATGGAGCCACGATAGAATGGACGTCGTCTGTGCCGGAGGTCTTGTCTCTTGTTCCTGATAAAGGCTGGTATTGGGCTCATTACAACCCCGCCGACACCATAACTCCCGTCACGCTCACATGCCGCATTTCTGTCGAGAACTGCTATTATGACCAGGTGTTTGAAGTGAAGGCTGCCCGCAACACCATTTCCGACAGTCAGCGTGATGCCGTGCTCTCTCCGCTTGTAGCCTACTATGACTTTGAGCAGACGACCGGAACCACGGTAAACCAGCTTGACGAGACGCAGAAGATGACATTCTCCAAGGGAACGAACGGCACAAAGCCTACGCTGGAAAAAGGAAATGCCAGAGAGACGCAATTCGTCTTCATATATGAAGGAGAAACCACAGCAAAGTCGTCTTATACCTATTGCCCGAATCCGTTGCAAGGTAAGGATTTGAAGGACGGCTTCAGCGTATCTTTGTGGGTGTTGCTGAACGGTGATGACACGTCTCAACGGACTCTCCCAATTTGGAGCATCACGGACAAACGAGCTAATATGAGCAACCTGAAGCAGACGCTTTATTTCACACCGAACGTGATGGTCGGCTTCACGACCGAGGATGACTATTTCTATGCTAACAAGCCCGCTGATGAAAATGCGAACGGAACGGGTTATATGAGTAACTTTGAATGGAGATTCGTTACCTTCACCTGCGACAGCACGGGAATCGCCACATACATCAATGGCGTTAAGAAGGCATTGAAGTCGTTCGAGAGTAGCGCCGGCACAGCTACATCACCCTCCAAGGCTGCTGTTATGTTCGATTATGCTAAGGTGCTCGATATGGTTTCTTCCGCTGAGTTCTTGCAGTTGGGCCTCGGAGTGAAGGGTCTGGGTTCTCCCAATTTCGCGGCAGACGACCTTATGGTTCATCAGAAAGCCCTCTCATCCTCAGAGGCCGCTACGCTGAACCGCCTAGCCACGCGCGTCACCGACTTCACATCCGGCATCTTCGCAGTTCCTTTCTCAGTGAATACTTTCTCGGGTGCCGTCTCCGACGGTGTTATCCGTGACCTCTCCGGCCGCAGGGTAGCCGCCAAGGACTTCCGCTCGCTGCCTGCCGGCATTTACATTGTCAATGGCCGCAAGATTAAGAAGTAAAGAGCTGCTGCCCTCAGCCTATGACAGTCATTTCGCTCTACGAACTTAACAATCTGGTGCGCTCCACGCTGGAGACCACTCTGGAGCCTTCCTATTGGGTGAAGGCAGAGCTGGCTGAGGCGCGAGTGGCCTCCAACGGCCATTTCTACTGTGAGTTCGTTCAGAAGGACGCAGATACGAACACCTTCCTCGCCCGAGCCAGAGGTGTTATGTGGAACCGTACATACAACCTCCTTGGTCCGCTCTTCGAACGTGCCACGGGCGAACGACTGCGTGCGGGTCTGACGGTGCTGGTCGAGGTAGAGCCGGAATTCCATGAGGTTTATGGTTTCTCGCTGAAGATAGTGGACATCGACCCATCGTTCACAATGGGCGATATGGCCCGACGCCGTAAGGAGATACTTGACACGCTGACAGCAGCCGGTATTATAGACGACAACAAGACGCTCCCGCTGCCGCAGCTCCTGAAGAATATCGCCGTCGTGTCATCTGCCAGTGCTGCTGGTTATGGCGATTTCTGCGACCAACTGTCCAACAACCCTTACGGACTGTATTTCAACATAAAGCTCTTTCCCGCCATTATGCAGGGAGAGAACGTCCCGCAGAGCATTATGCATGCGTTGGAAGAGATCGCCAACGAGTGTTACGAAGGGGAAAACGGGTGGCATTGTGTGGTTATTATCCGTGGAGGAGGAGCCACCAGCGACCTTGCCGACTATGAGAATCTCGAACTGGCCACGGCCGTAGCTCAGATGCCCGTACCCGTAATTGTGGGAATCGGACACGAGCGGGACGAGACGGTATTGGACTTCGTAGCGAACACACGGGTGAAGACGCCTACTGCCGCCGCCGCCTTCCTCATTGAGCATGGAGCGCAGGAACTTGTTGACTTGCAGACTCTCGCGGACACCCTGCGCACGGCTGCCTCCCTGCTCATTACCCGCCAGCATAACGAACTGGAGCATATCACCAAACTCCTGCCGCACATCCACGCCCTTATTCATGAACAGCAGACCCGTCTCCTCGACGCTTTGGCCACGCGCACGGCTACAGCCACCCAGCGGTGTCTTTGGGTTGCGGCGCAGAATCTGGATAAATCGCAGGCTTCGATAGAGCAGGCCTTGAAGATGAAGATGCAGAAGGAGCAGTTCTGGATGCAATCCATCGGACAGCGACTCGACAGTCTCGACCCGTCGCTGATGCTCAGGCGCGGCTACACCCTTACTTACCTGTCAGACGGAAAACTGGTGCGCTCTGTGTCGGACCTGCATCAAGGCGACCGTCTTACCACACGTCTTGCCGATGGCTCTGCAACGGCCATCGTGGAAGAGATTATACCATCAAAGCAATAAAAACAACCAGAATATGGAAGGCAAAGATAAAGAAATGACATACGAGAGCGCAAAGGAACGCCTCGAAGCAATCACCAGCGAACTGGAAGCGGGAAACGTACAAATAGACCTGCTCGCAAAACGGCTTAAGGAAGCGCAGGAACTGCTGCGTTTCTGCAAGGAGAAGCTAACAAAGGCAGAGGAAGAGGTGGGCAAACTACTTCAGCCGGCCTCATAGCCTAAACCTTTCGCTGCCGCTTCAGCGCAGCGCTCACCGTCTATGGCGGCACTTACGATTCCGCCTGCATAACCAGCCCCTTCACCACATGGATACAGTCCTTCCAGGTCTATGTGGCGGAGGGCTTCTTCGTCGCGGACTATGCGGCAGGGAGCCGACGTGCGCGTCTCCACCCCGATTATGCAGGCTTCGTTAGTGAGGAAGCCATGGCTGCGCCGCCCGAACACGCGGAAGCCTTCTTGCAGACGTGTGGAGATAAAGTCGGGGAGCCAGAAATGGAGCGGCGAAGGAACCAACCCCGGAGCGTAGCTGCTTGCCGGTAGCGAACAGCCCAGCCGTCCGTTGACGAAATCAGCCATTCTCTGTGCGGGAGCCGTCTGCCTCCGACCGCCCTCTTGCCAAGCCATCTTCTCCAGACGCTGCTGAAATTCCATCATTTTCAACACGGGATATTCGGACACCTCATAGATATCCTCCGTGCGTACTTCAACCACCATTCCGCTATTGCTCCAGCGGGAGTTGCGCCCTGAAGGGCTCATCCCATTCACAACGACCTGCTCAGGCCCACTGGCAGCCGGAACGACGAAACCGCCCGGACACATACAGAAGGAATAGACACCTCGCCCCTCAACCTGATGGACAAAGGCATATTCAGCTGCTGGCAGCCAGCGTCCGCGCCCGTCGCGGCTGTGGTACTGGATTCTGTCTATCAGCTCCGACGGGTGTTCAAGGCGCACCCCAACGGCTATTCCTTTCGGCTCGATTGTCCATCCCTTACGCGCGAACATTATATATATATCGCGCGCAGAGTGTCCTGTGGCGAGAACCACAGGCCCCATGAAGGAGCGTTCGCGAGTCCCGGCGCCAGAGTTGTCTTCGGCTTCGACACCAACAACGCGGCCACGCTCTACAATCAGGTCGGTGACGCGTGTCTGGAAATGGACTTCGCCTCCGCTCGCGATTATTGTGTTGCGCATGTTCTCAATGACTCGCGGCAGGCGGTCTGTTCCGATATGCGGGTGTGCATCGATGAGGATGTCTGTCGAGGCTCCGTGCTGGCAGAAGACGTTGAGAATCTTCTGCACGTTGCCGCGCTTCTTGCTGCGGGTGTATAGTTTTCCGTCGGAGTAGGCTCCAGCGCCTCCTTCGCCGAAACTGTAGTTGCTCTCAGCATCCACAATATGTTCACGGCTGATGCGTGCGATGTCCTTCTTGCGCGAATGGACATCCTTGCCGCGCTCCAGGACGATGGGCCGGAGGCCCAGCTCGATGAGACGCAGAGCGGCGAAGAGACCTCCCGGGCCGGCTCCGACCACAACCACCGGCTCTCTGCCGCTTACATCCGGATATTCCGTGTGCTCGAACGGCTCGTCCGTCGGTTCCTCGTCCACATAGGCTCTGACGTTCAGATTCACCATGACGGCACGTCCGCGAGCATCTATGCTGCGACGCAGAATCCTTATGGCTTTGATGCTCCGCCCGTCTATGGCGGCTTCTTCGGCCATAGCCCGGCGCAGCAGCTTGTCTGTGCCGGCACATTCGGGTGAAACTCTCAGTTGAACTTCCTTTATCATAGATGCGTCTCTCTTCTCGCCCCGCAGGGCTTATGTAAAAAACAAGTGAGCAACAACCTCAAGGCCGTTGCTCACTCTCTGCAAATTTGTCGGGATGACTGGATTCGAACCAGCGACCACACGCCCCCCAGACGCGTACTCTAACCGGACTGAGCTACATCCCGAACATCGGCCCGAAAGGGGCTTCTTTCGTTTTGCGGGTGCAAAAGTACTCGTTTTTTTTGATGCCTGCAAATTTTTCCCTACTTTTGTGGCGGATTTTGCAAAAAAAGATAGTTAAACGCTCATGAAGTACCGAATAATAGCCCCAAAAAGCTTGAAGGTTAAAGTCTCTCTTCCTGCAAGCAAGAGTATTTGTAACCGCGCGTTGATAATAAATGCGCTGTGTCCGGGTGGAGGCGGGGAGATACAGAACCTCTCCGACTGCGACGATACGCAGGCAATGCTTCGCGCGTTGTCCGACCTGAGTCAGACTACGGTTGATGTGGGAGCTGCCGGAACAGCTATGCGTTTTCTAACAGCCTTCTTGTCCTTGCAGCCCGGAAAGCGTGTGCTTACTGGTTCTGAACGTATGCGTCACCGTCCTGTCGGGGTTCTTGTAGAAGCCTTGCGCTCACTTGGAGCCGACATCCGATACGTGGGTGAAGAGGGCTTCCCGCCTCTCGAAATCACCGGCTGTGAACTGCAAGGCGGCAACATAGAACTGGCCGGAGACGTCAGTTCGCAGTATGTGTCCGCCCTGATGATGATAGGCCCGATGCTCCGTGAGGGCCTTCATATACGACTGAAGGGTAGGGTAGTGAGTCGCCCTTATATCAAGATGACTATGGAGATGATGCGACAGTTCGGGGCAGACGTCAGATGGCAGGGGCAGCGCGATATCCTTATAGCCCCAAAACGATACACGCCCACGGCCTATGCGGTCGAACCCGACTGGTCTGCCGCCTCCTATTGGTACGAGATACTGGCACTTACGTCTGACCGCAATGCCGTTGCCTCTTTGCCCGGACTGCGCAAGGACAGCTTGCAGGGCGACGCGCAGGTGGCGAAGATGTTCGAGAGTTTGGCCGTTAAAACCTTTTTCTTTGACGGCACAGGGGCTTTGGGCTATCAGGGATGTCAGATTCTGCGCTACGGGCGTGCAGTCAAATACCTCGAACTGGACTTCAAAGAAAACCCCGACGTGGCCCAGACCTTTGTCGTTACTTGCGCCATGCGCGGAATTCCTTTCTACTTCTCCGGCTTGGAGACTCTGCGCATCAAGGAGACCGACCGCATCGCTGCTCTCTGTCAGGAAATGGCCAAAGTGGGCGTTCATATAATGATAGATTCCGATAACAGCTCTCTCATCTGGCCCGGCCCCGACCGTCAGGTGGGCGGACGCGAGTGTTACCTGCACCCGATGCCGAACTGTGTAATTAAAACCTACGATGATCACCGCATGGCGATGGCCTTTGCGCCCATGGCCTTGGTTATGGGGAGCGTCATCATAGATAACCCGGAGGTTGTCAGCAAGTCCTATCCTTCTTTCTGGGAGGATCTCGAGAACTCTGGCTTTGAAGTAATTGAAATGGACTGATGATGAGCAAGGAAGAGAATTTCGTCTGTTGCGGCCAACATGCCGTTTGCGAGCGTGAGAGCATGATGGCAGCTGCGAGCCGGGAGATAGACTACTATGAAGACGAGGAGCTGGACCGCTTCCGAGGCCGTCCCTCAGACAGCTTCTCAGAAACGGAGACCGAGGAATTTCGCGAGGTTCTTTATACTATGCGGCCGGACGAGGTGCCAGGCTGGGTGCGCAGCCTGACTCTGCGCGAGGTGCCTCTTCCTGACGGCATACGCGACGAAGTGTTGATGTTTATGCAATAAACCGCGTTTTTCTGCGTTCTTATTAAAGAAATGAGATATACGCGTCCGATAGGATGGTTTGTAGCTGTGCTGATGGCAGGGCTGCTTTTGTCGTGTTCCACGCATAAGAACACGGCGACAAGCCGTCGTTGGCATGCGTTTACCGCACGCTTCAACACCATCTACAACGGACAGCGCGCTTTCGAGGACGGTCTGGAGGCTCAAGTGAAGGGGCATCGTGACAACTACAACGAGCTGCTTCCGATGTTTATCTCTGCCGACAAGAAGACAGCCGCAATAGGCAAAGGCAGCTACGAGACGGCAATTACTAAGGCCGAGAAAGCCATCAAGCAGCACTCTATCAAGGCGAAACCCAAGAGACCGACGGGGCGCAAGCTCACCACCAAAGAGCTCGCTTTCTACAATCAGCGTGAGTTCAATCCCTATCTGCGCAAGGCCTGGATGATGTTTGCCGACGCGCAGTTCCAGCAGGGCAACTTCATCGAAGCCGCCTCCTCCTACAATTATATCCTACGCCTCTATCAGAACGATGTGGATGTCACCAATGTGGCTCGTGCAAAACTGGCCCGCTGCTATCTGCTGCTCGAATGGCCCTACGATGCCGAGGACATACTGAACAAGATGCGTCGCGACAGCCTCACCTCGCGCGGCAAGAAGGAGCTGGATGCTAGTCAGGCCGCATTCCTCATCTACAACCAACGCTTTGCTGAGGCTATCCCGTATGTGAAGAATGTCGCCTCGAACACCAAAGGCAGTCAGATGAAGGCTCGAATGTGGTTCCTGCTCGCACAGTTGTACCGTCAGACGGGTGACAACAAGGAGGCTTACAAGGCGCTCTCCAAATGCACCCGTCTCAATCCGTCACACGAACTGGCTTTCAATGCTCAGATTATGCAGACAGAAGTGATGGCAAAGGGGCAGGGCAAGGCTATGTTGAAGCGTCTGGACCGTATGGCCAAAGACCCAGGCAACAAAGACTATCTCGACCAGATCTACTATGCCAAGGGTAACATCTGCATAGCCAGTCAGGACACTATTCACGCCATTTATGCCTGGAAGAAGGGCATAGAGGAGAGCACTCAGAACAGCTTTGCCAAAGCCGTACTCTGTCAGCGTTTGGGCGAACTCTACTGGAATCAGCAGAACTATATCGATGCCCGCGAGTGTTACGACAATCTCGTGGGTCTGATGGACAAAGAGAACAAGCTCTATCCAGAGGTGAGCCGCCGCAGCAAAGTGCTTGACGAGGTCGAGCCGCATCTCTCTGCGGTGAAGCTGCAAGACAGTCTGCAGGCTCTGGCCAAGCTGCCGGAGAAGGAATATCTGGCTGCCATTGACCGCGTCATCGAAGAGCTGAAGAAGAAGGAGACGGAGGCCGAGGAGAAGGAGTGGGAGAAGAGTCAGACCACCAACCGTCAGACGGCAGGTCCCGTCGGAGGCCCCACGAGCCGTGGCGGAGGTGCCGCCACTACAGCCCGTGCCGGAGCCGGACGCGGTGCGCAGCAGGCCACATTCTATTTCTACAACGCACAGAGCGTGATGCAGGGCAAGCAGGAGTTCCAGCGCAAGTGGGGCAAGCGTACCAACGAGGACAACTGGCGTCGTGCCAACAAGACGGTGCTTGCAGGCGAGGAATACTCTGAGTACGACTACGCCGCAGAGGACTCGCTCGCAGCTGTGGCCGACAGTCTCGCCGTAAACGGCGGAGCTGCAGGTGGCGCTGCGGGCGGTGAGGAACTGTCTGAGGAGGAGCAGGCTCTGAAAGACTCTCTGGCAAACGACCCGCACCAACGCGAATATTATCTCAAACAGATTCCTTTCACCGAGGACCAGCTGGCTGCCTCCAACCAGCTCGTCATCGACGGCCTCTACCACGGCGGCGTCCTGCTCATGGAGAAGGTGGAGAACTTCCCCCTGGCCCGTCGCACCCTGTTGCGGGCGGTGAATAAGTTCCCGGACTACGAGCATCTCGATGACATCTATTACCACCTCTTCCTGCTCTCCCTGCGCGAAGGCAAGCAAGATCAGATAGACCTCTACAGTCAGAACCTGCAGGCCCTCTTCCCGGACAGCAAATACGCTAAGGCCATTAGCCATCCGCGATTCCTCCAATTGGCATCCCGTGGACGCCACCTCGAAGACTCCCTCTATGCGGAGACATACGATGCCTACAAGGCAGGCAACTACGCTCTTGTAAACCAGAACTTCGAGCTCTCCACCTCCGACTTCCCCGACGGGACCTATCGCGGCAAGTTCCTCTTTATCCACGCTATGACGCTGCTCTACACAGGCCAGCGCGACGCCTTCCTCGAGGAACTGAAAGAGATGGTGAAATCCTATTCCAAGGACGAACTGGCAGAGATGGCAGGACTCATCGTCAAGGGCGTGCAGGAGGGCCGTCTGCTGGCTTCGGACAAATGGGACAACGGCGACATCTGGGCGCGTCACTCGCTGGCCTCCACCTCGGACAGCACGTCTGTGGCAGACAGCCTCGTGGCCGACCCGTTACAGCCGTTCGTCTTCCTGCTGGCATATCCCACGGGCTCGCTCGACGAGAACCAGCTGCTCTTCGAGATTGCCCAGTACAACTTCACCTCATTCATGGCGCGAAACTTCGATATGGAGCTTGTGCCGGGGGCAGAAATCAGCCAGTTGCGCGTGAAGGGCTTCCAGTCCTACGACGAGGTTCACGCCTACGCACAGCAACTCTACTCTTCGCCTGAGATGCGCATCCGTCTCGAGGGTATCCGCGGCATCCTCATCTCTGAGGCAAACCTGAAACTGCTTGGCACCAAGTACAGTTATGACGAGTATGCGGACTTCTATGAGGAGATGCTCTCGCCAATCGAACTGCCTGAGGGCATAAATCTCGACGAGCCGACAGATGCTGACTCCACCGATCCCGACGACCTGCCGTCAGACACTCCGGCCTCCACATCCGAGGACGAGGAAGAAGACGGCGGCGAAGAAGAAGAGGACGATGAAGATTGGCTGTATTAATATAATGTCGAAATAACGAATCCTGGCCCTCTTAATCCCCCAGAGGGGGATGTGAGGTAAATGGTAAAATTACTCAATAGTAAATAAATCGTAAATTGTAAATAGTCAAATCGTAAATTATATAGGGATATGATGAATGGACTGCTTCTTTGGGTTGACGACGAGATAGAGCTGCTGCGCGGCCACATCCTCTATCTCCAGAAAAAAGGTTATGAGGTAGATACCGTGAGCAACGGCTTCGATGCCGTTGACCGCTGCGCCGAGCGCACTTACGACCTCATCCTTCTTGACGAGAATATGCCGGGAATCAGCGGCTTGGAGACCCTGCAGCGCATCAAGGAGATTTCGCCCACTACACCTGTTGTTATGGTGACGAAGAGCGAGGAAGAGAACATCATGGATCAGGCCATCGGCAGCAAGATAGCCGATTACCTCATCAAACCCGTGAATCCCAATCAGATCCTGCTGACACTCAAGAAGAACATCCATAGCCGCGAGATAGTCTCCGAGCACACCCAGACAGCCTACGGACAGGCTTCCTCCCAGATGAACATGCTTATTCAGGACGCCACGCGCATAGACGACTGGATGGAGGTCTATCGTAGGCTCGTAGCCTGGGAACTGGATCTCTCCGACACCGACTCTGCCATAAAGGAGATGTTACAGATGCAGAAGAGCGAGGCTAATCGCGATTTTGCCCGTTTCATCGCTAAAAATTATCTCACTTGGATTGCCGATAAGGATGCCGCCGGACGCCCCATTATGAGCCCGGACATCTTCAAGAAGAGTGTCTTTCCGGCTCTCGACCGAGGCGAGAAAGTATTCCTCATCGTTATAGACAACTTCCGCTACGACCAGTGGCGTATGCTCTACGGCGAACTGGCGGATCAGTTCTCCATCGAGGAGAATCTCTATTGTACTATCCTGCCAACCGCCACTCAGTATGCGCGCAACGCCATCTTCTCCGGCCTGATGCCGAACATCATCGCGGAGATGTTCCCCGACCTCTGGGTCGATGAGGACTCCGAGGAGGGCAAGAACCTCAACGAAGCCCCGCTTATCCAGACGCAGTTCCAGCGCTACCGCCGCAACAACAGCTTCACTTACCACAAGGTGAATGACTCCGTGGCTGCCGAGAAACTGGTGGCCCGTTTGTCGCAGCTGAATAAATATGACCTCAACGTCTGCGTGCTTAACTTCATCGATATGCTCAGTCACGCACGTACCGAAAGCCGCATGGTGCGGGAGCTGGCGTCCAACGAGGCCGCCTACCGCAGCATCACCCTCAGCTGGTTTAGACATTCGGCCGTGGGCGAGTTGTTCCGAGCACTGGCCCAGAGCGACTATCACATCATCATAACCACCGACCACGGTTCTATCCGATGCAGCACTCCCATCCGCGTCAAGGGAGACAAGAACACCAATACGAACCTGCGCTACAAACTGGGAAAGAATCTGGAGTACAATCCGAAAGAGGTCTTTGACATCATCGACCCGCATCGGGCTCAGCTCCCGGCTCCGAATCTTTCCACCCGTTACATCTTTGCCACGGGCGATTCCTTCTTTGCATACCCCAACAACTACAACTATTACGTCAACTACTATCGCGACACCTTCCAGCATGGCGGCATCTCTATGGAAGAGATGCTCGTTCCCCTCGTGGAACTGACTCCGAAAAAGAAAAAGTAAGCGGCCTTTCTCCCGGCCGCAAAATAAAACTAAAATGGAAAAAAGAAATTCTTCTGATATAGCATCCCGCAGGCTTACTCTCCCCCCCACGGGGGGAGTCGGAGAGGGGCTTGCCGCCGCCGCCCACCAGTTTGTAGAGGCAATCGGCGAACGCCGCGTGTTTGCCTTTTATGGCAAGATGGGAGCCGGCAAGACCACCTTCATTCGCGCCGTCTGCGAGACGCTGGGTGTCACCGACCCCGTCACCTCCCCCACATTCGCCATAGTGAACGAGTACAAGAGTCCGTCTGTCGGTAGTATCTTCCACTTCGATTTCTACCGTATCAAACGTATGGAAGAAGCCTACGACATAGGCTTCGAGGAATATCTCTATAGCGGCTCGCTCTGTCTGATTGAGTGGCCTGAGCTCGTGGAAGAACTGCTCCCTACGGACGCGGTCAATGTCACAATCGAAGTACAGGATGATGGCACGCGCATTATTTCCTTCGCTTGCTGATTTCCTCTTCCCGCGTTATTGTGCCGGATGCGGTCGCCGACTCGCCGTAACAGAGCACCTTGTATGCCCCGAATGTGTATTCAAAATTGCCCGTTTCAACGATAAAAACTCTATATTTGACCGACTTTATCGTTGGGACGTCAGAACGCCGATGCTGCATGTCGGAGCCTTCGCTTCCTACCATCGTCGTGAGACCGCAGCCCATCTCGTACATGCCTTGAAATTCTACAATAAGCCGGAGATTGGCCGCTGGATGGGCCAGTGGGCGGCTACCTCCATGCAGCCCGAGGGTTTCTTTGACGGAGTGGATTGTTTCGTGCCGATCCCGCTCTCGCGAACCCGTCGCCGTGAACGCGGTTACAATCAGGCCGAACTCATTGCTCAGGGGCTGAGTGCAGTCACCTCTATCCCCGTGGACACCAGCCTCATTTACCGAAAGCATGATAACACGGCTCAGACCCATGTGAACCTCACCGACCGCGCCGCGAATGTGCAGGATGTATTCGCCATCTGCCCCGATGCTCAGGCCGAGGGCCGCTCGGTGATGCTCGTTGATGATGTGATAACCACCGGCGCCACTATGTCCAATGCCATAAAACTACTTTCGGGGATAGACGGTATCCGCCTTTCGGTGTTCTCTTGGGCCGCTGTACCTTAAAAAAACGTAAAAAAACGTTTGCGCGTGTGCGTAATAGCGCGTAAAACACTACCTTTGCGCCGTTTTTGCCGCAATAGATGTAAGAAACATATATTTTTAGACGCAATTCGTAAATAGTAAAATCGAAAATCGTTAAATCGTAAAATCAAAATGTTGAACGTAATCACAAAGACAGTCCAGCTCCCCGATGGCCGCGAAATATCCATCGAGACTGGCAAGCTTGCCAAGCAAGCCGACGGCGCCGTGATGCTTCGCATGGGCAACACCATGCTCTTAGCCACCGTTTGTGCCGCCAAGGACGCTGTTCCCGGAACAGATTTTATGCCGCTTCAAGTTGAATATCGCGAGAAATATTCCGCCGCAGGCCGTTTCCCCGGCGGATTCACGAAGCGCGAGGGTAAGGCCAATGACGACGAAATCCTTACTTGCCGCCTTGTTGACCGCGCGCTCCGTCCTCTTTTCCCCAGCAATTATCACGCAGAGGTTTATGTAAACGTAATCCTCTTCAGCGCCGACGGCATCGACATGCCCGACGCTCTGGCCGGTTTCGCAGCCAGCGCTGCCCTAAGCTGCTCGGACATCCCGTTCGAAGGCCCGATTTCTGAGGTGCGTGTTGTCCGCATCAACGGCGAATTCGTAATCAACCCCACATTCGAACAGATGAAGAGTGCCGACATGGACCTCATGGTCGGTGCCACCGAGGAGAATATCATGATGGTCGAGGGCGAGATGAAGGAAGTCTCCGAGCAGGATCTGCTCGCAGCCCTCAAAGCCGCTCACGAGGCTATCAAGCCCATGTGCCGCCTGCAGAAGGAACTCAGCAAGGAGCTCGGCACAGACGTGAAGCGCGAGTACTGCCACGAGGTGAACGACGAGGACCTGCGCGAGGCCGTAAAAGCCGCTTGCTATCAGCCCGCTTACGACGTCACCAAGCAGGCTCTTGAGAAGCACGCCCGTGCAGAAGCTTTCGAGAAGATCCGCGAGGACTTCAAGGAGAAATATATGTCCGAGCACGCCGACCTCGCAGAGGACGCTGCCAAGGCAGAGGAGTTCAACGCACTCGTTGACCGCTACTACCACGACGTGGAGCGCGACGCTATGCGCCGTTGCATCCTCGACGAGGGCATCCGTCTCGACGGCCGCGGCACCACCGACATCCGCCCCATCTGGTGCGAGGTGAGCCCGCTGCCCGGACCTCACGGAAGCTCCATCTTCACTCGTGGTGAGACCCAGAGCCTCAGCACCGTCACCCTCGGCACCAAGCTCGACGAGAAGCTCGTGGATGACGTCCTCGACCGTTCCTATATGCGCTTCCTCCTGCACTACAACTTCCCGCCCTTCTCCACAGGCGAGGCCAAGGCTCAGCGCGGCGTAGGCCGTCGTGAGATCGGTCACGGCCACCTCGCATGGCGCGCCCTGAAGGGTCAGATTCCCGCAGACTACCCCTACACCGTACGTGTCGTCAGCGACATCCTGGAGAGCAACGGTTCAAGCTCAATGGCAACCGTTTGCGCCGGCACCCTCGCTCTGATGGACGCCGGTGTACCTATTAAGAAGCCCGTCAGCGGTATCGCTATGGGTCTCATCAAGAACCCGGGTGAAGACAAGTACGCAGTCCTCTCCGACATCCTCGGTGACGAGGACCACCTCGGCGACATGGACTTCAAGACCACCGGCACACGCGACGGCCTCACCGCCACACAGATGGATATCAAGTGCGACGGCCTCAGCTTCGAGATTCTCGAGAAGGCTCTTATGCAGGCCAAGCAGGCACGTGAGCATATCCTCGGCAAGATGCTGGAGACCATCTCCGAGCCGCGTCCCGAGCTGAAGCCCCACGTACCGCGCATCGAGCAGATCATCATCCCGAAGGAGTTCATCGGTGCAGTCATCGGTCCTGGCGGCAAGATCATCCAGGGTATGCAGGAAGACACCGGTGCCACCATCACCATCGACGAAGAGGATGGCGTTGGCAAGGTGCAGGTCAGCGGCCCCAATGCCGACTGCATCAACGCAGCTCTGGCCAAGATCCGTGCCATCGTTGCTGTTCCCGAGGTCGGTGAGGTTTATGAAGGAACTGTCCGTTCTATCATGCCTTACGGCTGCTTCGTGGAGTTTATGCCGGGCAAGGACGGTTTGCTCCACATCTCCGAGATCGACTGGAAGCGTCTCGAGACCGTTGAGGAGGCAGGCATTAAGGAAGGTGACAAGCTCACCGTGAAGCTTCTGGACATCGACCCGAAGACCGGTAAGTTCAAACTCTCCCACCGTGTCCTCATACCGAAACCCGAGGGCTATGTGGAGCGTCCTCCCCGTCAGCGTCGCGAGCGCCCCGACCGCCCCGAGCGCGGTGAGCGTCACGAACACAGCGACCACCGTCCCCGTCACGAGGAATAATCCCGAATCCCCAAATAACTGTCAGTCCCGCTGCATCCATCCGGATATGGCGGGATTTCTTTTTGACCATGGGCAAAATGCAAATTGCCCATGGGAAAAACCACTTTTGCCCATGGTCAAAACACAAATGCACCTTGATGTAATTGCACTTACACCTCGATGTAATTGACGGCCCCCCTTAATCCCCCCGGAGGGGGGAGAAGGGTTGACGGAAAATCGTTCGGCATCGAACCTGCTTTCGTACAGCATCAAACCACCATTCGTACAGCATCAGAATGCGGTTGGACCTGCATCAATTTTTTGACCTCGCCTAAATAATGACTACCTTCATCATTTCCTGCTTAAACTACTGAGTAATAGAAGGTTGCATCGAAGCAAACCTACATAAAACCTACATGCAACCATCATCATGTAGATCCAATGTAGGTTTGATGTAGGTTTAGTGTAGGTTTATTTTGAACTAGTTTCTTGTGAATCAATTATTTAGGCTTAAAATGATGAAGGTTGCATAACATC
>JAFSNB010000042.1 GCA_017447625.1 Bacteroidaceae bacterium
ATAAGCAGCACCACCTACAGCGTTAGTATAAGAATCGTAAGCCAAGTTCTGGTTGTCCTTGTTGTAGATGGCCTTGGCGTCTGTCTCGTTAACGATGGCAAACAACTGACCATCCAGCGCAGCAACGCTGGTGAACTTCTGGTCGATCTCATACTCCGTTGCGGCATTTGCAACACTTGCTACACAGAGCAGCAACAGTGTTGACCACAATTTAGTAAATAATCGCATAGTTTAACTTTTTAGGTTAATAAATAAGTTAATTAATAAATGGTTATATTTCGATTCATTTCTGGCGAATGGATATAATATGTCCATATCGGGTGCAAAGTTAGTCAAATCTTCGGTAACCGCAAGAAAAATGATAAAAATTTTTATTTTCAGCGCGAATTTAACCTATTTCGGCTGAAGACGTAGCCCTGTGCCCCAGTTCAATTACCTCGAGGTCGCAAAACTGACCCTCATCAATACTCAGACGGATGAGTGTGCGCACTTGATGCCAGCCTTGGAGTCCGGCGGCTCCGGGGTTGATGTGAAGAAGACCGAGCGAACGGTCATATTGAACTTTGAGGATGTGGCTGTGTCCACATACGAAAAGCTTAGGCGGACGCTCAATGAGCTGCCGCACGACGCTGCGGTCATAGCGCCCAGGATATCCTCCGATATGAGTCATCAGTATGTCTGCTCCTTCACAAGTCCAGCGCAGACGCTGGGGGAACATTCGGCGCAAGTCGCCGCCGTCACAATTTCCAACCACGGCTCTAAGCGTTCGGAACGCAGCCAACCGTTCTGCCACCTCTGTTGAACCTATATCGCCTGCGTGCCATATTTCGTCGCACTCCTCGAAGTATTCTAGATACTTGTTATCCCAGAATGCGTGCGTGTCGCTCAATATACCAATCCTTCTCATTCGTCGTCTTTGGGTTGGAACATGGAGAAGAATGGCAGATAGGGAGCAACACGGTTGGCGGCAAAGTACTGTATGCGGTGCGGAAGACGGAGCCAGTTGATAGTTGACTCCTTCTGACTCGATGAAATGGGACTTTTCTTCAGATGCAGATAGAGCAGAACGCCAGCGTTCATTGCGGCGAGGGCATCGCTGACAGGGAGGCTTATCCACACTCCATCCAGGCCCCAGAATCGGGGCAGGATAAGGAGTCCCGGAACGAGGAAGATGAGCTGGCGTGTCAGCGACATATATATGCTTTTGCCTGCCTGACCGATGCTTTGGAAGAAGTTACCCGTCACCATCTGGAAACCGATTACGGGGAACAGCGCCATGTCGATGCGCATTCCTCGCGCTGCGATGGCTATGAGTTCGGGGTCGGTGGTGAATGCTCTGACGATAAACTCTGCAAACAGCTCACAGAGCAGGAAGCCTGTGGTCATGACAAACGTGGCGTAAGCGATGGTGCGGTTGAGCACTTCGCGGACGCGGTCGTGCAGTTCCGCTCCGTAGTTATAGCCGGCAATAGGCTGCATCCCCTGATTGAATCCCATCACTATCATAGCGAAGATGAAGAGCACACGATTCACTATTCCGTAAGCTCCCACGGCGAGGTCACCGCCATATTCCACCATTCCGCGGTTTATGAGCAGCACTACCAGGCAGGAGCAGGCGTTCATCAGGAACGGTGAGAGGCCGATGCTCAGTATGCCGCCAACGATATGACTGCGCAGACGCAGGGTGTCGCGGCGGATGAATACCACCTCCGACGGACGGGAGAAGATATATATCTGCCACGTGAGGGAGACACACTGGGAGATTACCGTTGCTATGGCGGCTCCGCGGATGCCGAGTTGCAGGCCGTAGATGAAAAACGGGTCGAGAACAGAGTTCAACAGCACGGTGAGAATCGTGGCATACATCGCCGTCTTCGGGTGTCCTGCCGAGCGCAACACGGCGTTCAGACCGAAATACAGGTGTGTGAAGACATTACCGTAGAGTATCCACTCCATATACTCGCGGGCATAGGGCAGAGTCTGCTCCGAAGCGCCGAAGAAATAGAGGATAGGGTCGAGGAACGCCAGAACTCCAACCATGAACAGAACACCGATAAGCACGTTCAGGGTCAGAGAATTCCCGAAGAAATGCTGTGCCTCTTCGCGGTTCTTCTGTCCGAGTCGCACACTAATCATTGTTGCCGTACCGACTCCAATCATCGCTCCGAAAGCCGCGCTGAGATTCATCAATGGGAAGGTGATGGCGAGTCCGGCGATAGCCATAGCGCCCACACCCTGTCCGATGAATATGCTATCGACCATGTTGTATAGCGATGAGGCTGTCATCGCTATGATGGCAGGCACGGCATACTGCATTAGCAGGCTGCCTATCGGTTTTGTGCCGAGTTCCTTTGTGCGGTCGCCCTTAGAATCCATATATTAATTCATAATGCATAATTCATAATGCATAATTATCGGAATAACGTAATAACGAAATTGTCAATTATCAATTGTCAATTAGAACGTTACAACGTTCAAATATTTATCTACGAGCATTCCGTCCTGCGGAGTGAGAGTTACAGTCCCCTTATGTTTGGCGCGGAAACGGATTTCCAACAGAGTGCCGTCCTCGAAATAGGGCTTCTCGCCGCAGTTTATGAAAGTCGGGTAGAGCGCCTTCTGGCCATTGGTGTGCAGGCGGTCGATAGTCAGGTTGCGGGCTTCCTTAGTTCCCTTGGCTTGCACTCCGACATATTCGTATTTTGTGGCATCGTATGGTATCGCGAAACTGATAGCATTCGCGCTTACTAAGCCTTTGCCTCTGGCTCTCAGGGTGATTATGTCTCCGGCTTTGGCTGTGGTCTTGTCGGCGGTGACGGTGACTGTTCCTGCTATAGGATCCACGTGTTGTGAGGAAACTCCAGCCTCCAGTTCTATAGCCACGGCACTGATGTCATAGGCATCGATGAGTCCGTTACGGTTTAAGTCACCGTTGGAGATATACCCCTCAAAGTCGCCGTCTCCGCGTCGCAGTCCGTTGTAATTCATATAGGACGTCATATCGTTCTCATCCACATGGTTGTCGTGATTGATGTCACCTGGAATCATCACTTCTGTGCCTTCTTTGCGGAATACATATAGTTGCTGGCCCGAACCGAAACTGCCGCGTGCATCTTCCACATGCATGCGGATGTAGCGTATCGTGGCAGAGGTGTTGAGGGTCATATCCTTGGGTTTGCCGTCAGCAGCCCACTGGAACTCCAGCGGGGCAGACCACTCCTTGCGGTCCAGACTAGTCTGGAAGTAACCTCGTGTTATGGTGCCGTTTCCAGCATCTGGGCGCGGGATATACTGAATGCGTTCCACATCGGCAATGGCGTGCAGGTCTATGGTCATGTCAAATGGTGTAGCAGCCTGACTCCATGCGGTGTGCCAGGTGGTCTTCTCGTCGAAGTCGAATAAGTGTTTAATGTCCTGTCCCGGCTGGTTATCGCAAGAGGTCTCGGCCGTGAGGCTGCGCAGGGCGAGGCGTAGCGGGTCAGCCACAGTGCGGAATGCGGTAGTGGCCCACGGCGTGCTGCCGTCGGCGTTGACGGCGCGGATAGCCACCTCATAGTCGGTCTCCGGCTTCAAGTCTGTGAAGGTGAATGTGGTCGGGCGCAGGTCCTGAGTGTCTGAGGCGTCGGCTCCCACCTGGGTGTAGATTGGAGTTGAGAGTTGAAGCCCCTCTCCGACTCCCCCTGTGGGGGGGAGAGTTGTTGAGAGTTTCAGTTCGTAGTAGTCGGCGTGACTCACTCCCTGCCACGACGGGGTGATGGAGTAAGCCTGCGGTTCGCCGCTTTGACGCAGCACGGGTGCTGACATCTTGCCGCGTTTGTGCAGCTTCTTGTTGGAGGTGTCAAAGGCATAGCCGTCGATGTCCAGCGTGATAGTTGCCTCCGTTATGTCCTCGTCGGCGATGCGCACATAGAGTCGGGGCGAGTGTTGCACGCTAATTTCTGCCATCGTGGTGCCACCGGTGGCGAAGCGGTTGTATTCGGGTGCGGGGTCATAGAACCACACGTCGGTGTTCTCCATGAAATCCTTACGGTTCTGTGCCTTGTCCAGCTCAACCTTGCTGCCGTTCACTCGGGCCACAATCTTCTTAGGCTTCTTCTGCAGATTCACGATAAACTCGGTGGATTGGCTCTTTTCGAATCCCTGGAACTGCCCCTCGGCCGGGTGAACGGTAATGGTCAGATGGCCCTTCTTATCGTTCAGTTCGCTCTCCACGCGGGTGGTTACGGCGGCTCCGGTGCGATAGGCTTCGGTGCGTCCGTCGTCGTCATATACCGTTGTCTCGCTGTGTCCTTTAGGATAGAACATAAACGCGCGTGCCTTACGGTCTATCTGGTTCGGGTTGTTATGCGGCTGAGTCAGTGGGATAATCGCTCCCCGACGTATGAATACTGGCAGTTTCCACAGCGGTGTCTTGAATCCATTGAGTATCTGTCCGCCCTCGTAGCACTCGCCGCTGAAGAAGTCGATCCATTGGCCTTTAGGCAGATAGATGTCGTTGCGGATGTCGTTACCCTGATCGTCGGCTGCTGTGTTCTGATAAATCGGTGCCACGAGGATGCTTGGCCCGCAGAGGAACTGGTATTTGACTGTTGACAATAGAAAATCGTCCAAAACCCATTCCCCGCTGTCGTTTGACTCAATCACGGGTCTGACCATAGGCAAACCGTCAATGGCTTCATGGGCAACCGTATATAGATACGGCATCAGTATGGATTTCAGTTTCAAGTAAGTGCGGTTTATGCTTGTGGCAGGTTCTCCGAGGGCCTGCGGGTACTTGGCGTTGGTACCCCAACCGTCCATGTTGAGCTGCATCGGAGTGAAAGTCTTCCATTGGTAGTCGCGCACATTTACGGGGATATTTCTGCCGCCGAAGATGCCGTCCATGTCCGACGAGATATTCGGTTGACCGCTCAGTCCTGAGCCAATATAAGTCGGGATGTGGAATCGGATGTACTCCCATTCACCACCAGTCTGGTCACCGCTCCAGATTCCAGCATATCGTTGAGTGCCAGCCCAGCCGTCGAGACTGATGATAAACGGTCTTGCGTTGTCGCCGTGCTCGGACATGATTTTGCTTACCTCGGCGACGCCGTTCAGACCGAACGAATAGCCGGCACCCACCCATGCGACATCGGTCTTCAATACGCGCACGCCTGCGTCGCGTACCTCTTTAACTATGTCACGCTGCAGCAGAGCCTCGACGCCCTCCTTCGGATGCAGGTCGCTCTGAGTCCAGAGGCCAATTTCCACCCCTTTTGAGCGTGCATATTCACCGAAAGAGCGGAGGTTGGCAATGTTAGCGTCCAGAGTGGAGTCCTGCCCGTAGCCGGAGCCGTAGCCATCGTTGGGCAGCACCCATCCTAAAGGCATGTCAGCCTCAGCATAACGGTCTATGACGGCGCGTGCAGAGAACTGGTAGCTGCCTTCCAACTCACCATTGAGGCTCTCGCGTATGCCGCCGTCGTCGGTCTGCGACTCCTTATAGTATCGTTCGTCTTCAAAGAGCACGGAACCATTCGGCCCCACCATGTTGTGGTCGGTTGCTTCTCCATCAACCTCCTTCCAATAGTCTTTGTTGTATGCATTTAAGTGCCCTTCATAGAATCCGAACTTAGGCAGAAGGACTGGATTGCCGGTGAGCTGGTAGTAGTCGCGTAGCAGAGGCACGCAGCCCTGGTTTACCATCAGGAAGAGGTCGAGATAGCTGGTGTCGTGAGTCAGACGCACCTGTGCGGTGTTGGTGGCTCCAAAGTCGTATTTGCCTGGTCGGAAGGTGTAGGGCATGATGGCATATCCTCCTGTGCTCCAGAAGAAAGGTGCAGGAGAAGTCACTCCGCCATCCACCCAGTTATTGGTGTTTTCAATGGCAATCACTCTGCCCCGATGAGAGAAGCGCCCGTTTTGGACGCCGCCGCCGAAGAAATACTCTGAGGGTTTACATGACAGGACCACCGAGGTGCGTGCCGGTTCAAACAGAGTCGGTTCCATCTGAGTTACAAGGTGGTGCCCCTCGGCATCATATAAGACAATGATGCCGTCGGCCTTGCGCACCTTCACCTTCATCTTCGTGGTTTGAGCAGCCCAATAGCCGCCCGCCACCTCAGAGACATCTATGTTTCCGACGTCTCGTCGGGGGTTGCTGACGAGAATCTCTGCGGGAGGAGTAGCGTGTGGCTGTCGCATCTGTCCTCCGCAAGGGTCAGAGAAGAGTCGCACGATATTGGGAGCGTAGAAATCCAGGATAAAGATGTTCCCGTTGGCGCAGTTGAACTGTACGGAAGAGGGAGTCGGACGGTTAAAGGTCTGTGGAAAAGCGGTGTTGACTGTCAGAAATATGACGGCGAGGAGGGCCGCAGCCTGCTGGAGTGTATGTCTCATGATTGCTGTGCTGTTTTGGGGGCAAAGATAGAACAAATAAATTAAAAAGTAAAAATTAAGAAGTAAAAATGAATATAAACATTGAAAAATAAGAGTGAAAAGTAAAAAAATAAGAGGTAAAAGGGAAATAATTCTGATTTCTGATTTCTGAATTCTGAATTAATAGTATCTTTGCGCCCTAAATCCTGAAATATAAAATCATTAAATCATTAAATAACGTTATGAAAAGAATTCTACTCTACACTTTGGTGTCTGTTATGACACTATTCACAACTACGGCTCAGGCTGCAGACTTCGAGTGGGGCACAGCCACTTGGAACATCGACGACCAGCAGACGTTTAACAGTATCGACGAACTGCAACAGGTTGGTATCAAGCTCACTTATACCAATTTCACTGCCACTCCAGATGATTTCTCGATGTCATTCTTCAATTTGTTAGCTGTGAACTACGACCTCTTTGTCGATGACAACATCGAGCCGATCAAGGCCGGCGCGTCTTCAGAACCAGGTCAAGGGCTTGTAGTCAATTTCGACTATAATTTTGTCGAGGGTCACCGTTACCGTATCGTTACCACCGAATCCCGTCTGGTGTTTGCCAACATCGCAACCTACTCCACTGACACCCTCACCACCAACACCGACTCCTACACAATCTCCTTCGAGGTGAAAGGCCCGGAACTGGTGAAAACCATAGATGTAGAGGCTACGATGTCGCTGTCTATCGTTGATCAAGAGACCAATCGCACCTTCTCACACCTTGACGTTAATGATATCTGTCAGGCTCTTGGCATTCAGAACATTGCCGAGGCCTCCGTGTGGGGACTCAACCTCAACGGCTCCTACTGCCCTGTCTATTCCAGCCTTTTTGACGGATGGCGCGATGCCGACGGTGAATACACACTTTGGTATGGCGGCTGGGACTCCTATCATGGACATAATGCCTACCCCGCTGTTTATAGCATTAAGATTAACGAGACCTGCGACTACCTGTTCTACTTCTTCTATGACTACTGGTCCGAGTATGACCCTGAGAAATCAGACACAATTGGCGGTGGCGCATTGCAGGCTCGACGCCGCGCTCCCGAGACCCATTACAATCATGTTATCTGGGATTGGGAATGGACTGATAGCGCAGGTGTTACACAGGTGACTCAGTATGATCGCAAATACCGTTGCGACGAAGGCTCCGACTATAAGGCCAGTTTCGCATTCATCGCCAACAACAAAATGGTTCAGGTGAATGCCACTCTGCATTTCGTAAGCCAGGAGGCCTACGCCGAGTATGTCAGCGGTGTTCGTGAGGTCACCTACTCCGTTCCCTCCATCGCGCGCACAAACATATATAATATCAGCGGCCAGCGCGTTCCCTCTCTCTCCCGTGGCCTAAACATCGTCCGCGACAACACAGGTTACCGGAAAGTGATGATACTTCGTTAAAGAAAGAGGATGTGCCTATTTTGACACACCCTCTATTGTTATCGCCGACTACGAACGTCAGAAGAAGGAGCGTATGACAAACGCTATCACCAGGCCAGAACAGCCCGAGGTGAAACCCGAACCTTTGACGGACGAGGTAGAAACAACAGATAGCGAGCCTGAACTGCCCTTCTGAACAGACGTTCTTAGAGATAAGGTTGAAGCCGTTTCTTTCTGAAGAAGTGACAGATGTGACAGATGATTTCTATAGAGCATATTAATAAATCCCTAAATACCTTGCAAAACGTACAGCGTATTTAGGGATTTTTCCGTAGTCGTCTATAGAATCATCTGTCACATCTGTCACTCAACAAGCAAAATCCAAGCCCAACAACATACATTAAAACACCCCGCATCCCTGTCTTCCTCCCCAAATACACCTCGATGCACACACCGATACACCGAGGTGCATTACGCCATACATCAAGGTGTATGGACAGGTGAATCGAGGTGAAAAGCAAAGCCCAAGATGGCCCACCCCCAACCCCTCACCGATGAGGGGAGATTTTTTACACGAATTACTCCCAAGGTCGTGGGTCTGCGACAAATCTCAAGACAAGAATCAAGCTCCATCCCCTTCCGTCCTTATCAACGAACACGCCCACATGTGTATTGCCATGGAATATCCGACATAGAGGCTCCTTAATAGTTGATAGTTAAAAACGGAAAGAGGATGTGCCTATTTTGACACACCCTCTTTTAGAAACTGTCAATTGTCAACTGTCTTACTGTCCTGGCATCTTGCCGTCAAGGACGCCGACGAGCATCTGCAGAAGTTCGTCGGTGGGGCGGGAGAGGCGCATATTGCCAACGGTGTTTTGAGCCTGGCGTTTGCCAGCTTTGATGAGGGCTATACGCTGCTGAAGGATAGCCTTCATTTGCTGCTTGTATTTATTGTCGGTCTCGGGACCGAAGGGCTTCACCCAACGAGCCAATTGCATGTCATCGGCATCTAGGCTGGGATTTGAGAGATATTCGCGTATATAACCAAGATAGGTGCTGTAGTCCTTTTGTTTCTCCGCTACCGTGATGAGTGTGGAAAGACGGTAATGGTCTGCGTTGGGAACATTCATTTCCTTTAGCAGAGCCTGGAATTTGTCAAACTGTGCCTGATCAAGGGTTACTGTGCCGTCGGCGTTCTCGGTGATAATCTGCCTCTGATAAGTGTTCAGCACGTTCTGGATCTTCATGTTCACGGGCATCTCACCAATTGCGGCCTTAAGTGCTTCAGGGTTCTTGGCAGTGTAGATGAAGGACTTGGAGAACGGGTTGGTGATATTACGCATGAAAATCATACGCAGGGTGCTGTCGGCGGCGAAGGTGGTCTCCTTGCCTTCCAACAGGGCTTCTGCCACAAGGTCAGCATCGTCGGCTTTGTAAGTGGCGGTCAGAGTCTTCAGGTAAGCCATGAGGAACTCAGGGTCGCGGTCACCGCTCTCCCAACGTGCCTGCAGCTCTGAGGAGCCGTCGTCGCGGCTCTTGTCCTGCACTTTCTGCAGGAATTCCTCGGCTTTGCTGCCTCCGAGGAAACGCCCTATCTCTTTGGCGTCGGCGTTAAAGATAACAAAGGTGGGATAGGCCTGAATCTGGAGTTTCTTTGCCAGAGGTGCGCCATAAGCACTCTCCATGTCTATCTTCAGGCAGACGAAGCGCGGGTTCATGTAAGCCCCCACCTGCTCTTGCGGGAAGACGGTGTTTGCCATCATCTTACATGGACCGCACCAAGTAGTGAAACAGTCGAGGAAGATGAGCTTCTTCTCAGCCTTGGCCTTTACAGAAGCCTGTTCGAGGGTCGTCCCTGCGGGCTCAAAGGCTATGCCCTGAGACATTGCGGGGAGAGAAAAAAGAAAAGAGAAGAAGAGAAAAGAGAGTAAATGGAGTTTTTTCATAACGTTATTTAATGATTTTATGATTTACAATTTAAAGATTTACGCGCAGCCTAATTATGAATTCTGCATTATGAATTATGAATTTCACTAAGTGCTACTGCATAGAGAATTTCCAGGCCATGTCTTTGACGCGGCCGGGGATTGGATACTCGTAATGGTTTTCAGTATCGAGGATACCGGAGGCCGGGTTGATGAGGTATTCATAGACTCGCCCTTGGCTGGTTTCGGGATTCCACGTAGCGATATGTACGAGGTTGTCTGCACGTGGAACCATTCCGTAGCCATAGATTGTGCCGTGATAGTATTTCATTATGCGGACGCAAGTGACCTGCTCGTTTTCAGAAGGGGCTTCCCAAGCCACGGATGCTGGCAGCTGGCTGTCGTACGCCAATGTATATACTTTGTTGCCGGCACCGTAGTAGATGAAGTTGCCGACGTGACTGGCAGAGAGCGTGGTGGCCTCGGTGATGTCCGGACAGAGGGCATTCAGAGGATACATGTTCACAGCTATGTTGTTGTCCTGCGGCGATGTAGTGGCGAAATTAGCTACTGCAAGGAAACGTTCGGAGCCGCGCGACATAAGTAGATATTCGTATGGACGGAGGGAGACTCCCATGCTCGCGCCTCGGCCCCAGTCGCCCATAATCAGCTCCAAGCCTGTGTTGTTGATGTCGAACACGGCTCCCTCCTCCTGTTCAGGGAAGCTCTCCAGACGTGCCGAGTTGTAGGCTGCATAGCGGAAACAGTGGTTCGTCTGGTCATAGACCACGATACCATAGTTCAGGGTGTGAGGCACCTCGGCATTCCACTGTGCCAACTGGCCTATGTCGTCTGTCATCTTGGGTATTCCGAATCGGGTGGTTCGCCCCTCGGTGGCACTGAACGAATATGTGTTTGTATATATCTTGTTGTTGTTGAACAGGATTTCTGAATTTTGCCCGCTCATAACACCGGATCCGTGTTGGCCGTACCAGGTGGGGGCCATCGTCTCGGGAGCCTCATGGAAGAATTCGTTGAATTCCAAAGCCTTTTCTATCCCGTTCTCGCTCACGCCGACCAGAGTGTAGTCCGTACAGAGGCCAACGTAGTTGTTGCCCGACACCAGCGACACGGCGATATCGAGACAGCGGATAGGATGTCCTTGAAGCGGCTCGCCGTTGGTGGTTTCGTAGAGGTTTGTGTAATAGCGGTTGTAGTTTACATTCAGTTTCGTCCAGGGGTTGTAGATGAGTGCTACGTCGGAGTAGCCCGGTTGGTCCGCGCGTTCGTAGAATATCATCCAACCGCCGTCGAACACCTCGCTTACGGCCACGGGGATGCGGAAGAACTGGCGTATTCCGTCGTTGCGGTTGGTGACCACGAGCTGCACATAATAGTTGCCGCCCGTGCGGGAGATTACGGAGTTCAGCACCCGTTCGTGGCCAATGGTGTCAACCACAGTGTTTGCTCCTGAACCGGACGTGGCGCTGAATATTGTCCATTGGTAATCCAGCGGCGCCTGACTCGCGTCCGTCACCTCCTTACCCTCGAAATAGACTTTGGGTGAAAGCACAAGGGTGTCGAATCGCATAATGGCGTACTCCGACTGCAGTCCTGCGTTTGCGGTGTCAATGCTAACCGACTCCAATTCGTGATAGTCATAATTCCCGAGGTCGGAATAGCAGGAAGTAAACAAACAGAGCAGAAGACTCACCCCCCAGCCCCTCCCGTGAAGGGAGGGGAGTAAATACTTTTGCAAATTGCGGAAGAATGTATTCTTAATAACCATAATATCTTGATTCTTACTTTTCGGTATAACGGAATAACGGTATTACGTAATAACGCCTTTCAATGTTCAATGGTCAATGTTCAATGGCTTTAGAATATCACCAGATTTCCGAACTCGTCGGTGAGGGGGGTGTCGTGGGTAGCGTTATATTCGGCAAGGGCGCGTTGCATAACCTGTTGCAGGTGTACGGCGTATGCAGTGGAGACAACATTCGTTGCCTCGTCGTAGGCCGTTTGGGTGTTGTAGTTGATCTCAAAGTCGATGAGATGCAGGTGCTCAATCATGAACTGGTATTTCACGCGGCTGTAAGCGCCGAAGTATTTTGAGAGAGGCTGGCGCGGGAAGTTGGCCGCATCCCAATTGTCCGGCTTTGCGAGGTGGTTGCGCAGTCGGACGGTGATCTTCTGATGATTCTCAGAGCCTAAACTGAATTCATCGTTCGGAACGACGCGGAAATTGATTAATCCTTCGTCCTCGTCTGCGGCAAAGAGCGTCGGGTCGGGCAACAGCTGTGAGTTGAACCACACATTGTAAGTTCCGCCGATGGCGCCAGCTGGAATAACATAGTCTTCGGTGCGGATAGTAGAGACGATGAGAGCCGAGTCGCCTCCGAAAGGTTCAAGACGGAAGATGCGGTCGTGGTCGGCAGGCAATCCGCTGATTTGGGCGTAGAAAGTGACGCTCCCCTCCTCGTAAGCGTAAGAGTAGTTATATGTTGTCGATTCGTAAACTAGTCCTCCCGGATGTCCGATCCAGATGTCAAGCCCAGTCTGACTAGTGTCGTAGGTTGGGACAGACTCTTGAGAGCAGGAGGTAGTCAACAAACAGAGTAGAAGACCCACCCCCCAGCCCCTCCCTTGCCACTTCGTTAGGGAGGGGAGTAAATACTTATGCCAATTACGGAAGGCTGTATTCTTTTTATCCATAATGCTTATTTTTCGGAATAACGGTATAACGTAATATTGGTATAACGCAGGTTAATGTTCAATGGTCAATGTTCAATGGCTTACTTATTCGCCTCCCTCTGTGCGGCTTCTGTCTCGGTGATTGGGAGCGGGAAAGTATAAACCTTTTCGGCAACTGCATCCACATCAGCATAGAGGATGACGGAGCGGTTAAGGCGCTTGTAGAGGAAGAACAGCTGGCCCTCGCCAATCAACTCGCGGCGGTACTCACGAATCAGCTCCAGATAGAAGTCCGACGGGAGCTCGTCCAGACCCGGCAGGTTGCGTGCCGCGCGCAGACGGTTCAGGGTCGCACGTGCGGCGTCGGTATTCCCGTTGCGGTACTCCACTTCGGCCTTTATCAGATGCATCTCCCCGATACGTATCAGCGGCATTTTATACATAAAATAGCTGTTCGAGCCTGCAGGCGCGTCGTATTTTGTCAAGTAGCGGTTGTTGGCATGTGTGCTTGTGCCGGATTTGAAGAGGAAGATGTAGCGGTAGTCCTGCGTGGCGTTGTCATAGTATTCGAGCAGCAGGTCGCGTGTCACGGCAAAACTGTATTGTGAGCCGTCGTCGAAATAGCGGTCGGCCACGTCTGCCTGCAGCGTCAGGTTGTTGAGGGCGAAGATATGCTCTGTGGCAAGGCAGCGGTCTGAACCAGCCTGCAGATTGGCAACGGTGGCCCAGGGGAACTGATCGCTTTCCAAAACTGTGTTTGCGGCCTGAAGGGCTTCGTCATAGCGTCCCGCCCACATCAGCACACGTGCTTCCAGAGCCTTGACAGCATAGTAGTTAAGATGCAACTGCCGATTGGCCAGATAGCCGTTGTCCTCGTTTTCACTGACTTCGCGCCCCGTAGCTATCGGGTCGGTGGTGAGCAGTAGCGAATCGGCCACATGCAGGTCTGCCAGCACCTTCTCCGTCACTTCGGCCACCGTAAGCTGTGGAAAAACACGGTAGCTGAGGGCTGTGCTGTAAGGAATTGATGGCTGCTGCGGATTCACCTCGAAACTGACACCGAAGCAACGCAGCAGGTCGAAGTGCAAGAATGCACGTAGTGCCAGCGCCTCGCCTTTGATGATGTCGTGGTTGTCACCGCTGAAGAGCTGAGGCTTCTCATCAATATGAGCCAGCAGGTTATTCACGTTGGCAATGCCGCTGTAGCTGTTCGCCCAGATGTCGCGGATGAAGCCTGTAGGCAGGGATGCGTCGTAGTTGAATACAGCCGCATCTCCATATTGGATTGCATAGTAGAAGTCCCACTCGTGTCCGAGGACACCGATGAATCCGTAGGTCATGTCTTTCGCGTAGGTCTTGGAGGAGACCATTGAGGAATAGACACCTGCCAGTGCCTCCTTGAAACCGCTCTCGGTGGTGAATAGCTCAGTATCCTCCACCTGAGACCGTGGCTGCACGTCGAGCCAGGAGTTGCAGGAGGTCATTGTCAATGACAAAACGAGCAGGAGACCCACCCCCCTGCCCCTCCCGTGAAGGGAGGGGAGCAAATACTTTTGCAAATTGCGGAAGAATGTATTTTTTTTATTCATATTTTATATTTTCGGAATAACGGAATAACGTAATATCGGTATAACCCCTTTCAATGTTCAATGGTCAATGTTCAATGGTCAATGGTCAATATTCAATGGTCTTTAGAATGTTGCCGTGAGTGACAGCGAGAAGGTGCGGGCGTAGGGGTAGGAGAGTCCGCGCTCTGCCTTTATGGTGGAGAGGTGGAACACATCGTTCATGTAGAATGTGACACGCATCCTTTCCAGTCCGGCCTTCTTCAGCCACGAGCAGTATTTGAAATCGTAGTAAGCCGAGAGGCTCGTGAGGTCTAACATGTTGTTGCGCTGTACAAAACGTGTGGAGGCGTAGGTCGTGGTCGGAGTGGCAGAGATATGCTTGTAGAGAGCCACATCGCCAACGGCGTTCCAAGTGTCTGAGAACACGCGGCGGTCCACATTGTTTGCTATGTTCACGTTCTCCACGCGGTCCACGAGCGTCTGGTTGTAATAGTCGCCTCCCATCTGATAACTGAAAAGCAGGCTAAGGCCTATGCCCTTAACCTCGCCGTTCAGACCCAGTGTCCCGTGGACTTTTGGGTTCGCGTCGCCCGCGATGATATAGTCATCAGTGGTATATGAGTAAGTGGTTGTGCCGTCCTTCTTCAGGAACATCTCACGTCCGGTGGCGGGGTCGATGCCAAGCGACTGCACTGCCCAGATTGCGCTCATGCTCTGACCCTCTTCATAGCGGATTAGGGGAGAAGTGGTCGTCTCGGCATCCTGCTCGCGGTTGAATGTGCTGAGAGCCTCGTTGATTTTCGTCACGCGGTTCACGTTGTGCGCGATACTTCCGGTGAGGCTCATATACGACTGTCCCTTCTGGAAGAAGCGCCAGTTGGCCGTTGCCTCTACGCCTTTGTTCTCCACGTTTCCGAGATTCTCCATATACGAGGTGAAGCCGGTGGATGTCGGTATAGACATGGCAATCAGAGCGTCATGGGTGCGGCTATTATACCAGTCGAATCGCAGGTTGAGGCGTTTCCACAGACCGAGGTCGAGACCAACGGTGAAGTCGCCCGTCTGCTGCCATTTCAGGTTCGGGTTCGGCATCCCCATCAGATATGCTCCGGAAATGTTGTCGTAAATGATATTGTCGTAGAACTTATACGTGGCTTTTGACTGATAGGGAGAGAAGTTCTGGTTACCGGTCAGTCCGTAGGTGACGCGGAACTTGCAGAGGTTGAGCCATCGGGCATCGCTCATGAAGTGTTCCTTGTGCAGATTCCATCCTAAACCGGCACTCCAGAAGGTACCCCAGCGGTTGTCCGAGCCGAACACCGATGAGCCGTTGAAACGGATGCTCGCGTCGAAGAGGTAGCGTTCATCAAACGAGTAGTTGGCTGCGCCTGTAATACCCAACGAGCGTGTGCGGCTTTCTGAACCTGAAGGCTTACCGCCCTCGGCGTATTGCTTTGCAAAGGTGATGTAATCGACGTGATTGTTCAGGAATCCCCAAGCCGTCATTCCTTCGGTGTTGCTGGAAGCGTTCTGCATCGAGTAGGCGGCGTTTGCCAGCAGCATGTGCTTGCCCCACGTGTGCGAATAGTTGCCGGTGATATCTATCGAGAGGCTGTTGCTCTCACCATTATTAATATTATAGCTGCCGCGCTGGAAATAGCGGTCGCCTGTCCAGTCGTAGAAGCGGGTGTGGTCGCCCGGATAGAAGTCCTCCCGTTTGTCGTTCTGGTGGGTGAATCCCAGTCGCGCGGTGAAGCGCAGGTCGTCTATGGGCCTGTATTCCAGATAGAAGTTCTCCACCACCTCGGTATATTTAGAGAAGTTCTTTGTGCCGATAGTGGCGTTGTAGAGTGGGTTGTAATATGTTGTGGCACTGCCGTTGGCCCCGGGCGAGGTGTAGATTCCCAGCACCTTCGGAGTGTTCCCGAAAGCGTCCTGCGGGGCGAAGTATGGGTTCACGGACACGTAGTCGGAGAAGGTGCCGTAGGGACTGTCGTTAGCGGTATTTCCAGTTACGGACAGAGAGTTTCGGAACATCCACTGCTTGTAGCGGTAGGATAGGCTCACGTTGCCCTGCAGAGTCTGGCGGTTGGACTTCTTCATCACGCCCGCGACATTGTTATACATTAGGTTGGCCGAGTAACGCATTTCCTCTGTGCCTCCCTCGATATAGGCTGTGTGCTTGTGTCCGACGCCTGTGCGCAGTGGCTGTGAGAGCCAATAGGTATCTACTCCGCGTGCGATATCGGCGGCGATGGAGTTGTACTGCTCGTCGAGCAGGGCCTGATAATAAGGGGATTCTGATGAGTAGCGTCCCGACATCTGTTCCACCTGCAACTTCTCTTCGGCATTACACAGATTATATGAAGTCAGGTCCGGCACCTCTACGTTCAAGTCGCCCGTGTAGGTGATACGCAGCCGTCCGGCTTCGGGCAGGATGGTCTCCACCACGATAACGCCGTTGCTGGCCTTTGAACCGTAGATGGCTTTTGCTGCGCCGTCCTTCAATATGGTTACGCTCTTGACACGGTTCATGTCGAGGTCGAATATCTGCTGTTGGGTTGCTTCGAATCCGTCCAGGATAAACAGCGGCGCGTTTGGGTTGCCGCTATATTCGCCCTGCAAACCGCCGAACGAGGCATTGCCGCGGATGGTTATGTCCGCCATGTAGTTGGGGTTCGAACCCATCACGCTGTTCATGTCAACCACGAACGAGGGGTCAATACTTTGGATGATTTTCAGTACGTTGTTGTTGCCAACGAGCTTCAGATCCTCCTGAGTATAAGTCATTGCCGAGCCGGTGAAGGTGGCGCTGCGGTAGTCGAAGAGGCCGGTGACGACCACTTCGTCCATCTGGCCGCTCTCCTCCAATACTATCGTCTGATTCAGGTGATTACGTTTGGTATCGTATTTCTTCACTATCGGCTTCATCCCGACAAATGAGAACTGCACGGTGACATCCTGTCCCTTGGGCAGCGAGATGGTGAATTTTCCGTCGGCGTCTGCCACGGCTCCGCCCTTGGTCTCGCGTATGCGGATGTTGGCTCCGGGCAGCGTCTCTCCTGAAGCGTCCTTGACAACACCCTGCAGCAGCACCTCCTCACCGCTTGGCGTTCCCGGCACGCGCTGGGGCGTCACGGTAGTCATCGGCACAGACTGGGGTGGGTCGGTGGGTGTCTGTGCCAGCGATGTCTGTGCCAGACAAAGAGCAACAAGACAGAAGAGCGATACGATAAAATATCGGTTCGACGGAATAATGTTCCTGCGTAAATTCGGTATAACTTGAGTTAAAATGGACATATTCTTCCTTTGATTGGTCTTTCTTGGGCGCAAAATTAAAGAAAATTTCGTTTATTTGGCAACAATCAATAAAATTCTTTATCTTTGCGCCGCAAAATCGTACTAAATATGAACCGTAAGATTATTTTTGTCGTCTTTGTGGTCATTTTGATAGCCCTTGCAGGCGGCGTTCTTTACCTCATCAATTCGCTTAAGGAACAGGTTCGCGAAAACGAACAGATGTTGGAATTGGCCGAGATGGACAAGCTGGAGATGCAGAATGAGTACCAGAACTTTGCCCGCCAATATGAGGAGATGAAGATGCAGATCAACAACGACTCTCTGATGGCACAGCTCGAGGTGCAGGAGAAACGCACCCAGGAGCTCTTGGAGGAACTTCGCCGCACCAAAGCCAACGATGCCGCCGAGATTACCCGTTTGAAGAAGGAACTGGCCACGATGCGAGAGGTGTTGCGCTCGTATGTCCTCCAGATTGACTCGCTGAACCGTCTCAACACCGAACTGACCACACAGAACGAGGACCTGCGTCGCAGTAATGAAGAGCAACAGCAGCAGATATCCAACCTTGCCTCTGAGAAGGAGTCGCTCTCAGACAAGGTCGCTATTGCCAGTCAGCTCGATGCCACAGCAATCAGCATACAGGCCAAGAACAAGAAAGGCAAGCCAGCCAAGAAAATCGGGGATGTGAAGAAATTCCAAATCAGCTTCAACATAGCCCGCAACGTCACGGCGGCTGCCGGCAACCGCTCTATTTACGTCCGCATCCTAAAGCCTACGGGCGAGGTGCTTGCGGGCGGCGGTTCGTTCCCCTTCGAGAACCGCAATCTCGAATACAGCATCCGCAAGGACATCGAGTACACGGGCGAGGAAACTCCCGTCACCGTCTATTGGGATGTGGCTGAGATGCTTGTCGCCGGTCAGTACCGCGTCCAGATCTTTGCCGACGGCAAGAACATCGGCAACAGCAGCATAAACTTTGATAAGTAAAGACCCACCCCCGGCCCCTCCCGTAATGGAGGGGAGGCCTGCGGGTCGCATCTTAAACTTTAAACTTTAAACATTAAACTATAATTTTCAATGGAAGCAGTATTTTCCTACATTATCTCGCTTGGCGCATCGGTGATGATGCCAATACTGTTCACAATCATCGGATTGTGCATAGGCCTTAAGTTCGGCAAGGCTCTGCAGAGTGGCCTCTTTGTCGGAGTCGGTTTCGTCGGTCTCGGCATAGTGACGGCTCTGCTGACGACAAACTTCAACGGCCCGCTGACGAACATCTCGGACATCTACCACCTGCAGCTGAACATCTTCGACATGGGGTGGCCCGCAGCCGCTGCCGTGGCCTACAACACAGCCGTGGGCGCGCTGATTATCCCCATCTGTCTGGGTGTTAACTTCCTCATGGTCATCACCAAGACCACCCGCACGGTGAACATCGACCTATGGAACTACTGGCACTTCGCCTTCATCGGTGCAGTCGTCTATTTCGTTATGGGACAGAGTCTTGCGTGGGGCTATTTCGCAGCCATCGTCTGCTATATGTTCACGCTTGTCATGGCCGACCTCACAGCCGAGAAGTTCCAGAAACACTATGAGTTGGACGGCATCAGCATCCCGCAGCCCTTCTGCCAGAGCTTCGTGCCTTTTGCCATCGCGGTGAACTGGCTCTTGGACAAGATTCCCGGCTTCTCCAAGCTCGATATCGATGCCGAAGGACTGAAACGTAAGTTCGGCGTGCTGGGCGAACCGCTCATCCTCGGTGTCATCGTGGGTGCTCTCATCGGAGCCCTTAGCGTGAAGGAGTGGAACGGCGATGCCGCCAAGATTATCCTCTCCCTCGGTGTCATCATGGGTGCAGTCATGGAGCTTATCCCCCGCATAACCAAGCTGTTCATCGACGGTTTGATGCCAATCAGTCAGAAGACCAAGGAGGTTGTGGAGAAGAAGTTCAACGGCAAGAAAGTGCATATCGGTATGTCGCCCGCCCTGGTAATCGGCCACCCGACTACCCTCGTCGTTTCGCTGCTGCTTATCCCTACCGTCCTCTTCCTCGCCGTAGTTCTGCCCGGCAATCAGTTCCTGCCGCTCGCATCCTTGGCCGGAATGTTCTACCTCTTCCCCATGGTGCTCCCGATCACCAAGAATAATGTCGTAAAGACCTTTATCATCGGTCTCGTTGCACTTATTGTGGGCCTCTATTTCGTGACAGACATGAGTGGAGACTTCACCGCCGCCGCCAACTCCGTATATGCAGCCACACAGGATGCAGCCGCCCACGTGCCCGACGGATTCATGGCAGGTGCGCTCGACTTCTGCTCATCGCTGATCGGCTGGGTCATCTTCCGTGCCTGCAAGAGTCTTGAATACATTGGCATGGGTCTCCTCTCCGGCTTCACCCTTGTCATGATGTTCATCAACCGCCGTCGCATCATCGCAGACGAGAAAGCAAACAAGCAATAATTAAATGAATAAAATTATGAAAAAAGTATTATTTTCATTAGTATTTATCTGTTCACTCGGTGTCAGTGCACAGGAAGCTGACCGCTACGTAGGCCGTCAACACGTGAAGTTCCAGACAGCTTGCCATCCTCAGGATGTGAAGGGCTATGACACGAAGACTTTGAGAGCCCGTTTCGTGATGGAAAAGGTAATGGAAGCAGACTCGATACTCCTGACCTACTCACACTACGACCGCTTCATCTTCGGCGGAGCTATGCCTGTAAACCAGACTCTGAAACTCGAGAACTTCTGGGAACTGGGACTTGATGTCGATAAGACAATCAAAGAGAAGTATTTCCTCTATAACCGTGAGATTGGTGTGGTGAACTGCGGCCAAGGTGATGGCGTTGTGATCGTCGATGGCAAGGAATATGCACTTTCTCCCAAGGAGGCTCTTTACATCGGTCGTGGTCACATCGGTAAGGATAAGGACGTAAACAAGGAAATCCTTTTCCGCTCCAAGAACCCGCAGAAGCCTGCAAAGTTCTATCTCAACTCAGCCACAGCTCACCAGCACTACAAGACTCAGTGGGTCACTCTCGACGGACGCAAGGGCTCGCTGAAAGCTGCCATTTGGGGACCTGTAGGAACTGTTGAGGAGGCCAACAGCCGCACTGTTTATAAACTCATCGTGAACGACGTTCTCGAGGAGGGCCCTTGCCAGCTTCAGCTCGGTCTGACCCAGCTCAACCCGGGTGCAGTGTGGAACACTATGCCGCCTCACACCCACGGTCGCCGCATCGAGGCATACTACTATTTCAATCTGCCCGACGGACAGACCATTGATCACGTCATGGGTGAGCCTCAGGAGAGCCGCAACGTATGGCTGCACAACGAGCAGGCTATTATGTCTCCCGAGTGGTCAATGCACGCAGCTGCAGGCACATACTACTATACCTTCATTTGGGGAATGGCGGGCGAGAACCTCTATTACAACGACAAAGACAACATCCCTGTTATCGATATCCGATAAAATGGACGAATACCAAGCCTCTGAGAGCCGCTACGCAGACGCTATGCGATATAACCGCTGCGGCAAGAGCGGTGTGCTGTTGCCTGCCATAAGCCTCGGCCTTTGGCATAACTTCGGCGACAACACGCCGTTCGAGGTGTCACAAGCCATAGCCCGCACCGCCTTCGACCTCGGCATAACCCATTTCGACCTTGCCAACAACTACGGGCCGGAGCCGGGAGCTGCTGAGCGGTTCATGGGCAAGATGCTGCGAACAGATTTCAAGCCGCATCGTGACGAACTGTTTATCTCCACCAAGGCGGCCTACGATATGTGGCCGGGTCCTTATGGTTCCTGGGCTTCGCGCAAGCATCTGACGGCGAGTCTCGACCAGAGTCTGCAGCGCATGGGACTGGATTATGTTGATCTCTTCTATTGCCACCGCTACGACCCGGAGACCCCCCTTGAGGAGACGCTTCAGACGCTCGTGGATATAGTGCGCAGCGGCAAGGCCCTTTACATCGGGCTCAGTCGCTGGCCACTCGAAGCCGCTCGTTTCGGCTTTGAGTATCTGCGCCGACACGACACCCCCTGCCTTATCTACCAGGGGCGCCTCAATCTCTTTGACCAGGCTCCCAAGACAGAGGGCATTCTGGCTGAATGCAAAGCCAACGGCGTCGGTTTCATCGGCTTCTCGCCTTTGGCCCAGGGGTTGCTCACCGACCGCTACCTGAACGGGATTCCAGAGGACAGTCGCATCGCCCGCGACGGACGTTTCCTACATGCTGACATGCTCACTCCGGAGCGTCTGCAACAGATTCGCGACCTCAACGACATGGCTGCCAGTCGCGGCGAGTCGCTCGCATCAATGGCCCTCGCCTGGGTTCTCCAGCAGGAGGGCGTCACCAGCGTCATCGTCGGAGCCAGTTCACCAGACCAGCTCCGCCGCAACCTGGCTTGTCTCAATTCCTCGCCCTTGCGGCCCGGCGATATAACGATATAACGGATAACGTAATAACGTCATAATTAAGGCCGCTTAAACCAGAAACTTAAAACCTGAAACTATTTACATTAAACTTTAAGCCTTAAACTTTAAACTTTTCTCCTCCCATGGTCGTCTGTATAGCCGAAAAACCATCTGTAGCACGTGACATAGCCAATATCCTCGGAGCCACCCGCGATTGCGGCGGCTACCTTGAGGGCAACGGTTATCAGGTCACTTGGACCTTCGGTCACCTGTGCGAACTGAAGGAGCCTGCCGAGTATTCGCCCATGTGGAAGACATGGAGCCTGGCCCAACTGCCCATGATCCCCGCCCGTTTCGGCATCCGCCTGAAGGACGAGCAGAGCATACAGCGCCAGTTCGCAGTTATCCAGCGTCTTATGCAGGCCGCCGACGGTATAATCAACTGCGGCGATGCCGGGCAGGAGGGTGAACTCATCCAGCGCTGGGTTATGCAGAAGGCCGGGGCGAAATGTCCCGTTCAGCGACTTTGGATATCCTCGCTCACCGAAGAGGCCATACGCGAGGGCTTTGCCACGCTGAAAGACCAGAGCCATTACCAGAGCCTCTACGAGGCTGGTCTCTGCCGAGCCATCGGCGACTGGCTCCTGGGGCTCAACGCCACACGCCTCTATACAATAAAATACGGGGGCGGGGCCCAGGGTGCACGCCGTCAATTGCTCAGCATAGGCCGTGTGCAGACGCCGACTCTCGCCCTGATTGTCAACCGCCAGCAGGAGATAGACAACTTCAAGCCCGAGACCTATTGGGTGCTAACTACCCTGTACCGTGATGTCACCTTCACAGCCGTTATGGAAGAGGGCGACCGCGGTTTCCGCACCAAGGAGGAGGGCGAGGCCGCTCTGGAGGCCATACGCGACCTTCCGTTCACTGTCACATCCGTAGAGAAGAAAGCCGGCAAGGAGGCGCCGCCGCGTCTGTTCGACCTCACTTCGCTTCAGGTGGAGTGCAACAAACGCTTCAGCTACTCAGCCGACCAGACCCTGCAGCTCATCCAGAGCCTCTACGAGAAGAAGGTGGCAACCTACCCGCGTGTCGATACCACTTTCTTGCCGGATGACATCTATCCAAAATGCCCCACAATCCTCTCCGGCCTCGTACCTTATGCCCCCTTCATTCAGCCTCTGAGCGGTAAGGCGCTGCGCAAGGACAAGAAATACTTCGACTCCTCCAAAGTCACAGACCACCACGCCATTATCCCCACGGGCGTGAACCCCGCAACCGTGCCGATGACAGACATGGAAAAACGTGTCTTTGACCTCATAACCCGCCGTTTCATCGGTATTTTTTATCCCGACCTCAAGTTCCAGCAGACCACCGTCCTCGGAGAGGTAAGACCCACCCCCAACCCCTCCCGTGAGGGAGGGGAGCAAGCTGGCGCAGAGATAGCAAGCGGTTCGGAAAGTCTCCCATCACGGGGAAATTTAGAGGGGTCTTTCCCCTTCAAAGCCACAGGTAAAGTTATCACCGACCCCGCCTGGCAGGTACTGTGGAAAAAGAACAAGCCATCCTCCTCTTCTCTCCCCCTTACGGGGGGAGCCGGAGAGGGGCCAGGAGAGGGGCCTGACGATTCACCCGACACACAAGAGCGCACCCTCCCCGCCTTCCGGAAAGGGGAGAGCGGCCCCCACGTCCCGAATCTGGCAGAGAAGCAGACCACCCCGCCAAAGCCCTACACCGAGGCCACTCTGCTTCGTGCCATGGAGACCGCTGGCAAGTTTGTTGATGACGATGAGCTCCGCGATGCCCTCAAGGAGAACGGTATCGGGCGCCCTTCCACCCGTGCAGCAATCATCGAGACCCTTTTTAAACGAAATTATATCCGCCGCGTGCGCAAGAGCCTCGCACCGACCGAGACAGGCGTACATCTTATCTCTCTAATCCGCGAGGAACTGCTGAAAAGTGCCGAACTCACCGGCATATGGGAGAAAAAACTGCGTCAGATAGAACGCAAGGAATACAGCGCCCAAGCCTTTATGGAAGAGCTGAAACAGATGGTTTCAGACATCGTTTTGGCCGTTATGCAGGACAACAGCAGCCGTACAGTACAATAAAAACCCATCATGCGCGTTATTAATAGAGCGGGGCCGGAAGCCTACCGCACACACGCGACATGAAGGTAAAATATACATTACACATTTTACATTTTACATTCGTCATTGCAACGGCAATGATGATGGTTGCCTGCAACGCAGAGTCGAATCTGCGCAAGGGCGACCAGTTCATGTCGCGAGGCGAGTACTACGACGCTGCGGCTGAGTACAAGATAGCATACGCCCGTACTTCCACGCGCGACCGTTCACGACGAGGCGAACGGGCTCTGAAGATGGCTGAGTGCTATCGCCGCATAAACTACACTTCAAAGGCCATAGGCGCGTATCAGAACGGCATCCGCTATCTCATGAAAGGCCATCAGGACCGCAAGAAAGTGAATCCCGACGAGGTTAGCGAGGAGGAGGATTCCATACTGGCCGTCACCCTGGCCGACGCCACGCTGAAGCTCGCCCGCCTGCAGCACAAGAGCGGCGATTACAAGAACGCCCTCATTTCCTACCAGACTTTCCGCCAGATGATCGGCACCGCGCCTCAAGACCCGGAATACAGCGAACAATGGTCAATGTCCAATGGTCAATGTTCAATGTTCGAAGGCGCACTCACCCTCGACACCCTCGCCATGAACGGCATCGCCGGTTGCCGCATGGCCCAGCAGTGGAAACAGAAGCCCACGCTTCACACCATAGGTAAGGAGCCGGTGCTCAACTCCCGCCGCGCCGATTTTTCACCCGTGCTCTTCGGTGACGACTGGGACCAGCTCTTCATCACCACCACGCGCCCGCAGGCCTCCGGCGAAGAGCTCTCCCCCATTACCGGCACGAAACCCGCCGACATCTGGCTCTCGAAGAAAGACGAGAAGGGCAAATGGCAGGCTCCCGAAGCCATCGAGGGCGAGCTGAACAGCGATTTGGAAGAGGGCACCTGCGCCTTCAGCCCCGACGGCAAGACCATGTATCTCACGCGCTGCACCACCGACCCTGACTACCCGCGTTACGCCCGTATCTACACCTCCAAGCGCAGCGATGCCTCGTGGGGCAAACCCACCGAACTGGTCATCATGCGCGACACCCTCTCCACCATAGCTCACCCGGCAGTCTCGCCCGACGGCCGCTGGCTCTATTTCGTCAGCGATATGCCCGGCGGACAGGGCGGCAAGGACATCTGGCGCGTGGCTATAGACGGAGCCTCGCTCGGAGCGGTGGAGAATCTCGAGGCCCCGATAAACACCGCAGGCGACGAGCTCTTCCCCACATTCCGTCCCAACGGCGACCTCTATTTCTCGTCCGACGGGCATCCCGGAATGGGAGGCCTCGACCTCTTCTGTGCTCATCAGGACACGCTCACACACCGTTGGACAGTGACTAACATGGGTTACCCGATGAACTCCCCGGGCGACGATTTTGGCATGACCTTCGAGGGCATCCACAACCGCGGTTTCTTCGCCACGAACAGAGGCGACGCGCGCGGGTGGGATCATATTATGTCGTTCGAATGTCCCGAAGTGGTGCAGAGCGTCAAGGGCTGGGTTTATGAGCTTGACGGCTACGAACTGCCTGCCGGCCTCGTTTATATGATCGGCAACGACGGCACGAACAAGAAACTGAGTGTGCACGGCGACGGCTCCTTCTCCGTAGAGGTGCAGCCTAACGTTGATTATGTCTTTCTGGCTTCGTGCAAGGGTTATCTGAACCACGTGCAGAAAATCCATATCGACACCAGCAGCGTCTCCAACGAATACACGCTCCAGTTCCCCCTGGCCAGCAACTCCGCACCCGTACTCGTCTCCAACGTCTATTATGCGTTCAATAGCGCTGAGCTGGACACCACATCAACCGAGTCGTTGGACCGCCTCACCGCCCTCCTCAACGAGAATCCCAATGTCACCATCGAGCTCTCGGCCCACTGCGACTACCGCGGCATCGACGAATACAACTTGCAGCTCTCACAGCGCCGTGCCGAGAGCGTGGTTGATTATCTTGTCAGCAAGGGAATTGCTGCCGACCGCCTTACACCGAAGGGCTACGGAGAGAACCGGCCGAAACGTGTGAAACGCCGCAACGCCGAGCAGTATCCGTTCCTGCACGAAGGCGACACCCTCACCGAGGCCTATATCCAACGCCTCACTCCCGAACAGCAGGAGATCGCCAACAGTCTCAACCGCCGCACCGAATTCAAGGTGCTCCGCACCACCTACGGCCTCTTTGACAAACCCGCCGCAACAAAACCCGAGCCAGAACCAGAGTCCGAGCCCGAATCCGAAGAGATGGAGCTATAAACAATACGATATTCTTTTCCGCTCTACAATTTTTTCTCTTTTCTTTTCTTCTCTTTTAATTATTAATTGTACCTTTGCGGCAAAATAATTTATTTATTCTCAACAATGAAAGCAATCTCTTTCTCTTTTCGCCGTATGGCATCGCTTGCCATTATGGTCGTGTGTCTTATATTGTGCCAACTTCCGATGTCTGCCCAGCGCCTGCAACAGCCTTTGGCTCGCGGCGTCGTGGCGGTATATCGCTCGGGCGGGCGCAGCGTGACCTCGTCGGGAGGTTCCGGCTACCTCATCTCTTGGCGCAAACTGGCTCAGGAGCCAGAGGGAACGACCTACAATGTCTATAAGCGGGCGGCTGGCGCGACGGATTATACTAAGATGAATGCGACACCGCTGAAGGTTACCTGCTACAAACCATCCGCGCTGGCCAACAACACCGAATACGCAGTCACAGCCATCACCCCTGACGGCGTAGAAGGGGAGAAGAGTGCGCCTTTCCTGTACAAAACACAAACTTGGCCCAACGTGTGGCTGAACATCGACTTTGATGACAACGTCATAAAGAGAAACGACTATCGCACGAAATTCTGCTGGCCAATGGACACCGACGGCGACGGCGAATACGACGCCGTGGTGGTTGACCGCCTCTACGCAGGTGCCGCCTCGGGCGAGGAGGACACCGAGAACAACGCCACGACAAGCCACAAGATTCAGGCCTACCGCTTCTCGGGCGAGCTGCTCTGGACTGTGGACATGGGTCCGAATGTGAACATCTGTGCCGGACAGAACGATATGGTAGTTGCGTGGGACATTAATTGTGACGGGCGCTGCGAGGTGATAATCCGCAGTTCCGACGGCACACGCTTCTGGGACAAGCAGAACGAGACGTGGGGCAAATATGCTATGGGCAGCTCTGTCGCTGATGTCGATGGCGACGGGATTGTCGATTACCGCACGCAGGCCGTGCGCAACCGTCCCTTCTATATCAGCGTCATTGACGGTCTGACAGGCGAGGAGATTGATGCGAGCGAACTGAAATACAACGAGGTTCACGACGGCTCCGACAGCTACACGCGCACGAACCGTGCAGACTATATGAGCGACGGCTATTCGGCTATGGACGGCCACTTCGCCATCTGCTATCTCGACGGCATTCACCCCTCGCTCGTCATGGAGTGTCTGGACCGCGACAACAACAAGACTCACCATAATTATGTCTTCACATGGGACTACGACTGGTCACCCATTGTGGGCGGTGGTTCCGCCACCGCCACAAACTGGCACCACTCCCACACCTGGAGTCGTAACGACAAGCGCCCCTGGCCGGCTGAGTTCCACATGTTGCGCGTGGCCGACGTTGATGGCGACGGCACAGACGAAATGATTCAGGGCGGCTACAGCGTGAATCCGCATACGGGCTGGTTCGCCAGCCCAGGAATCGGCCACGGCGACCGCTTCGTACTCACCGACATCGACCCCGACCGTCCTGGTCTGGAGGTATATGCCATCCAGCAGAGCGCCCTTTTGGGTCAGCTGCTCTACGATGCCCGCACAGCCGAGCGCATCAAAGAGTGGTATCTGCCATCGGTCTATGACGTGGGGCGCGGCACCTGCCTCGACATCGATGCCTCGCACAAAGGTCTGGAGATTCTGAGCTATGCCGACGAGTTTGTCTATGACTGCAAGGGCGAGAAGACCGGCCAGACCCGCTCGGGCTCTATGTTCGAGGGCTGCTGGTGGGACGGCGACCTGCAGCGCGAGTGGCTGAACTCGCCCGGCGGCAGCGGCTGGGGCACGAACCTGATGGTGACGAAAGTGCTTGGCGACCGTCTGGCTGAGTTCTCGCAGGAAGCCAGTTGGGCCACCCACGCCGCCACAGGCACACGTCCAGCCTTTATGGGAGACATCGTCGGCGACTGGCGCGAGGAAGTGCTTCTGGCCAAACAAGATGATAACGTATGTACAGGACTCGTCGGCTACACCACCGCTATGCCCACGAACTATAGCATCTACTGTCTGCAGCAAGACCCCCACTACCGAGGCGACTGCACAACACGCGGCTACTATCAGCATCCCAACACCGGCTTCTATTTGGGCGGCGGAATGCCTCTGCCCCCGCTGCCGCCTGTGTTCGAGGCCGATGTGCACAACCAGATGGCAAGCGGCAAGAGTGTTATGTTCGACCTGCAGGGTGGCGAGTATCAAGAGGTTCAGTTGAACGGCGAAGCGCCCACGGTGCTCTACCTGATGAACCCCAAGGGTCACGATTACGCTTTCCTCGGAACAGGCACAACTGGCAACGGCCAGCTCATCAAGTCTATGCAGGGTAAGGCTACGTTCAGCTGCGACCTTGGACACACGGGTAAGAACCTTATCAGCGAGGGTACGCTGTGGGTCAATGGAAAGATTGCCGGTCCCGTGGAACTGCGTGCCCGCGGCACTCTTGCCGGAAAAGCCACATTGCAGGACACAATCACCTTCGAGGGCGCTTTGAATTATGAAGGCTGCCGTCTCGTGCCCGGACAGATGGTGTCGAAGAAGAGCATGACTCTGCCCGGCAATGTCTATCTGGAGTTTCAAGATCGTGGTCATAGTTATCTCACAGTCGAAGGCGACCTCACGTTCAAAGGCACAAACTATATCACCATCGGCTTTGAAAACAAAGACGCTGGTGAATGTCTCTTGGCCCAGTGCACAGGCACGCTGACCTGTGATGTGACGAAACTGAAGACACGCGGGCTCGAAGGCATAAACTACGACCTCGTGGTGCGTGACAATAAATATCTGGTTCTTGTCATCAACCCGACACGTTCGCCGCAGGATAACGTCGTGTGGACGGGTGCCGAGTCGGCCACCTGGAACTTCAAGGCAAAGAACTTCGCGCTCGGCAGCACAGAGAACACGACGGCTTTCGTCAGCGGCGATGCCGTGGTCTTCAACGCTCAGGGCCAGCGCACAGACGTATCGATACCCGAGTTGATGGTTACCAGCGGCGTTACCTTCGACAGCGGCACCTACACGCTTTCGGGCGACGGAGGACTGAGCGGCGAGGGCGACCTGACGGTGAACCGCAATGCCGACGTGACGCTCAATATGAAATACAGCGACTACACTGGTAAGACCATCGTCAACGGCGGAACGCTCACTGTTCCAAACTTCTACGACGGCGGGCAGAAGAGCGCGCTCGGCAGTTCTGCTGCCGACAAAGGCAACCTTCAGCTCAACGGCGGCACACTGGTGCTCTCTAAGGACAACATGGGCACCGACCGCCAGATTACCGTCACCGACACAGCCACAATACGCATCGCACAGTCCAATAGCGCGCTTTCGCTGAAGGGGGCTGTGAGCGGTTTGGGCTATCTGGTCAAGGACGGCCCGGGACAGCTCAACCTCACCTACGGCGGAGCGAATAACTTTGCAGGACTTATTGTGAAAAAGGGCATTGTGGCCCAGGGCGCCTGGAATGCCACCTTCGGCAAGAGCGGCTCGCCGATGTTGCTCGCTGGCGGCGAGGTGCATCAGATAGACGTGAACAGCACCAGCACCCTACCGACCTTCAACCACGTAGTGACCGTCGAGGAGGGAACCACCAACAAGATTATCGGTTCCTCGCGCGGCAAGATCAACGGTAGCGTGAAAGGCAAAGGCAAGCTGACCATCGTTTCGAGATATGTGCGCTGTGACATAGGACTCGACTTCAAGAACTTCGAAGGCACGTTGACCGCTTCTGGCAGCCAGTGGCGTCTGATGAGTAACGTTACGGATATGTCCAAGGCCACGCTCAAAGTGGATGCGGCCACCAACATTGCACATTATGCCAGCGGCAGCGGTAACCAGCAGGCCGCAACGCTGAAGATTGGCGCCATCGCAGGAACAGCCACAGACGGCGTTCTCGAAGGGCAGACCACATATCAAATAGGCTCTCTCAATCAGGATATGACCTTCTCGGGACTCTTCAAGAGTACCGCAGTGAATAAAGTGGGGTCGGGCAGGCTCACACTGAAGACCACTGGCAGCACATCACCAATAAACGTCAACGGCGGCACGCTGGAACTCACCAATAGCTCTTCCACACCAATAACCACCGGCCTGATTACAGTTGCAGCAAATGCTGTCATCACGGGTACAGCTTCCGTTCAGAACCTGACCATGAAGAAGGGGGCCACGACACTCTGCCAGCTCAAGGCATCTGGCAACTCGAAACTCACCGTTAAGGGCAACCTGAAACACAGCGGCGACACAATCCTTGTGGCTGTGCCTACGTCACGCCGCTTGAAGGTCGGCGATGAGATAACGGTTTATAACGTCAGTGGCACGCACACGGGAACCTTCGTCGTGAAGGTCGATGACGGCGGCGCAGGCTATGAGTTCGACAGTTCCACCCTCCTAACCGACGGCAAGCTGCGCGTTACGGCCGTTGCCGACGGCGTCAGTCAGCTAATAGCCGACGACGCTCTGGTAGATATCTACACAACGGGCGGACTCATCCTCTGCAAGAACAAATCCTACGCCGAAGCGCGTGCCTCGCTGCGACCGGGCACATACATCGTAACTCACGGTAATTCTTCAAGCAAAATCCGTATCTACTGAGGCTGAGGCAAAGTTGTCCTATTTCACCACGATATCTCACTGACACCTTCGGCAGTAGCGGGAATACTACGGATGCGCCCTTCGTTGTCGTAACTCATCGGCTCGGCAATGATGCTGCGGCTGTAGCTCGTGCCGTCGGGCAGTCCGCCGTTGTGTGAGAAGAAAAGCCACTTGTTCTTGAATTGTACGATAGCGGGGTGCGTGGTGTTCGAGTTACCGGCAATCTCGCTGATTATGCCCATGGGAGTATATGGACCGCCGATATTGTCGGCTACGGCGTATGCAATCTTCTCTGGCCACTCACTGGCGTAAGTCAGATAGTACTTGCCATTGTATTTGTGCATCCACGGAGCCTCGGTGAAGAGAGGCACGTCAATCTGGTGAATCTCGCCGTCAATCTCCGTCATGTTGTCCTTCAGCTTAGCGTAGTAGCACTCTTTATTACCCCAAATGATATAAGGTGTGCCGTCGTCATCGATGAGGATGGCGGGGTCGATGCACGCCCAACTATGCTTAGAGGCGAAGCAGTCCTTGTTTGTGAGCAGCGGTTTCCCGAGGGCATCCTTGTAGGGCCCCGTAATCTTATCGCTCACGGCTACGCCGATACCGCACCAGTTCGTTGAGACGTACCAATAGTATTTACCATCCTTGCCTTTGGCCACATGTCCAGCGTAAGCTTGTTTGCTGTCGGCCCACTTGAAGTCCTCTATGCGCAGGGGCGAGGGATGTTCCGTCCAGTGTTTCAGGTCAGTGGTCGAGTAGAGCAGCCAGTCCTTCATCACATAACCCGACTGATTGCCGGCGGCATCGTGTCCGGCAAAGAGCCAGAGGGTGTCGTTTTCTACCAGTACAGCGGGGTCGGCAGTGTGCTTGTCGCGGATGATGGGGTTGCCCGTGCTCTCGAACTTGTGTGTCAGCACATAACCCCATTTCTGCTGCAGGCGTTCCAGTTCGTCGGCAGTCACCGACATCACCGTGCCGTGACGGGGAAAGAAGTCCTTACGGAACGACTCCGGCTCATTGGTGAATGTCTTCAAATCCTTTGACCGCTGGAACTCGTAGCGGCCAGAGCTGTAGAGGTCGTACATCAAAACGTATTCAGCCGAGGCCCCCTTTTCGTCCCCCGAGGGGAACACAATAGGCTTTGCCCTTGAGACTATAGAAGCCCCCGCGGGGGCAGTAGGGGGGGGCAGGCTCTCTATCTTAAATACTCCGCTGCCTTCTACATGCGTCCTTGTGCCGGCGTAGGCGTCGATATATTCGAAATTCTCCTTATACGGTCCCGTAAGTTTCTTAGACGTTGCCTGCTGGATACCGTTCTTGATTTCCTTGCCGTTGGCATCCTTCGTATTGCCTTTGTAGAAGAGGTGATAGACGCCATCCTTGTAAATGATGTCGTTGTCTATCGAGCCGTACTTAGCCGCAAACAGCACCTTCGGCTCACTCTCGAAAGCCGTGAAATCCTTGTTGGCGTAGGCGTAGTACGTGATGAGCGTCTTGCGGTCGTTGCGCTGCAACGTGAAGTAAATCATATACTTCCGTGCCTTGCGGTCGTAGATAGTCTGAGGTGCCCAAACCCAGTAGGCATCGCCGAAGTTCTTGCTCCAGTCCTTCGAGAGGTTTATCTTCGCATGTGTCCAGTTCACCAGATCCTTTGACTTCAGCAGTACAATTCCCGGGTTCGCACCCCAGCCCTGCTTCGGGTCGAAGGTGTGCATGTCCGTTGCCACGATATAGTAGCAGCCGTCCTCGCCGCGCAGAATATGTGGGTCGCGTATGCCGCCGCTCTCGCTGATGCTGTCACTGGCTATTATTGGCTTGTTGTCGTTCAGTGCATACCAGTTCTGAGCGTCTTCGCTCACTGCGAACCTCAGCTGTTCCATCAGGTTCCTGTCGCCGCTACCTTCGAAATAGGCGAAGAGATAGCCGGCATAGGGTGAGTTGAGAGTTGAGGGTTGAGAGTTGTGGGATTTTGCCGTCAGGCCTAAGCCTACAGCCATTGCCAAAAGGGAAAGATAAACTCGTTTCATATTCATGCTCTATTTTTCTACAAAAGTGTTGAAGGAGTGTGGGGCGAGATTTATATTTAGGTATTTACTATTTGACGATTTACTATTTACGATTTCAATACTGAGGGACTTCGCCTCGTTGTTGGAGTTGCCGCAAATGACGACGCGCTTGCCGTCGGGACGCTTGAAAGCGATGGCTTGCAGGCCGTCCTTTAGCGGATAGAAAGCGAGGAGCGTGCTGCCCGGCTCCACGAAATGAGAGAAATGCTTGTAAGCGTAATATTCGGGGGTGTAACGGTAAGTGCGGTTCGCAGAGCGCACCTGAACGAGGGCATTCTGTTTCCACCCCCATGCACTGCGGCCTTGGTCGCAGAGTATGAAGTTCCAGTTGTAGTACTCGTCGCAGCCGCGGCCTATGTACTCGTGCAGCAGATAGAAGGTGTGCTCGCCGGCGCGCCAGTCCATCTGTCCGTTGCCGCACTCGCTCTCGGTACTGATTAGATGTAGGTCTGGATATCTGTGACTCAGCGAATCAATGATGTAACGGCCTTCCCACTGCAGTCCTATTCCTTTCACTTGCATTTTCAGTCCGTCTATGAATTGTTTCACATAATCTAGACGGTTGGTGTTGAGCGTGCCGATGCATATTTCCACCTCGGGGTGCTTCTCGCGGAGGGTGGGTATAAAGTAATCGCGATTAAAGCGCAACGTACCCTCGGCTGTCCACGCGCAGCCAGGGTAGGGGGTGTAGCTGTACGCTTCGTTCTGGTACATTGCCATGTCAATGGGAATCCCCTCTTCTTTATATAGGTCGATGAACTTGCAGAACATATTCGCGTAGGCCTGCAGGTAGCGCGGGTCCTGAATGAAATAGTTCTGCGAGGCCAGTCGCTTGGGGAAAAGCCGCCCGCGCTGTCCGTTGGCAAACTGCATCTCATTTGGATCGACAGCCCCCTCCTGACCTCCCCCAAGGGGGAGGGACTGGTTTGTCTGACTGGGTTCTCCACCCTTGGGGGGAGTTAGAGGGGGGCAAAAGAGCAGATAGTCTTTCTCCTTCGGTTGTGTGTTAAACGGCGAACTGGCAACGCAGTAGTCCTGGTTGATCTTCATCCACGATGGCGGGCTCCACGGCGATACCCAGAAGGTCATCGCGGGCTGCCACCGTTGAGCCATTTTGATGAGCTGGATTACGTTCTCCTTGTCGTGTTCGATATTGAAGTACTTCAGCGCGAAGTCGCCCGCTACCGTGTCACACGAGTACCACGCGCGGCTGTAGTCGTTGGCGTTCATCGACAGACGGCCGCGTGTGAACCGCAGGTCTCCGTCGGGCGCGAAGATGTCGCGCATAATCTTCTCCTGCTCCTCCTTTGTCAACAGGCGGATGGCATCGAGGTCGAGTTCATTGAAGCAGGTACCCCAGGCGCGGAAGGTGTTGGCCCCCCTTTCGCCCCCCGAGGGGGACACTATAGATTTGTCTGCGGATAGAACGACTTTAGAGGTCCCCTTGAGGGCAGTCTGGGGGGCTAACTTCACTTTTCCCTTCGTCTGCCACGGCTGTTGCTCTGTGGTGGTATATTGGGTGAATGTCTGTGCCGAGATGTTGCTGGCGACAACGGTCAAGGTCAATATGGCTATGATTCTATTCATTGTTATTTGATGGGTTATTTGCCCTTGGTCGAGGGCCATTGTTTCATAAGGCGTTTATATTCGTGCTTGGTGATATAGGTCACAGCTCCGTGCTTCTGCTCGCTGAAGTTGGTGCGCTTCATTGGTGATCCTTTTGCATCGAAATAACCGATGAAATGGTAAGTAAAGAAATCTTTGGTCTCTACGAAACCGAAGTTCATTGGGCGGAAACTGTAGTTGTCGAACATCACTACATAAGAGTCGGAATTGAGACGTTTCCAGCAGTTAGGAGCTTCGTGGGCACGGCGCTCTCCGTCCTGATAGGTATCGTCGAAGCGGTAGGGGCCGGTAATCTTATGTGATGTAGCGTGCTTGGGGGCGGCTCCTTTCTCGTGGCTCACGTAGAAAAGATGATATGTCTCCCCCACTTTGATAATGTCTGAATCGATGATGTTATAAGCCTGGTTGGGGGCTTCGAGCAGGAGCTTCGGCTGACCAATGATAGCGTTGTAGTCGTTGTTTACGTACGCATAGAAAATCTTGTTTATACCTTTCCCCTCTCGTGTAGTGAAGTGAACTATCAACTGGCCGGTTTCTTCATCGAACACCGTCTCGGGAGCCCACACACAGCCCACCTCTTTCCAGTTCATATCGTCCTGAGCGGGCAGGGCTGAGAAGTCGAGGTTGGTGCGTGTCCAGTGGATAAGGTCAAAGCTCTTCATCATCACGAGCCCGCGGTTGTTACCCCAACCGTAGAGATTGCCGTCACGTTCCCACTCCGTGGTGCGTTTGCCGTCGCGCAGTCCGAACACATGCAGATCAGTCATTGAGAGATAGAACGCTCCGTCCGGCCCGCGGAAGATGTGCGGGTCGCGGATGCCGTGTTGCACGGCAATCGTATCGCCGTCAAAGATCGGCTTGTCGTCATTCAGCGCAGTCCATGTGTATCCGTCTTCGCTAACGGCCATGTGCAGCCCGTGGTCCTGGTCTTTGTGATAAACCATCAGGTAAGCCTGTAGGTCTTTTTCCTTCGGAAGTTTCGGTGTCCCGGCCTGCGCCGTCAGCGACAACACGAGCAGAACAAATAATAGGTTCAATCGGTTCATGACTGTATAGTGTGAATATTGTTTTAGATTGTCAAACAACCCGCCATTCAGGAATTGACGGCACAAAGATACGCATTCTTTCCCAAATGGCGGGCCAAACTAACTAACTAATCCTAACAAATGATACTTTTTTTACCATTCATCGCCCCATGCGGAGTTGCCGCTGCTCTTTACGGCACCCTCTGTGACACCACCATCGCTTGTGTCACCACCGAAACCGAGGCCTTCGGCACCGCTGGTGTTGGAGAAAGCTATTACACTTTCTGTGTTGATTGTAACAACCGTGCAATTGGGCTGAATATATGTCTTTTTCACCATGATGATTTACTATTTAATGATTTATTATTTATTATTTGTTTTTGTTTTCTTCACACGAATGGCCACAAATTAGTCTCATTAATGACCATAAAATATTTATGATAAATTCATGTAATTAATTCATGAGCATTCGTGTGAAAAAGTCTATTTACTTAACCATCACCTTCTTTCCATTGACGATATAGAGGCCTTTCTGAGCCTTGCTCATTCTGCGACCTGAGAGGTCAAACATTGCGCCAGCCTCATTAAGCATTATGCATTCTGAATTCTGAATTGACTCAAAGTGCTCTGTGATTCCAGTTTCATAATCAAAGTTCAAACCGATAACATTGGCCTTGACGCTACCCCCAGATGTTTCTGTGAAGTATGCGCGGAAGGGCTTCAGGCTCACGTCGCTGTTCACCAGATAAAGGTTTGTACCACTGAGCACGTAGTCGTTAGTAGGAACATTTGAAATATTGGTGAAGGTACCCTTCATTGTCACACCAGAGCCGTTGTCAACTGGAGAAGCTTTTGCATAACCATCGTGTGGGCCTCTTAGCACGGTGGTGTTGGCTGTAACTTTGAGCAGATAAGCTTTACCTTGACCGAATGTCACCGTGGAACCGTCAACCGTCTCGAAGTACAATGTTCCATCACTCAGGCTTGCAGGCTGATAGAACGTACAATTATCCTGAGCCTTCAATAAGAACGGGACTGCGACGGTAGCAAAAGCATAATCTGCATCACCTTTACTGATGTTTCGATAGAAGTAAGATTCTACTGGACGGAAGTCGCGGGGAGCTGAGAACTCGTAGCCATCATACAGGACCAGGCAGTTTACCCAGTTATTATTGAGCAGGTTGTTGTTGACAATGGCTCCAGAAGCGGTATAGATATTGTACTTAGACACCCACATCTTGTTGGGATTGTCGGTCTGTAGGTCACAAGTCACCACATGGTCGGTATTGTCGATATTGTCAGAGTAACCAACAGCATAGGTGTTCGTGCCGTCGCTCATATAATATAGACGAACATCGTCAAGACCTCTGAATCCTGTTCCACTCATTGCAAACGAGATAACAAGGTCGCCATCTGATGGAAGAGTGTATGTGGCCGTAGCCCACTGCCAACCAAGAGCATTACCGCTTTGAAAACCTCCTAATGAACTATAAGGCATCTGTACGCCATTCGTATTTATTTGTTGACGTGATGTGTCAAATTCACCATTATTGATTGTTGTACCAGAAGCACTTGTTGAGCCATTGCCGAGTATTGCGGTTGCCGTTGTGCCGACAGCACCGCGGACAGCCCCTACTACTTTGTATGTTCCAGCGGGCATATTGTTGAGCGTTTGTGTGAATACAGCATCAGCAGAACTTTCATTCTCGTAGTCACGATTGCCACCACGCCATGTGTTACAATTAACATAATGTCCTCCAGTCCATCCTGTTTCCTCATTATCCAAATTCTTGTCCTTTACCAATGAAGTGGCATCGCCTTTGGCAGCAATAATTGTGAACTTTTTACCAGCAACACCAGATTGAAAGCTAGTAAAACTTGCCTCTGTAATCAGTGCCCACTCGTTAGCGTCTCCGATGGTTTCAGTCACACCGCTTTCGCCATTGGTATAATAGGTGTTACCATTGGTGAATATTCCGTCAGCATTTGCTGTAGCGGTGATGCTGAGATTGTAGGTTTTTGTGCCATCGGCAGAGAAAGTCCATTTGAAGAACCCATTGTCAGTCCAGTTGTTTCCCCACAAATAGCGGTTATTGGCATATCCCATTTTATAGTATTTGCCACCAACAGCCTGTATGGAATATTTTCCAGCATCATCTCCCGTAAGTGTAGTAAGTATAACTTGGGTAGTAGGAGCGCTTACCAATGACGGATCTCCAGTGCCACAAAGGAACTTATTCTGCGTCACATTGTACAGATAGAACTCACCTGCTGCCACCTCTGAGTAGTAGCTTGACGGAATCACGTCGGCTTTGGCTCCCATGATGGAGAGCATTGCCGTTGCAAAGAATAAAAGTGTTTTCGTTTTCATTTGTTTTTGATATTTGTTTATTTAGTTGTTAGATTTCGAGTGCAAAGTAACAGCCTTTTTGATTATTCAGTTTTCATTAATCTGTCATCTGCTGTCACAAATCTGCCAATAACTATTTTACTATTATCTTTTTACCATTTCTAACATAGATACCCCGTTTATCTGTGGCATTAACCATCCTTCCGCTGAGGTCGTACACTGCGCCAGCTAACTCCCCTCCATCACGGGAGGGGTCGGGGGTGGGTCTGCTAATTCCGTCCGGATATGCCACAAAGACGCTCAGGGTGTCGGTGGTGGCGATTCCGTTGGATGGGTTCGTGGCTTTGAATACGAATTTCCACTCTCCGCCCTCAGCGGGTCGGCCGCAGATGGTGAGGTTACAGAGTTCAGTGTCTTTTACGAGTTTGAAACCACTGGCGTTGAGGCTTCCGGATGTGCCGTCGGGACGAATCACCTTGCTCACACCGCCTGTGGTGCAGTTGACATAATGGACAGGCTGAACCAGAGTGTCGCCTGCGCAGAACTCAGTCTCTGCGGGGAGCAGCTCGAAGCGTGCTGCTGTGGCGTCGGGCAGATAATATCCAAGATGTGGAGGCTGGTTGTAACCCACATTCTCCCACGCCACGCCGAGACGATATACGTGGTCGTACATCAGGCACGGCACACGGGCTGTGGTGACTGTAGATGTGGAGAAGATATTCAGCATACGCTTATCCTCGTTATTGAAGAAAATCATCTCTTCGCGCCAGTCGCCGAGGATGTCGGCGGTGAGGCAGGGCGTGCCTTTCGTGCCGTTGCAGGTCACGTTGTAGCCGTACTGATATACCTGCTTGCCGTCGATGGTGAGGCGGCCTGTGCCGTATTTTTCCAAGTAAGGCTGGTTGTGGCGCGAAACGTCGGCGAGCAGCTCGTCATAGACATCACCGTCCCAATAGATGCGGAATATCGTGGTCATGGCGTCGCCGACCTTGCTGTTGGTGTTGGCGTTGTACATCGAGCCGTCGCCCCAGTACCAGAACTCGGCGCCGCGGTTTGACATCACGTCGGCAGCCATGCCACGCCCTGTGTCGCCCTCGCCTGTTTTGTGTATAAGCAGTTCGCCGGTGGCAGCGTCGCAGATATGCATACCAAATGGCGGATCCTCGTGAATCTGGAACACTTCGAGACCGGGGCGGTCGGGCATAAGGTCGCCCATGTGTATAGCGTCGCCGTGGCAGAGGCCGGTGCTCCAGAGCAGATTGCCGTCGTGGTCTATTGCAGCCGAGCCGTAGATAATCTCGTCCATGCCGTCGCCATCCACGTCGCCACAGCTGATGTTGTGGTTGCCCTGGCCGTAAGCGGTGCGGAAGGTGGAGTCATAGTAGGTGGGTGCGTCTGGGATATAGACGTGTTTGTTCTCTCCTTCGGTCTGCATAACGGTGTTCTTCGACAGACTTGCGTGGCGCCAGCGGGTGCTGAGCTTCTGTCCGTCAAAATCCACAGCCCAGAGATAGGAGCGTGTATAGTAGCCGCGGCACATCACAGCCGAAGCTTGTGCGGGATTCTGCGCATTGAGGTGGGCCACCGTGGCGAGATAACGCTCCGAGCGGTTGGCGTAGTCGTCGCCCCAGATGTCGGTGCGCAATTCGGGTGCGCCGCCCACGAAGCAGCCGCGGTTGGGGTTATAATAAACGGTGTGGATAGCGTGTCCGTCCTGTCCGTCGAACACCGTCAGGAACTCAGGTCCGTACATCACCTGTCCGCCGCCGTTGAGGTATTCCTTCTCGTTGTCCGTGGCGCGAATCACGTCCTCGTCGGCAGCTTCGGTCACGTAACGGCCCAGTCCGTCCTTCGTGCCGGGGCCGGTCTTTACAATCATCTCAGCCTTGCCATCGCCGTCGAAGTCGTAGAAGAGGAAAGGCACGTAGTGTGGACCCGAGCGGATATTGTGTCCCATATCCACTCTCCACAGTTTCTCGCATTTCAGAAATTTGCTGTTTACTTCGGGTTCGTCAAACCTATAGCAGTCGAAGATCGTAGGACCGGTGAAACCGCCCTGTGAGTTGTCTGCCGGGTTCGAGGGCTCCCACTTCACGAGAATCTCGTAGCGGCCGTCGCCATCGACGTCAGCCACGGAGCAGTCGTTGGGCGAGTAGGTGTATTCCGAGTCGTGGAAGGTGCCGCCTTCGGGACGGTCCAGCTGCATCTGCATATACACGTCCTGCCATGGGGTCACGGCTTCGGTGGTATCCACAGCCTCGCCCCTCTGCTTGGTCACGATGCGGTACTGAGCCGTCTTCGAGCCTTTGGTATCACGGTAGTTAGTGGTGCAGTTGATGTCTTTTGCAATCACGTCGCCGTTGCGGATTACGTCGAAGGTCGTGTAGTCGTCGTCCGTGTCCAGCATACGCCAGGTGACCAGGTAGTTCGTTCCCGATGCCGACTGCGGCACTGCCATGACGTGCCTATTTAATTTCTCTTGTGCAAATGAAAAGCTTCCAAACAACAAACTTATTGCGATAAGAATAATATTGTGTCTCATACTCCAATTATGAATTATGAATTAAAAATTATGAATTGAGATTTACTCCCTCCCCAAATATTCCAGCTTCCAGTTGTCAATCATTACCCAGTCGCGGCGGATGGTTGTGCTCTTGCGGATGCCGATGCGGAGCTTGCCTGTGGTCACGGTGACTTCGATGCTGTTGCCGTTGTAGAAGCCTTTGGCAAAATAACCTGCTGAGGCGGACATGGTGTTGGGAACCCACCACTGGCCCAGATTTATCTCGCCGTCGATGTTCTGCTTTTCGTTGGGAGCGCCGGTGAAGATGCTCTGGATCTTCGTGGCAGTGGTTTTGCCGCTTGTGGTCACGTAGAGCTCGGCGTTCAACTGCTCAGAGCCGCCCTGTCTCGCCTCGTATGCGGCACCTTCCAACCCGGCGCGGTAGAAGCCTTGCAGACTCACGCGGTACTTGCCTTCGGGCAGGTTCAACAGATCCTGATAAGTGTTGAAGGTGGTGTTGAAGAACTCGGCATTCTGCAAGTCGTTGTTGGCGTCGATGCCCGGCTGCACGCTGCCTTTCCAGCCCTCGTTGTCGTTGTTGGCATAATCGGGATTGGTTACGAACTTAGCAGTCACGTCGAGAGGATTCTCCGCAGAGGCTCCTGCCAGCTGCTCTTCAAGAATCTTAGCGGTAACGCTTCCGGCTGCCGTCTGCAACTCTGCCAGCGTGCTCTCCACGTTATTAAAAACTGCCATTTCATCGGTGATATCCAGTCCTTCGGCCGCTGCTTCGTCCAGCAGTTCCTTCAACTGCATCGCTGCCTTGTATGTGGCCACCTCGGTCTGATATTGGTTGTAAGCCGCAGGCGTTGCCACAGCCCATTCAGTCAGATAGATTCCCTCGCCCGGTTCCTCGGCATCAAAAAGGAAGGCTGCCAGGTTGGTGCGATATTCATTCTCGAACAGGTCGAGTCCCATCTTCGCCCCGGGGTAATTCTCCTGATTAAAGACCTTGTTGGGCGCAGCCATCAACAGCCTGAAACAATGTTCAATGGTCTCCACTTTCCACCAGCACTCCGTTACGCTCTCACCATCTACGAACATCGCGCCGTTGGTGGCAACGAACATCGTGCGCCAGCTATTTTTGGCCACGGAGAAGTTGGTAATCTTATATACCTCTCCGCTCTTTACAAATTTGACTTTCAGGCCTTCGTCGCCCAAGCTGGCCTGGGTGCCGTAGGAGTTGCCTTCGGTGTAGAACTTCCCAGCCCGCACATTATAGAGATATAACTCCTTGCCTGCTGTCAGTTCGGTTGTCTGCAACTGTGGCGTCTGCCACTCCTGTGCGCGTGCGGCTGTGGTGAACAGCATGAACGATGCCACGAGAGAGAAGCCCGATGCAGCGAGATGATAGAATCTTGAATTCTTCATTTTGATAATAATTGTTAGAGTATTAGTTTGTTTTTCGGGTGCAAAAGTAGTCCTTATAGAACAGCCTTACTTTCAAAATCCTTCCATTCGGTAGCATTTTTCTGCCAAAATGGGTTTGTTTGACAGAAAATTACTATCTTTGCCACGATTATGACAAGAAAATCCTATCTCATACTGCTGATTTTGCTCGCTGAGACCATCGTTGCCGCCGCGCAGATTCCGCATGTCCGTTCCCGCAATTACACCACACGCGAGGGCTTGGTCAGTAACGTCGTAAACACCATAATCCAGGATCGTCAGGGCTACCTGTGGCTCGGCACTAACCACGGCCTCACCCGCTTCGACGGTCACCGTTTTGCCAACTTCTATATTGAGGAAGACGGCGAACGATGCATCCAGGGCATCACGCATATAGCTGAAGACACGGTTGAGAATGTTCTGCTGATGAGCGGAAATGACTATCGTCTGCTGTGTTTCGACCTCAAAAAGATGCATTTCATCGATACTGAGGGGCGGAAATATCCTTCCACAGAAGATGCCGAGGCGAAAGAGGCCGCCTACATAGCCAGAGCAAATGCCATCGGAATCCAGCGCGGCAACATAACCCGTCGCCGCCACGACCTACACTACGTGCAACTGCCCGACGGGCGCGAACTCTTCACGACCATAGACAACGGTTTCTATATCTACGACCCCGCGAAACAGCCAAACCCGCTGTTCCACTTCTCGTCTAAGGACGATAATCCCGTCATAGAGTCCGATTACATCAACGATGTCTGTCTGGACCGCTCCGGAAGCGTCTGGCTCGCCACCACCTTTGCCGGAATCTATCAGCTGGACTTGGACCAGGGGCAACTGCTTTATCACCCTCTTTCCGGCGGTTCTGCCAATATCCGCTCCTTCTCCGAACTGCCCGACGGGACGATTGCCGTGGGCGATATGGACGGAAGTGTCTTCCGCTACGACCCGCAAACCCGGCAAAGCGAGCTCTTCTTCCATCAGGGGCCACGCGCCTACGCTATGCGCACCGACCCCCAAGGCCGCTTCTGGATTGGCACTCGGGGTGGGGGAGTTTGGATTGAAAGTCAAAGGTCACGAATTGTTGAGCGCAGGCGAAAAAAGGTCAAAGGTCACGAATTGTTGAGCGAAGGCGAAAAATGTTCAATGGTCAATGTTCAATGGTCAATGTTGGTTCTGCCTGCGCGGCAGATATTCGACATCTGTTTCGAACCCGATGGAAGCGCGTGGATTGGCACTTTCGACGCTGGGCTCATTTATCTCCCCACCCCGGGTGAGGGGTTGGGGGTGGGCCCAGGGATAGAGTCTTTCCTACACGACGAGAAGATTCATCAGATGCTCATCGACCGCCGCGGCCGCCTCTGGGTAGCCACCGAGAGCGGAATATTCCGCCGCGAGGGTGACGAATTCCGTCAGATATTCAACAAGGGTAAGGTGGTGTGCGTGACCCAAGGGCCGGCCGATACCATCTATGCAGGCAGCAATGGCTACGGACTCCTGACCATCGTTGATGATTGCGTGGGCTATTTCACCACATCCGAGGGCCTGGCAAACAACTGCGTTGAAGCCATTGCGGTAGATTCCGAGGGCAGAGTCATCGCTGCCACAGATCAGGGCGTCTCCGTCATCAACCACCACAACGGCACCGTGCAGAACATCTATTCTCCTCTGGGACTTCTGGCCGACACATACAACGAGGACGCTATACTCCGCACCTCCGAGGGCCGCATATTCCTCGGCAGTCAGCGAGGTCTCGCGGAACTGAAGACCCACCCCCAGCTCCTCCCGTCAGGGCGGGGGGATGCTGCGCGCATGCTTCCTCCCTGTCTCACCAGCATCGACATCAACGATGTGCCGTATTACGACAATCTCTCCGGCGAGTTGCGTCTGCCCCACAACCAGAACAACCTCTGCTTCAACTTCTCCTCATTCGCCTACAAAGACCTCTCATCCGTGATCTATTCCTATTGGCTTGAAGGGATAGACCGCAACTGGCGACCAGCAACCCGCGAGAGCCATGCTCTCTACAATGAGTTGCGCCCGGGCCGTTATCGTTTCCATCTGCGTTACCGTCTGTCGGGTGGAGACTGGAGTCAGGAGTGCGTTTTAGATGTCCGTATTGCCCAGCCTTGGTGGTGGACGTGGTGGGCCAAATTACTCTATCTGCTCGCCATCGCCCTCTTCGTCTGGTACGAGTGGCACCAATACCAGCAACGTCTCTCGCTGCGCCGCCAGCTCGACCAGCGTCTCGCCGTCTTGTATGCAAAAGAGAAGGGAGAGGAAGAAAAAACTTCCGAAGGCAGCGGACTTCCAAAGTCACAGGCTACTGATCCTTCTCCCTTCCTAAATAAACTCGACCAGCTCATTCAGTCTGATCTCATGAAAACCGACCTCGACGTCAACTACCTGGCCGGTCAGATGTGCATGAGTTATTCTACTCTCCACCGTCGCATCAAATCCCTTACCGGCCTTTCGGCCAACGAATACGTCCGCAAGCACCGCCTCACCAAAGCCATGCAACTGCTGCGTGGCGGTACTCCGGCCTCAGAGGTCGCCATGCAATGCGGTTTCAATTCCCCCAGCTACTTCACCCGCTGCTTCAAGGCAGAGTACGGAATTCTCCCGTCAGAGGTAGGTTAAAAAAGAGGGGCCTACCTTTTCTTATACCATTCTTGTAATACGTAGGAGGCTTTCTTGCGCTGTCCCTGGTCGCTGTAGAGGCCCTTGCGGTTAAAGAGATCCTGAATGCCGGGGAGCAGACGGCGCTGCGAGCGGAAGTCTTTGAGTACCCAGGGGCAGGTGCCGGCCAGTCCGTCGATTTTTTCCAGCATGGCCAGGTTCTCGCGGTAGAGGCGTTCCTGGAACTCTTCCGTCCAGCGTTGGTCTTCGTCTCCGTGCAAACCGGCTTTGGCTCCGCCGCCGAACTCGCTTATGATTACGGGCTTGTCGTAGGGTATCTCCCAACGCATGTGGGGCGCGTCGTGCACGTCACGATACCAGCCGACATACTGGTTGAAACTGACCACATCAACATACTTGTTCATGTTGTCCTGCAGACGGTTCACGTAATTGGAGGCCGAGAGGACTTCCATGGCCATGCTGATAAGACGTGTGTCGTCGAGACTGCGGGCGTGGGTGGCCAGACGGGAGAGGAAACGGTCGCGCGCGTCGCCGTGGGGTGTCTCGTTGGCGATGCTCCAGATGATGATGGCGGCGCGGTTGTGGTCGCGTCGGATCATGTCAGTCAGCCGAGAGCGACACCCTCATCAGCCACAGCATTCTAACCTATTGTTGCTGTTAGGAAAGAGGCGTTGCCGAAGATGTAAAGGACGTTCTCGCTGGCTGGGACAAGGATTGTCTCGCCCTGACGGATGCTGATGCCGTTGATGTTGGCTTCGCCCCAGAGACACATCACGATGACGAATGAATCGCAGTGGAAATCGACCTGTGAAGCCACTTGTACCACAACACGATGCACCACGAAGTGGGGGCAGTTGACCAACTGCGAGATTGGTTTCGTACTGTCGTAGCTGCTGCGGTATTCGGGCCACACGCGGTAGTCTATTGCGTCGCGGGCCTGCTCGATATGCAGTTCGCGCGGCTGTCCGTTGGCATCCTTGCGCCCGAAGTCATAGACGCGGTAGGTGATGTCGCTGGTCTCCTGAATCTCGGCCAAAAAGTTGCCCGCTCCGATGGCGTGCAGCCGACCGGCAGGCAGGAAGAATAGATCGCCGTCGTGGGCCTCGTGCTGAGCCAGCACATCCTGCATGGGCGAGTGGCCGTTTACGGGTTCGGCCGTTGCCAGCCGCTCGTAGTCATCGGGCGTGATGCTCTTGGAGAGACCTGCATAGATTTTCGAACCCACATCGCTCTTGATGACATACCACATCTCGGTTTTGCCGGCGCAGCCGTGGCGTTCCATAGCGAGTTTGTCATCAGGGTGCACCTGTACGCTGAGATCCTGTCGGGAGTCGATGAATTTCACTAACAGCGGGAACCTGTTGCCGTATTTCTTATACACCTTTCTGCCAACAAGCAGCTCCTTGTATTTGTCGATGAGTTGAGTCAGCGTCAACCCAACATCGACGTCGTCTATGATGCCGCGCTCTATGGCAACGCTCTCGTGGCCCGCTACGCCGCTGATTTCCCAGCTCTCGCCTATGTTCGGCTGAGCAGTGAAGATGCCTTTGAAGGGAGCTATCTGGTAGCCGCCCCAGAGGGTGGTCTTCAGATAAGGTTCAAATTTGTACGGTTTCATCGGTTCAATCTCATTAAGGCTTCTATATAGTAATAATCTGCATAAACGATGCTGGCATCTATCTCCGAGCCTGCGGGGTGGTGACCGGTGGAGTGGAGCAGGAAAGAGACATTCTTGTCGCGGCTTTGATAACGGTCTGTGCTGAGGTCGCGGAGCATGTTGATTGCTGCTTCGCGGTAGCCTTTTGAAGGTGCGTACTGGTCAAGTTCCAATAAGGCTGAGGCTACCACACAGGCCGCCGATGCATCTTTTAGATTTACGAATTGACGATTTACTATTTCACGATTTTCTTCTTGGCTTTTACTTTTTGCTTTTTCATTTTTAATTTCCGGGTCGTCCATATCCCAGAAAGGCACCCAGTCGTCGCTGGTTTCCTTTAATCGTTTCAGATAGATGTCGGTGACTTTTTGGGCGAAGTCAAGGAAACGCTGGTCGCGGGTGTAGCGATAGACCATGGTGTAGCCGTAAATGGCCCACGACTGTCCGCGACTCCACATAGACTGGTCGCTGTAGCCCTGATGCGTGACACCCTTAATGAACTTTCCTGTCAGCGTTTCATAGACAGCGACATGGTAACAACTGCCGTCTTTGCGGAAGTGGTTCTTCATCGTGGTTTCGGCGTGTCTTATGGCCATATCCTTCAACCGCTGGCTTCCGCCGTTATCAGATGCCCAAAAGAGTAGTTCGAGGTTCATCATATTGTCCATGATGGTGTTGTGGCCGCCATAGTCTTTCACGTGGCGCGGCCAACTGAGGATAGTGCCCACGGTTGGATTGAAGAGCGTGGCAAGTGAGTCGGCTGCACGCAGAGCCACTTCGCGGTAGCGAGGCTCTTTCGTTACTTCGTAGCCCTTCAGGAACGAATTGATGGTGATGAAGCCGAGGTCGTGGTCATAAACGGGAGCCTCTACGACAGGTATCAGTGCATCGGTGTAGCCTGTGGCGGCCTTGTGAACGGCTTCGCTTTTGTTATAGGCAAAGGTCATCCACAGGATACCGGGCCAGAAACCGGAACACCATTCGTCGGGTTTGGCTTTGCGGAGGTTCCATGGTTGGAGGTTATGAGGTCTTGAGGTTGTTAGGTCTTGAGGTTCATTTAAGATATTCCTTGGCATCATCGTGAAGTCGTAGGGGCGAAGGGCCTCTAAGGCACGATCCATCTGCGATGAGCAGTAGCTGAGGGACTGTCTGACGAGCGTGCCTCGGCTGTCCTTGCTGAAAACAACATTCTTCACGTGGTTACCCACATACATCGGCACGTAGTCGGCGGTGGAGTACCACGCAGGTTTGCCTGGCATCTTGTCGTGAATTAGACGGCCGTTGATTTTCAGACCTTCGAAGGTGATGTTGCGAACCGTGCGTTCCTCGTCGTAGCCGTTGATAACAGATAGGCCCACCCCCAAACCCCTCCCGTTAGGGAGGGGAGTAGGCTGCGCACAGGTTTTATATCTTATATTCCTAAAAGTGACATCTTCCACGCCGCGTCCGGGAGCGGTGCAATATTTCTGATTGTAACCGACTTTAACCTGGGCTATGCTTCCCTGCTCGATTTGTTCAATACGGATGTTGTCGAACACGATGTTGCGGACAAGATTATTGTCGCCGCAGTTGATGGCGAGACAGCCCTGGTAATCTATTTGCGGCTCTGCCTGTCCGAGAATGTCGATGTTCTCGTAGCGCAGGTTCTCTATGGTGTCGCCACGCTCAGAGTTGCCGTGAAGTCCGATGAAGATGGGGTGCGCCACGTCAGCCCAGAGCGTGGAGTTGCGCATGGTGACGTTGCGGGTCGAGCCGTTGAAGCCCTTGCGCGTAGCGTAGGCTGTGGTGCAGTCGTCGGAGTTGCGGCAAAAGACACGGTCGAAGAGTATGTCCGAACAACCGCCGAAGACATTCAGACCGTCGCCCCAACTGGGATGCGAGATGCTGCGCACGTTGTGCAGGGTGACGTTTTGCGACTCACCGATAGGGCAGGTGTTGAGCACGAGACCGTCGATAAGGATATTCTTCGAGCGATGCACATGACAGCCCTCGTAGCCACGTTCAGGACGGGCTATGCCGCGTCCCAAGATGCTCACATTGTGAGCGTCCTCGATGGCAAAGGTGCTTGTAAGATATGCTCCTCCTTCTACATATACAACACTCTCGCTCGGAATGTATATACTCCCCTCCTTAACAGGGAGGGGCAGGGGGGAGAGTCCATAGTAGCCGGGCGGGAAATAGATGAACCTTCGCCCCTCTTTTTTGGCTTGCCTCTCAGCCTCCTCCTTCGTAATGGGTGGCTTTGAGGTGAACACAAGGAGATTGTTCGTGATGTCACCGTCCATTTCCACACTCACGTTCTCTGGCTGGAACAAAAGGAACTGTACAGTTGAGTCATTCTGCACGTTGGCTATTGTGCCACGATAATCCGGCCTAATCCTCGCCGTCTTGAACTTACGGTTCTTACTGATAACCTTCACAAAAACATCGCCTGTGAAGTCGAACACACAGTAGGAGATTTCAGAGACCTTGTGGCCCCCCTGTACCCCCCGGTGGGGGGGGATTGATGTTTGTCGGCTTGTTTCGCCCCCCACCGGGGGGCCAAGGGGGGCATTCACCTTCGCCATATACGTATCCACCTTCGTCCACTCCTTGCTGCCGCGCGGCTGCACATAGACCTCGTAGTCATGTTTCAGCGGAGCGCCTTCGGGAGCGGGATAGGTGAGAAGGCTCCTCTCCCCGCTCCCCCCATGGGTGGAAGAGTCTTGCACGCCTTTCACAACGAACTGGTCAGCCTCCATGTTCTTGATTATTTCTCCTCGCTGCTGGGCTTTCCGTTGCAGGCTGAGAAGCTTTTTCGTATATGGCATCTTCAGCCCCTTCACTTTCGTATAGTGATTGTAGGCCGCGTCGTAGATGCAGCGGATGCGGCCACGTCCCATCGAACCGGGTTCCGTCCAGTTGTTATAGAGTCCCGTGCAGTCTGTCCACGTCTCAAACGGCACGTCGTAGCCAAGGTTATAGCGTGCGGAATATTCAATGCCTTTCATCAGGCGGTTGTCGAGTGCACCCCACAAGTCGTGGCCATATTCCCACGCCATTTCGCAAATGTCGCACAGCGCACCGAGTCCCAGTTGAGCGTGAGCCTGATCGCGCCCCGTCTCCTGACACTGTCCACTCTCCGAGACATATCGCGGCAGTGCCCCATTGTCGTTGGCATAGAGGAAATAATCAACCGAGGCCTTGTAGAGCGTGCTGTCCTCCAAGAAGATGGCGCACGCCATTCGGCAGCGGTTCACTATCGCTCCCCAGTTGCCATTGGCATACGGGCTGTCCGCCTCGAACTGGTCGATTGTGGGAAGGATGGCGCGGCGAATCATGGAGGCCCAGGCCCCTCTCCCCGCTCCCCCCATGGGGGGGAGGGCTATCATTGCCCTCACCAGCCAATAGGCTTGAATCAGGCAGAGCGGTGCGTCGTGTCCGTCAAAGCGTTGCAGCGTCTGTGCGTAGGCATTGACAATCTCAAGGGCTTTGTCGGTATAACCTTGCTTCGCACACTTGAAGGCTGTCCACATATCCCGTTCGCTGCCACCTTTAGAGGCGCGATACTCACCATCGCGTGCCACCACCTCGTAAGGTCCTGCCATCTTGTAGTCGCGAAGGCCGGACTGCGCCGAGGCGGGAGAAATTAACGTTGAAATGGGGAAAAATAAAAGCGAACAGATGAACGTCAGCGAAGACAAAAGTGAGTTGCGCATGAGGAGGGCGTTTTTATTTTATGACTACTTTCTTGCCATTTACGATATAGACTCCCTTCGGGAATTTGACAGTTGACGGCCCCCCTGCCCCCCGGAGGGTGGAGTTGACCATTTTGCGGCCGCTGAGGTCAAAGACCGCGCCAGCCCCATTATGCATTGTGAATTGTGCATTATGAATTGCTTCAATTCCCGTAGCGATGCTGTTGCAGGTCAGGGTGAAGTTGTCCCAGACGAGCCAGGTGGTGTCGCTGGATGGTTCCTTAATGCCGATGGTGAGGGTGCCGCCGGTGACGTTTACGGTGACGGAGAGACGGGCATATTTGGCATTTGCCGACATGCGGTCGCGCTGGGAATCGAAGTCCGAGTTCGCGCAACTCTGCTTCACTACGGCTTTCTTCGTCACGCCGCCGCTGGTGGCGTAGAGATAGCCCGTGTTAGACCCTTCGCCGTTGGCAAGCTGACAGGTTACTGTGTATTCGCCGTCGGGCAGGCCGCTTATGGTCTGCGAGAAGTCAAATCCGACGCTGTGCCACACTTCAACAGCTCCGTTGAACCGCTGATTTCCCCATGTGCCGGACATCGTCCAGCCCGTGTTATCGATGGTCGCGAAGTCGGGGTTGACGATGAGCTGTGTGGCATCTATCGGATAGGTTCCGTCGCCGATGGGCTTGAGGTGAAAGGTGTAGGAGAGGCCGTCGTAGGTGGCGGTGACATCAAGGGGTTCGGTTCCCTCGGGGACTGTGACCGAAAGGGTTGGGCCGTGGGTACCGTCCTGCCAGATTACATCATCGGGGTTCGCGAAAGAGGGGATAACGAGTCGCAGCTGGGCGCGGCTTCCGGGGAGCAGAGAGGCCTCGGACGTATATCCATAGCCAGACTCGGCGGGTGAACAGTCGGCAATGGTGCCGTTAATCATCTGCTGTGCGGGAACGACATTGAGGTGGAAACGGCTCTCGCTTACGGCTCCGCTCTGGTTTGCATATTGGCAGATGTAATCGCGGCTGCTCATAAGGGCCGGGATAACGATCACGCTGCCTTTCACTCCGTTGTCCCACAGGAAGTCGTCGGTCCATCCGGTCGTAGGTCCGGAGTAGAGGATGACGTTCGTTCCGGCCAATACGGTCTTCTCGGTGATACGCTCGATCACTCCGCCCACGGTGATTTCGTCTGTCATCACATCTGGCGCTGCATCGCCGCTTACGGCAATGGCGAACGACTGGTGGCTGACGGCTCCGTTCGGGGCTGTATAACTGACTCGGTAGATGAAGCTGCGGTCGGCCTTGACGGTGATCTGGCGGGTGGTCTCGCCCGTGCTCCACAGCCACTGGCCGCTGTCCTCCGCGCCTTCGGGCAGCTGCGGCACCAGGGTGATGTCCGCACCGTCGGCGGCTATGGCCTTAGACGTGCAGACTGTGTATTTGTATTTCAGTCCGCCGAGATTGGTTTGGTTCTTGTAGGTCACACCTTTATATATAATGTCGCCGGAGAGGGGCGTGATGGCCTGCTCCGCTGTGACTGCGGGCCGCCAGCTGGTGAGGGTGGAGAAGCCGAGGGCATCGAAGCCGCCGCTGTTCTGGCTGTAGTTGCCACCGCCACCGTCGGGGCATACTTTGGCGCTGGCTTTCTCGGCATATTGCAGTTTCACGCCGCGCAGACCCTCGTAATAGCCTATGGCGCGGTCCCAATAGGGGCGATATTCGCCTGCCCCGCCTGTGTTTGGCCCTTCCATGAGCCAGCTTGCGCCCATGCGACCACGACAGTCGGCATAGTTGTAGTTCGTCCACGGCAGGTCTGCGGCATCGACGCCGCCGAAGTTCATTGCGGCCACGAATTCCGTGCCGGCAGCTATGCGGTCGTTCATATAAGCAAAGAGGTCGTCACCCTGGTTGAAGCCTACGGTGCAGATGTCAAGTGCGAGACCGAGCGCCATCAGAGCGTGTCCTTGGTCGCGGCCGCTCTCCTGCATCTGTCCGAGGTAGCCGAGAGGCCCGCGGCTGTCAGCGTGAACCACAGGCACAAGATTGCCTATGAACTCGTTGCACCCGTCGTTGAGGATGACGGTCTCGGCAGAGCGGTCCTTGTATGTGCCAACGTGGTCGTATTTATAGAACGACACGCCTTGGTTGTACATGTGAACGTCGTCGCAGAGGATGCCTATGCTCATCACGCACAGCGCGTTGCACAGTCCCCAGTTCGACCAGTAGTGGCCCGGACGCTCGCCGAGTGACGCATTGCGCGAGTTGAGCCAAGTGTCGTGACGGCGGCGCAGGAAATCGATTGCGGGGTTGTAGAATACGCGGATTATCCACTGCTTGAACTCCTCGAAGTCCTCGCGGCTCCAGCCGTCGTAGTCGCGCATCAGCTCGGCGGCGTTGGCGAACTCGTGGCCATAGATTCCGGCGGCCAGAGACACGTTGGTGTCGCCGCCAAGACCCTTGCACTGCCGGGCCCATTGCATCAATATGCGCACGGCGGCATCGGCGTTCGCCTTTGTGCCGCCAATCTTCCAGCGCAGGGCGTTCTGGTAAGCCATTGCCGCGCCACGGGCGCAATTCATATAATTCTGGCCGGATGAGCCACCGCGAATAACAGTCTCAGTGGGCCATGTGGCTACGTTCGCGTTTGAGTATTCGTTGGCACAGAGAATGTCCCACGCCTGTTTGATGCGAGTGTCGCCACTGGCCAGAAGTTGTTTGGCGCGGTCTATATCCTGCTGTGATACGATGCCGCCCGGGTGTGCGAAACCGTGGTCTGAGGTCTCGGCGAACACCTTCTTGGGTGTGTAGTTCTTGGCGGCTTTGGCGGCGGAGAGCAGAGACTTCAGCGTGCTCACATATTCGTTTATGAGCGCCTGCGATGCACGTGCGGCCTGCAGTTCCTTCTCCGCAATGAGAAGTTCGTCCTGCAGCTCGCAGATGGCATTGGGGGCATAGCCTTCTAAATCTCCTGCAAGGAACGTCTGGCAGTTGCTCACAGTGGTCTGCAGCGTGGTGAAACTGCCCGGAGTCCCGTATTTGTAGGCCTCGTCCAACTGAGATGTCACGGCAGCGAGCTGTGCCACCACATCGTCGCTCACCGCCACGTCGTAGAGGCGGAAGTCGCTCACGAGAGTCTGTTTCAGGTAACTGTCAGAGGCGAACGGGGCGCGGCCGATCCAGTTGTAGGCGGGAGCAGTGGCGAAGGTGTTCTTCAGCACCGGCATCCCCGTGGCTTGAGCCACACTCTTGCCGTCGATAAGCAGCTCTCCTTTCGCGCCGGTTTGGCGGTAAAGCACATGTACCCAACGGCCTTTGACGCTCTCGCTGCCCACTTCCATTCCCACCTCTGAGCCCCAGCCGCTTGTGGCGGTGGCCATACGCTGGGCGTTGAGACGGTAGGCCGTGTAAGCCGCAGAGGTCTCGGTGTTGGCTGCAGACTGTGAGAAACACCACAGGAAGAAGCCTGTTCCGCTCAGCGATGCCTCGGAATCCACACGATAATAGGCCGAAACGGTGAAGTTGCCGAGCCCCTTGACTACGTTTCCTGCGTTCTTGCTCAGATCTAAATAACCAGAACCGTTGCCCAGATTGAGCACGTTGCGGTCGCCCATGCTAACCACTTTGGCCACACCCATAAGCTTGGCTGTGACACCCGACACGGAGTCTGTCACGCTCTTGCCGGAGACATTGGAAAAGTCGAACTGCATAACCAGATGCTCATCTTGGCCAGCGATGCCGCCTGCAAGGGTCAGCAGCATCAGCATTGCTGAAAGGATTCTTTTTTTCATCATTATGATTTGTGATTTGTTTCAGTTTTCCGTTGCAAAGATACATCGTTATATAAATAACCGAGTCGTTTATTTGTCCAAATACTATGGTCGCAGACGTGTTTTTATGGTTTTTGGACGTTTCTGCCCATAGTTTGCGCAATTTTTGGACGAAAACGACAGCCAGTTTGCAGCTTTATCTGTATATTTGCCCCGATTTCATCGACCCCAGAGCTCATGTGCAGGAATAATTATCTTCACATCTCCCGTATTTCATTTCTCTTTCTCGCCGTCATAGCTACTGCTACGGCGATGGCACAGAATGTAGGACGACACTGGACGGTGGCCGACGGACTGCCCACGGGCGAGGTTCATCAGATTGTGGAACTGCCCAACGGACAGATGCTGGTGAACTGCGAGGGTGTCTTCTGCCTCTCCGACGGTAAAGGCTTCCAGACTATTCCGTGCGACTACACCCGCGCCTACCGCCTCCCGCATTTCTCTTCTGGCTACCGACAGTTGTGGCAGGGCGACTCTCTGCTCTGGCTACGCGATTTCTATCGCATCTATCTTTTTGATGCCCGCACGCGCTCGTTCCGTTATGATATTACTAAGGAAAATATCGATGAATTGGCCGATTTTGAAATTTCTACAGTAGTGTTAACCGACCGTCAGGGAGGCCTTTGGGAGGGCTCGATGCAAAATGGAATCCAATATACACCCCCTGCACGTCATCAAACCATTCTGATAGAAGGGGATAACCCGACAATCGCTTTGGCACGCAGCACTTTGGATAGCCAGGGGCGCATCTGGCACTGCTGGAAAGACGGCGTTGTCTGCGAGGACGGTTCAGAGTGGACGCGCTATCACTCAGGCAACGTGATGTCCTTGCCCTTTGACAGGACTACATTCGTCACAGAACTGTCCCGCGACCGCTATCTCCTGTGCGATTCCTTTTGTATTCTAGGCTATTTCTATCCGCAGCGCATGGATTTCGTCTGTCTTAACGACCGTTTGCCTGCTCTCAATAGCTATCGTCATTTCGTCGGAGCCTGTCCGGTGGATGCCAAGTGGGTAGCTGTATATTCGCAAAACGGAGCCTTCCTCCTTGACACCGAGGCAGACACGCTGGCCCCCTTCCCGTGTGCCGGCGAGATAGAGCGGTTCAGCACCAAGTACAATTGTATAGTGCGCGATACCAAGGGCTGTCTGTGGGTCGGGACGCAGAACGGACTATTTAAGACCCACCCTCAACCCCTCCCGTGGAGGGAGGGGAGTGATTACCTCTGTGAACGAGTGGAGGAACTTGCCAACAACTGTATCCGCAGTCTGGCAGTTGATGCCGATGGCAATGTGTGGGTAGGCTCTTCGAGCGGAATAAGTAAAATTGTCAATACCCCTCCCTCCCACGGGGGGAGTCGGAGAGGGGCCTCCACAGTCATCAACTACGGCGTTGAGGACGGTTTTCCGGCGATTGGTATTATGGAACGTGCCGCTATGCTGTTGCCTGACAGCAGCCTGGTGTTTGTCTATAGACCTGACTTGGCTGTCAGGTTCCGTCCTGAGTGGTTAGCTCTTGCTGACACATCGCCGCTGGCTACAGTAATAACTTCAGTCAGGGTAGGGGACGAGATCTTGCCCTTGGAGAGTCTTTCCACAGGCCCGGAAGGGAAAAGTGGCAATCTGCGTTTCCGATATAATCAGAACAGTCTCGCCGTTCAGTTCTCAGCTCTCAACTATGCCACGCCTTCGCACACCCGATACCGCTATCGTTTGTATGGTCTTGAGACTGAGTGGCAAAGTCTGCCTCAATATGCTCTTGGAGACCGTCAAGGCAGCTATGGCACCGCCGAGTACCGGGCTCTGCCGCCCGGCAAATACACTTTCGAGGTTCAGTCTGCTATTGACGAAGGACCTTGGGGCGCGTCGTCACAGTTGGTATTTGCTATCCAGCCTCCTTGGTGGCTGACTTGGTGGGCAAAAGCCATTTATTGCCTATTAAGCCTATTAAGCCTGTTAAGCCTGTTAAGCTATTATTTGAAGCGCAAACGAGCTGCACTTGAGCGCGAGAACGACCAGCGCGTCAACCGTCTCTTCGAGTTGCGTGAAGAGGCTCGTCACCAGTTTGCCGAGAGTACGAACATCGACCCGCAGAAAATCGGTGTGAACAGTGAGGAGGAGGCGTTTGCCGAGCGGATGCTCAAAGCCATCGAAGGCCACCTCTCGGATGCCGAATACGGGGTTGATCAGCTTGCCTCGGACGTGGCTATGAGCCGTTCCGCCCTTTACAGCAAACTGCGCACTATGCTTGGCATCTCACCAGCCGACTTCATTCGCAACGTCCGTCTGAAACACGCTGCCCAGTTGCTGAGTGACACCGACCTGCCCATTGGCGAGATTGCCGAGTGTGTAGGTTACAACACTCACAAGGCTTTCTCCTCCAATTTCAAGAAGATGTTCGGGGTCCTTCCCTCTGCATACCGCACTCCAGAGGGAAATTAGTTTAGAGATTAGAGATAAAAGATTAAAGATTAGAGATTAGAGACAAAATAAGCAAAAATTGTTGCAAAATCAGCAAAAAATGACTTTCAGAAGGGTGGAGGCAACGAATTTTTGGAATTTTTTTTTTAACTTTGCAGCGGTTTAATTCAAAATCAAAAATTTTTTTATTTATAACTTATGCAACAAAATACGAACATTTTGCGAGGGCGACCGTGGCTACTGCTACTGTTGCTCTTTGCATGGCTGCTGCCTCAGGAGGCGGCGGCAACGTATGTAGATGAGGCCGACAACTACACCGTCTCTTTGGGCGGTTCAAACATCGTCTACTTCGAGGCGCCGGTGTACGACACCGATGACACCGACACCTGGATTGAAAAAGGTAACCTGAAGGTCTCTGTGGAAGGTGGTTCGGAAACCACTATCTTCACATGGGAGTCAGAGACGAATATTGACAACTCCAACACATCTCTGAATTGTAAATTCAGCACTTCAGCCGACGGTTTCTTCGACATCACCTTAGGAAATTCGAGAAGTACAGCCAGGCTGACCAAGAGTTCTGAGCGGTGGCTCTCCCTGACCCGCAACAGCGACAACAAGACCTTTGACTTCAGTGCCGAGTGGGTCGTACCCTATAACCTCTTGGGCAAGAAGCTGACATTCACCTGGGACGTCACCCGCAACGGTAACTCCCCGCGCGTGAAGGAAACAGTGGCCGGCATCAAGTCTAAAGTAATCACCATGCCGCAGGCCGCAGCAAAGCTGTCGCCCTTCATTTCCACCCCCATGTTGAGTCCCACCAACCCGGGCAAGCTGGAGATACCCTGGTTCATGGCCTCAGACAGTATCACCAGTGCCTACTATGAGTACTATGATGCCAGCGGTAGATACCAGAAGAAGGAAATCACGAACATGAGCAGCGGAGTCATCGAACTCGATGCCACCGTTCCCCACCGCAACTTCCGGGTAGTCTGCAGCTACAAGCAGGCTGGCGACAAGGGTAGCTACCTCATTGAGAACCAAGGGTCGAATACACAGAATATACCCATGGTTCATGCCCCCGTCGGTCTGACCGCCCTCCCCTTAGGCGGCAGGAAGGCGATGGTGGAAGTGACATGGAACGTGCCCTATCTGGACTATGAGGACCTCACGCCCTCCGACTTCTTCGAGGTACAGCGCTCGTTGACCGGCAAGGAAGAAGACTTCGAGACCATTGATCAGGAGTTTATATCGAAAGGCAACAAACAGTCTACCTACACCTTCATCGACAGCACCCTGATTGAAGCCATCGAAGCAGGCATGCTGAAGGATGGCGGCACGCTGGACAACCTCACCTACCGTGTGCGGCGTACGATTACCAAAGAGTGGGGCTGGGGCGCAGACAACAACTGCGCCGCGTCCGTCAGGTGTATCATGGACAACCTCCACCTGCTGCGCGTGGCGAACTGCTCGGCCGACTGGGAAGACCAGCGGGCCTACACCGTGCGCGTGACATGGAACTATGCCAGCGAATACAATGCCGTGTGGGACGACCGTGCCCAGATGGTGCTGCGCGTCATGTCGAAGAACAGTGCCGGCGAAGTGGTCGACAGCCTCACCTATGTGCTCGACCAGACCGAGCGCGCACAGTGCTACAAGGTGGTGAACCTCACGCGCTCGTGCGTACATTATGATATTGATATGTATGTGGAGCGTGGCGAGTCGCCCATCAACTATGGCGACCAGGTGAAGGAATACTACTTCCCCATCCGCTCGGCAGCAGATTGGGACACCTTCCGCCAGAAGGTGGAGGACGCCAAAAACGGGAGTGATGTGTACGCCCGCCTCTATGCCGACATCACCGTCAGTGACTACGTGGGCAGCAGCGAAGGCGCGCCCTTCCGTGGCATCTTCGATGGCAACGGCTACACGCTGACCTTCAACAAGTCGGGAATCACAGAAGAGTATGTGGCTCCCTTCCGCTATGTCGGCAATGCCTCTATCCGCAACCTGCACACGGCAGGAACCATCAGTTCCGGCAGTAAGTTCATTGCTGGACTTATCGGCAGTGTTATTGCCGATGCGAACGTTTATGTCGAAAGTTGCCGTTCATCGGTGACGCTCAACTCCAGCGTGACAGGCGAAGCCAGCAACGGCGGCATGGTGGCAGTCGTAAACAGCGATGCCGACATTTCTTTCCGCAGCTGTAAGTTCGACGGCATTTTTGATGGAAAGAATAGCCGGAGCCACGGTGGCTTTGTGGGATGGACCAACGGCTCTGTCACCATCGAGAACTGCCTCTTTGCCCCCACCGGACTCAACACCAATTCTCATGACTGCGAGACGTGGGCACGCAATTCCGGAAAAGTCAACTTCAAGCTCATCAACAGTTATGCAACCCTAGAGTTCGGCTCAGCGCGGAATATCGTCATCCGCAGTGCAGCCGACTGGCTCAAGTTCGTCGACTTAGTGGAAGCATCCCAAGGCCAATACACGATTGATGCCACCCTCGATGCCGACATCTCAATCTTCAAGGGAGTTGCACAAAATAGTTACTATAATGGCGTTTTCAACGGCAACGGCCATACGCTCGACGTCGATTTGCGAGGTGACGCGGCGACATCCTACGTGGCTCCATTCTGTAAAGTAGTTGAAGCCACCATCAAGAACCTTCATGTCACAGGGGCTGTTACCTCCCCACAACCGTATGCAGCCGGCCTCGTCGGCAGTGTACAATCCTCACTTACCATAGAGAACTGCCAGTCGTCAGTCACGCTTCTCAACCAAAAGGATGAAGCCATGTCCAACGGCGGTTTCGTGGGGGACGTCAGAGGTACCCTCGCGAAGGTGGTGATTAGCAACAGTAAGTTCGACGGCTGTTTCTTGGGCGGCCTAAGTTATGGCCACGGAGGCTTCGTGGGCAATATCGCAGCAGGCGATGTGTCGATTAAGAACTGTCTCTTTGCCCCCGACCACATCGATACCAAGACAGACCAGTGCGAGACGTGGGCACGCATCAATGAGCTTCCGGGTCAGTCGGCCAAACTGTCAGTAACAGACTGCAAGGCCACGAAATACTTTGGGGCCAACCGTATAACTATCAAAAGTGCTGAGGACTGGGAAAGCCTCCGCAGCCGGGTGGAGCAAAGCAAGGGCGCAAGCGATTTCACGGTATTTCTCGATGCCGACATCACCGTCACTACGTCTGTGGGTGAAAACAATGATGCTCCCTTCAGGGGCACCTTCAATGGCAACGGCCATACGCTGACCTACAATCCGGTGCCAAGCAACGGGGATTATGTTGCACCCTTCCGTTATGTCAGCGATGCCACCTTCAATAGTCTGCATACTGCAGGCACTATTGATACTGAAGGTGATTATGCAAGTGGACTCATTGCTCAAGTAAAGTCGTATTGTGAGGTCAGAGTCAACAGCTGCGTCTCTTCGATTAGCATTACCAGCAATGATGAAAATGTGTATCTTGCAGGCTTCATATCCCGCATCGGGTCTAGTGGCAGTGCTGTATTGTCCGACTGTAAGTTTGATGGCAAATTTATAGGTCGTGGCTCTCGCTTCTATGGCTTCGTGGGCAACAATATATATGCTAACCGTGTAGGTATAATTAACTGCTTCTTCGCTCCTGAACATAATGGTAATTCATCTACCCGCAGTAAGACGTGGGCCAATGAAGATTACGGCTTAACTGTCGGCAACAGCTGGGCAACAAAGAAGATGCATGATGATGAAGAAGAAATCAATGTGTTCTCTACAGATGATGTGGCCGAACAGGTCAAGACTCTCGGCACAGGCTACTGGGAGGTGGTTGATGGCAAGGCTGTGCCTAAGTTTTCACAGAGCAAGGACCAAGAGCTCCTCACCAACGAGACTGCAAGCCAGGTGGTCGGGCTACTTGGCAGCGCCAGCTGGCAGGTGGTGAACAACAAGGCTGTTCCCATTATGCTCACTGTTCCGGTGACTGCCGACATCGCTTCCGAGGACAGCCTGCTGAGCAACTTCCCCACTGGTTGGCAGATGGATGGCGGCAAGCTTGTGCCCATCGCCCCGAAGTATGAGGAAATCAACAAGAACGTCCCTGACTTAGCAACAAAACTGACCGGCCTCTTCTACCACAAGAATACCGGCACCATCGATCCGGAGCTGCTGACGCAGACACGCCAGAGCAGCGTGCTGCTGAGCTGGAACACTGACGGCAACCCCATCGACTACTTCATCGTGCAGCGCCGTGTCAAAGGCGAGGGCGACGATGCGTGGAAAGAGATAGCCACCAATATCGACCAGCTGAGCTACGAGGACACCAGCGTGTCGCCACTGGCCACGTATGAATATAAGGTCATCGGCGTTAACGACTGCGAGGGCATCAGCACCAGCGAGACTCAGGAGAAGACCGGCGAGTGTAAGCACACCGGCCGCTTGGAGGGCTACGTGCGCTACAACGACGGCACGGGCGCTCCCGATGTCGAGGTGGACATCATCTATGATGGAAAGAAGGTGACGAGCGTCAGGACCGACGAGAGCGGCTACTTCGAATGCGACGAGTTGTCGTACCAAGGCAAGACGGCTGTAGATTACAAGGTGCAACCTGTGACCTCCGAAGTTCTCCGTCTGGAGGTGGATGCCTACTCGGTGACCTTCAACGCCACGAGCAACAACGAGACTGTGCACGAGTTCGTCATCACCAGCGGCAAGCGTTTCTCGGGCTTCGTGATGTACGACGGCACGAGCATCCCTGTGAAGGGTGTCAATTTCCTCGTCAACGGCAGGAAGATCCACAACGCCAAGGGCGACCTCGTGGAGACCGACTACGACGGCAGCTTCTCCTTCCGCCTGATGGAGGGTGACAACACCATTCAGGCTGTGATGGATAATCACGTGTTCACGAACGACGGCTGGTATAAGAACTCCGGCAAGCAGAACATCACGAGCGACGTGGCTGGCATCTATTTCTACGACGCCACGAAGGTGAGGCTGACCGGCCGCGTGGTCGGCGGCGACGAGCAGGGCAGCAAGCCGTTGCTGAATAACCTGTCGAAGAACAACCTGGGCGACTCGCTGACGATTGTGCTCACCTTGGAGGGCGACAACACGTCGTGGCTGGTGTATGACAACCTGAACCCCAACCGCACCCAGCGCGAGGAGGTGGTCCGTCATCCGCGCGGCGGCGACAAGCACTATACCTCTGTGAAGACCCTGCGCAAGCGCGTGGAGGTTACCCCGGACCTCGCCACCGGTGAATACACGCTCATGCTGCCGCCCGTGCGCTGGAAGGTGCAGCAGGTATACTGCACCGGCTACCCGACCCTGTTCCAGGAAGGTCAGGTGAGTGAGGTTATCGACCTTACCAATTGCTTGACCCCAAAGGATACTACCTATATGGGCGTCTTCAGGGATGTGGACACCATGCGTGTGGAAAATCCCACGGCCAGCTACCACGCTGTCTACAACCGCATCTTCCACAATCCCGTGGAGGTCACCTACAAGCAGCTGGGCTACGACACCTTCAATTACTTCGGCGACAAATCTTACATGGCTACCGAGCTAAACGGCGACATGGCCGAGGTTCCTCTGGCCTACCCGAACCCGCTTGACTCGACACAGGCTCTCTACAGCTTCGACTACCCCGTGTTCAGCATGGAGCGCCAGTACCGTATCCAGCTGCAAGTGGCCGAGCGCTATCTCTACAACAACAATCCGGCCACCGGGAAGATAGATCTCGTGACGCTGGGCGGAGGCAAGGCACGGATGCAGAATGGCATGAAAGCCTTCTCGGATAAAGCACTTTTTGAGCCTCCCGTGGAAATCGACAGCCTGGGACGTGCCCTGTTCACCCTGAAGGCCGACCAGACCACCACGCTGCTGACGGGCCTGAATGCCCTGAAGACGGTTTCCTTCACCGTGGAGCGCGATGGCACCTTCTACGAGGCCGCTCCCCTGCATGGCTACGTGCTCAACATGTTCCCCGTGGGCGAGGCCAAGACCGTGCTCTCCGAGGGTCAGCCCGTGCTGTTCGACATCCTGCGCGACCCGCCGGGTTCCTACAGCACGAACACCCTGGCCAAGGGCGCCACGCTCAACTATACGTACATGATGAACCTGTCGATTTCGGCTGGCCTGTATTTCTCCTATAAGGAAGGCAAGAAACTGCAGACCGTGTCGGCCTCCGTGGTCGCACCGCAAGGTTCCGGCACGGCTGTCGGTCCAATCTATATGGGCGATGCCTATGAAGGTGATGTGGACCAGCTGATGTACAATGCACAGGGCAGCAAGGCCTTCTCCTACACGATGGCCCTCAACAACGCCGTCAGCACGAGTGGCGACCCGAGCATGGTGGGTGCCGATGCCGACGTGTACATCGGCACGGTGCAGAACGTCGTGGTGACCCCGATGTCCACCATCCGTGCCGTGACCGACAGCATGTACAACGCCATCATAGCGCGCACGGCTCCCGAAGGAGGCATGGTTTCCGAGGTCGGCAAGACCATCGATTATGGCACCGTCGTCGAGATTGCCAGCGGAACGCGGATTGGCAAGAACGGTAAGGAGGAGAAATTCCACCTGATACGCGACGTGGCACTGGGCTACGGTCCGAAGGTGCAGTCGCAGTTCGTCTACTCGCAGAAGCAAATCCTCACGCAGATTATCCCCGACAAGGCGAAGGAGATTGTCGACCTGATGTATCTCGGCACCAAGGAAGATGCCCAGAAGATTGCCAACAGCACCCAGCGGCCCGTCTACCTGTCGTTGCGCGAACCCACCGACTCCCTGTTCGCCGTGGTGAACAGCAAGAAGATCGACGGTCATGCCTACAACGACACCATCGACAAGGCCGAGAAAGGCATCAACTACCTTGTGGTGCTGCCCAAGGGTAAGACGTCTAAGGACTTCAGCGACGAGGTCATTGAGAAGTATCAGACCATCAAGGCCTGGATACAGATGATAGCCCAGAACGAGGGCGAGAAGATGACCGCCCACGACCTGGTTGCCAACTACGACGTGGCCGGAACTGCGGGCGTGAACTACAGCGAGAGCTTCGCCAGCAACTACTCCACCTCGTGGATGAATTACTTCCCCATCGCCACGCAGGTTGACTACTTCGGTGCCGGCTCCAAGGCGTTGACCTACTACACTGCGGCCACATCACTGGGTGTTACGCTGGCTTCCAGTATTGCCCTTTCGCTGCAAGAGATGAAAACCTGGACAACTCCGACCGCTGACGGCTCGAACGTCAATATGAACAGGGGCACCAAGTCGGAAGTGTATTTCTCCGGCGACCTGTTCCAGTGGACGCTTGTTCCCGTGGCATTGTTCAATACGGTGGGTGCAGACTCTCAGGCGAAAGCATACACCCGCACGGAGAGCTTCACCATCGCCCCCGACGCGAGCAGCCATCTGAACGTGGATGTCTACCGCACAAAAATACCGGTCAACGAGAACGACGAGTTCGCGGGAGTTACTGATGTATTCACGAACTTCAACTATAACACGCTGACCGAGGACGTGCAGTATTACGTGCAGAAGGCGCTGAAGGAAGACAAGATCCAGGGTCCGCGCGGATTCGTATTCCGCACCCGTGGCGGTTCCACCGCCAATCCTTGGGAGGACGAGCGCAAGACGCAATTCTATGACCCCGGCAAGGTGCTCGACGCCCGCACGCTGAAAATCTGCAACCCGAAGATCCGCCTCGATAAGCAGAGCGTGAGCGGTGTGTCTGTCAACGACGCGGCCCACTTCGTGGTCTTCGTCTCCAACGAGAGCGAGAAGCCCGAGGCCACCGACGGCCTGACCACCTTGCAGCTCTTCGCTGCCGACCAGCTGAATCCGAACGGCGCCAAGATCAGCATCAACGGACAGCCGCTGACCACCGGCGGCATGACCATCACCGTCGTGCCGGGCACAGAGACGATGCTGCAGATGGAGGTGCGTGCCGGCCAGGGCTTCGACTATGAGAAGCTGGGCATCGGCGTGATGTCGCCGACAGACCCGGAGAATGCCGTGGCCGTGACCACCTTTGACGTGCACTTCCTGCGCGAGGCCGGCGGCGTGAACATCGCCGCACCGGGCGACAAGTGGGTGCTGAACACCATGGCCCAGGTGGACTCCAAGCGCGGCTGGTACCTGCCCGTCACCATCAACGGTTTCGACCGCCACCAGCACAACTTCGACCACATCGAGTTCCAGTACAAGGAGTCACAGCGCGGCGACGACTCGTGGACAAACCTCTGCTCGTTCTACGCCAGCGACTCGCTCATGGCGGGCGCCAACGGCGTGTGCAAGCTCATTCCCGAGAACGGCAACATCGTGACCGAGTTCTACGGCGACGGCTGGGTGATGGAGCGCAGCTACGACCTGCGTGCCGTGCTCTTCTGCCGCAACGGCAGCGACTTCCTGACCACGCCGTCGAAGGTCATCACCGGTATCAAGGACACTCGCCGTCCGCAACTGTTCGGCACTCCGGAGCCGAAGAACGGCCTGCTGTTCATGAACGAAGACATCGTTTTCAACTTCTCTGAGGACATCGAACACAACAACCTCTCTGCCATCACCAACTTCGAGGTGAAGGGTGAGGTGAACAACAACTCGCTCTCCGAGATGGTGAGCGTGCAGTTCAGCGGCCAGGCCAGCGTAGAGACCGAGGCCCGGCGCAACTTCAGTGGCAAGGACCTGACCATCGACATGATGATCAAGCCCGCCGAGACGGGTCGTGACATGCCGCTCTTCTCCCACGGCACCAACGGCCAGAAGCTGCAGCTGTGGCTGACCAAGGACTTCAAGCTGAAGGCCGTGGTGGGCGATCAGACCTTCGTGTCTGACTCCGTCATCGGCAAGAATGCCTTCCGCCAGGTGGCCGTCACGCTCAACCAGACAGACAGCCTGCTGACATTCTTCAAGGGTGGCGTGGAAATCGGCCGCCACAAACTGTCGTCGCTCTACAACGGCACGGGCACGCTCATCTTCGGCCGCACCAACGAGCAGGACCGCACGCACAGCCAGTTCTACGAAGGCCGCATGATGGAAGCCCGCCTGTGGTATCGTGCCATGGACGGTGGCCTCATCGGCACCACCTACGGCGGTCAGCGTCTGACGGGCTACGAGAAGGACCTCGTGGACTACTACCCGATGAACGAAGGCTCTGGCTTATATGTCAAAGACTGCACTCAGGGCGCCAATGCCCTTATGATGGGTGCTTCCTGGGCCATCCCGCACGGCTTGTCGTTGAGAGTGCAGAAGTCCGACAAGGGTGTGCTGCTCGACAAGAATGCCCTGAACCGCACTGCCGATCAGGACTACTCGCTGATGTTCTGGTTCAGGACGGATGCCGACGGACGCGGCACACTGCTCTCCAACGGCCGCGGCCTGAAGGAAGACAACGGCGCCGAGAACCTGTTCCGCATCGGATTCGATGATTCGAAGCTGACGTTCCGTTCCAATGGCATCGAGACCGAGGTGCCTGGCAACTGGAGCGACGGTCAATGGCACAACTTTGCCATGACGGTGAGCCGCGGCCGCAACGTGGCCAACATCTACATGGACAAGGAACTCGTCACCACCTTCGAGGCCGATTCGCTCGGCGGCATCAGCGGCGGCTATCCGCTCATCGGCGCCACGCGCTACAACGTCGTGAAGGAGAACGGCGAAGTGGAGGTCATCGACGGCGACGACGCCCTGACGGGCAACGTGGACGAGCTGATGTTCTTCGCGCAGGCACTGCCGCAGCAGCTCATCAGCACCTACGCCACGAAGAGTCCCAACGGCGATGAGTCTGGCCTGCTCACCTACCTGGGCTTCGACCGCATAGAGCGCCAGAAGGACAACGACCTGGTGCTGGTGCCTTACGCCTACAGCAAGAAACTGTACCTCGATGACAAGGGTCAGCCGCGCTATCAGCTCGACCCGCTGACCAAGGAACCCACCGACACACTGGTGCGCGACTACCTGTTCGCCGACTCGGTCGACGTGGTCTTGCAGCACTTCGACAAGGAGTTCGCTGCCCCCGTGGTGCCCAACGAGGAGGTGAAGAACTTGAAGTTCTCGTTCATCGGCAGGAACAACCAGCTGCTGGTGGACCTCGACGAGCCTGCTGCGCGCCTGAACCACCGCAACATCTACGTGACGGTGCGCGACATCGAGGACCGCAACGGCAACACGTTGGCTTCGCCGCAGACGGCCAGCTACTTCGTCGTAAACAGCAGCCTGGAATGGGCGCTGAACCGACTGGACTACACCATCAAGTATGGCTCCGCTGAGGTCCTTGACCTGCCGTTCTACAACCACAGTGCCATGGCCCACAACTACACCATCGAGAACTGCCCGCGCTGGCTCACCCTCAGCAAGTACAACGGCGATCTGGCACCGCTGTCTCTGGATGCCATCACGGCCACTGTCAACAAGGACCTGAACATCGGCACCTACAACGAAATCATCTATCTGACCGATGAAGATGGCCTCACCGAGCCGTTCTATCTGAACCTGACTGTGGAGGGCGAACAGCCCGACTGGGCAAATAGCGTCAGCGGCGAACTGCTTGCTAACTCGATGAGCATCAGCGGACAGGTGTTCGTCTACGACGAACTCGACACCGACTCCCGCGACATCGTGGGCGCCTTTGACAACGAGAACGTCTGCCACGGCTTTGCGAACATCAGCCACGACGTGCAGAGCGGCGAGACTGCCCTCTACCTGACCGTCTATGACAGCAAACCCGGCGGCCGCGACCTGAACTTCCGCCTGTGGCAGTACAACACAGGCCGCGAGCTGGTCCTCACCACCACCGATTCCATCAAGTTCGAAAAGGGCGCCGTGCTGGGCACCGACAAGCCCGTGCGTTTCGACGCCCGCGACAGCTTCGTGCAGTACTTCAACCTGAACCAGGGCTGGAACTGGGTATCGTTCAACATCGACAGCCCGCAGCTGAGAGATGTGAACACCTTGCTCAACCGCATGGCCTGGAACGAGGGCGACATTCTGACTGCCCTGGGCAACGACACGACGCTGGTCTACAAGAACAACCGCTGGATGGCTACCGACAGCACGAAGAGCATGGTCATCTCGCCCAAGAAGTCCTACGCCATCAAGGTGCAGCAGGACTGCAAGCTCCCCGTCGGCGGAACCGCCATCAAGGCAGAGGACGACCGCACCATCACCGTGAATCCGGGATGGAACGCCATCGGCTACACACCGCTCTCCAACCTGACCCTGGAGACCGCATTGAGCGACTACTTCGACCAGGCCCAGCAGGGCGATGTCATCAAGAGCCACACGGAGTTCGCCTACTTCACCAAGGTTGGCAACACCGGACGCTGGCGCGGCAGCCTGCAGTATATGAAACCCGGCGAGGGCTACATGCTGCTGCGCAAGGGAGACAGCGATGCAGAGTTCACCTATCCGTACTTCGAGCAAATCCATAACTTCCACGAAGAATGGATGACCGACCCGGCACGCAGCGCCGCTCCGCACCGCAGCACGATGAGCTTGTCGGCGACCGTGGTGGGCTTCGAACCCGAGGAGGGCGATGTGCTGGTGGCATACGCCGATGGCGAAGCTGTGGGCGAGGGCATCCTCAGTACTACGTCCGAGCCAGCCTACCTCAGCATCGCCGGCGACGCCCAGCAGAAGCTCTGGTTCGCCGTCGAGCGCGACGGTGAGATCGTGGCTTCCACCCCCGAGGTGATGCTCTTCCGCACCAACGCTGTTGTCGGCACACCCGACGAGCCCACGGCCATCAACTTCGTGAAGGCCGAGTACGAGAACGACCAGTGGTACACTATCAGCGGTATGCGCCTGCCGAAGAAGCCGACCCAGCGTGGCCTGTATATCTTCAACGGCAAGAAGGTCGTTGTAAAGTAAATTCCCTGCCCCTCCCTCCCCGCGAGGAGGGAGGGGGCAGACAAAGTACTGACAACACATATTTATATATATATAAGGAATACAATGAAAACGAACTATAGAACAACGGGAATGTCCCGCCTGCGCGCTTCCTTGCTGCGCTTCCGCCCGGGCAAGGGGCTTGGCGCAGGTCTGTTGCTTGCCTGTCTCGCCTTGGTCTGTGCGTGCAGCAAGGACAGTGACAATGACGACAACGACAACGCTGCCCCCTATACAGTGGAAATGGTGGACGACTTCCCTGTGTGGCAGATGTACTGGCACTACAATCAGGAACGCCCCGACTGGGCTGAACCGGACGGCAGCTCATTTGAGAACTGGACTATCATGGTCATTCAGCTGGAAGATGAACTGAAACCTTACGTCTCTGGCGACGACTTGATGGCGCTCTTCGTCAACGATGAACTGCGTGGGCTGTGCAAGCCTGCTGTCTTTGTGTCCGACGAGTCTATGGGTAGCGACATGTTCGTGATGAAAATCTATGGCAACGAGGCGAGTTCCGAGACGGTGAAGGTTTCCCTGAAATACTACAACGCGACGTTGAAGCACATCTTCACCCTCAATGATGAAATCAGTCTGAACTACGACCTCTCAACCGGTGCCGAAGATGACTACATCGCAGGCTTCACGCTCGGCTCTGCCAAGTACCCGGTGGTGAAGACGGTGACGGTGGAGCCCATACTGACCCATGCCGGCATCACGCCCATCGAGGGCAACCTCCTCGGAGCCTTCGTGGGCGACGAGTGTCGCGGCAAGGTGGCGCTCTCAGCCTCCGGCAACACGCCGCTGGTCATCTATGGCCGTAACCCCGGCGAAACGGTGACGCTGAAGTACTATGATGCCATCGGTGGACTGCTGTTTACCATCCCCGACGCTGTGAAACTGTAATAGCGCACAAGCCAGTGTGGGTGCGACTCCCACACTGGCTACAACGAAACAAAAGGAAAAAATAACAAATA
>JAFSNB010000043.1 GCA_017447625.1 Bacteroidaceae bacterium
CCGTATGGGAAGACCCACATACCTCACATTTCCTCTTATTCATACTAACTCTGCTTTTGGCTTTTGAAATGCCTGCAAAGTTAGCATTTATCGGACTTTAAAGGGAGTCATATCCTGCAAAATGAGCTATTGAGCATTTTCAAACGTCGAATTATGCTTTGAAACGTTTGAATCACTTAAAACACCAGTAACAATCAATATTTGAAGGGTGTTCTATCCTGCAATTTGAGCTATAGGTCTGAAATCTTACCCAAAATATTGTCGAAATCCCAATTGTCATTCATTATACTTACATGTTCGATATTGTCAAAATCCGCTTAGTCAACCCATACGGTGAAGCCTTTCCCTACAACGATACTGGCGATTTCAATCCTGACATGACATATTATCTCACGTTCGACATCTCTGCCCCCCATAATGTCATGATGGTTCCTAATGAAGCAGAACTCGGCATGGACTGGGGATATGGTATGTTCCGTATCAAGCATCTGTCCAATTATCCTGGCACATTTGCAAACGGAGTCATTACGTTCCCTGAAGATGCCTTCTATGTGGCCATGAGTGACTATAACGATGGAAAGTGGACTTGGTATGGCAATCGGAATGGACTGTTTGCTATTGCTTTGCCAGGCTATGAGATACCGTAGAGAACTATAAAGCGTGGTGCGAGACTGATTAGAAATCTCGTACCACGCTTGAAGTCGGAAAGAGGAGACTGGCTCGTCGCGTTGTGTGGTAGAATTAATAATTGATTATCAATGGAATAGCGGAACGACTTTAGCTCGATTTCGCTTTTTTTGTCTCTTCTCCGTCTCGGGACTCATCTTCAGTCTCTTCGGCTATGTAAGATGCCTGAAGAGCTGCTAAGCTGGCCATGAGCATACTGTTCTTGTCTAGGAGCTGGAAGTATGCTTCACGGAGACGGGCAAGCTCTTGACGTGTGTCTGCAAGGTCTTGACGGTAAGCCATGCAGAGCTCTTTGTAATTGTCTGCCTCTGGCTGATAAGATTGAGGTAGAGTCGAGAGGGTGTCCGTTTCATCCAGGATTGGTTCGCCTTTTCCTTCAAGAATGAAGTCCCTATTGATCATTGGATACGTTTGCAATATTTTGCGAATTGTGTTAGATGGGATTGCATCATACTTGTTGGACTTAAGGGATGTTACCCAACCTTCTGATTTTCCTATAGATAGGCAAAATTTTCGATTGGATATCCCAAGAGCTCTAGTTACTGCAAGCATACGGGGATACATTACTCTTTCTTTCATTGTTTGAAAAATATTAGAAAAATATTTGGTTATTTAAAATATATTGCGTAGTTTTGCGGCGATTTTCAAAAGAATCTGCACAAAATTACTAATTTATTTCAATATGATTAAAGATTTGCGTTATTTTTTCAATGAGGGGTACAATCGTCTCACAGTTGGAAATGAGAAGAGCTGCAGGAAGGAATTGACCGAGGAAGTGTTCAGCGGATCCAGTTCTTCGTTCAGCGTTGCATTGAAAAAGGGACTGAGAAATATTTCCAAGCCCCGTTACGATGCTATCACTTCTATATTCTCGAAATATGGGGTGGAGGAAATGGATGTATGGAAAACTGTTGAGGAATAGGTAGTGTATGCGAGCAGTCGGAAGTCATAACTGGAGTGCCGATGAGGATGCCTTTGTTCGGGCTAATGCCGGCATGATGAGCTATGAGGCTTTGGCTGAACTGCTGCCAGGACGTTCGGCTGCAGCTGTGCAGCTGTATATGTACAGGCATCAGATTCCAGTGAGGCCTCAGATTAAAAAGGCAATTGTGCCGGAGATGCTGCGTATAAAGTTTGGTGATGCCACAATGTTCACTCCCAATAAGGCATTTTATGCCAAGGCTAAGGTGACTACCCAGCGCTTCAACAGGCTACGCTATGGATATACACAGCCTACCCAGGATGAGATTGTGAGCATAGCGCGTGCGCTTAACATGGAAGCTAAAGAGATGATCCAGATGCAGGATGCGATGCAGCTGGAGCTGGATTTTATGTGAACTAAATAATACGTATGATAAACCAACTATGACACAAGCAACAAGAAAGATGATACAGCAAGGTCACGTGATTCTCATAACAAAAGACCCGCTAACTTTACGAGGCATCAGGTTCCTACGGGACACCAATGTAATAGGCCTTGCCGGATACATAGGAAGAATAACAGTAACAATACCCAATGATAAAAGATGATGACAGTAAAACAGAAAGCGATACAACTGGCACTGACGCTTATTGGTGAAGACCCGTGCGCTTAACATGGAAGCTAAAGAGATGATCCAGATGCAGGAAGCGATGCAGCTGGAGCTGGATTTTATGTGAACTAAATAATACTATTGATTATGGAAAAGAGGGATTATACTGAAATGATGGACGCTTTACGTGACCAGAATAATGCATTGAGGGGTCTGCTGCGTCTGAACTGGAGAAAGTATGAATGGGCAAAAGAACTTTATTACGAACTGACACCTCTGTATGAAAGGATGCATCAGTGTGTTTATGAGGAAGAGGAAAACGAGAAGCAGAAATGTCTGAAAGCAAACAGTGATAAGTAACGGAATAAACACTATAATAATTATGGAAAACAAAGGCTATAAAATCGCTCAGTATGAGCAGAACCTGCCTGCAGGGGCAGTGATAGACGAAGTCCGCTATAAGGCAAAGGGCGGCCAGAAGGTGAACTATGTCATCGGAACAGTGAAGAGGCGTGTGTCTCGTCCGGGTGGTTTCGTTGATAAGGTGATAACTGTGACATGGAATGACGAAGGCCTTTGCCGCAGACGTGACAATAATGAACGGATGTCGGAGTTCGACATCAAAATGGGATGATCAATATGAAGGGATTTGAGGAATGTCTGAATCCGAAATGCAAGAAGCTTTCGGAAGCCACAGAGACACACATATCAATGGTCTGTGCCTCTTGCGATCAGTTGGTATCAGGTCTGGAGAATTTGATAGAGTTGCTGCAAGAGGAACATGCCTTCGATTACGATGGGATTGTCCGATTGGAGAAGATGGCCATGAGAGCCCGTAAGCTGCTCAATGAAACAGGTGACCTATATAACATGATGTATAAAAAAGATCTTTTATAAGGCTGGCCACTCAATCTTATGACAGACTAATTTCAAAAATGCCCCGATATGATCAAGAAAGAAGATGTACTGGCCAGGACTGATGGTGGATTGCGCATAATCCTGGACTACTACCCTCAGGCTGAGGAGGTGGTGGGCACGAAGAATAAGTTCCGCATGAGGCGGAGCGAGAGGACTCCTTCGGCTACCCTTCGCCAGAAAGCGGAGACGGGTCTGTGGGTGGTTACAGATTTCGGCGATGACGGCCATGAGATGAATGCTATCGATGTGGCCATGAAGGAAGAAGGTCTTACCTTCCGAGAGGCTGTGCTGAAGCTGGCCGCCCGCTATGGCGTTTCAGATGAACTGAAGAAGGACGTGAACCGCCCCGAGATACGGGAAGAGGACGCACGGGCTGATCAGCAGGAAGGTGAACAGTTCTACGAGCTGAACGAGAGCTTCACACCGGAGGAACTGCGCCTGCTCGGTCCTCTCGTGAAGCAGGAGCACGTCGATGCGCTGCACTGGCATTCCGTGAAGTACTGGGCACGTGTCAAGAACCGCCGCGTGAAATATGAATACAGCACACCAGATTATCCTATATTCATGCGCGAATGTGTCATAGAGGAAGCTCATGGCGATGTTCCGGCCAAACGCTTCTTTAAGATATACCGGCCGCTGAACTATGACAAGGCCTTCCGCTTCACTTACTACCCTGCAGGGGCAAAACCAAAGAAGTATGTAAATGGACTGGCTGAACTTAAAGCAGCTTGGCGCAAGTTCAATGCCGATGAGGAAGCAACCTTCCGCGAAGACCCACACAACGAAGAGAAACCGTATAAAGAGAAGAAACTACCAGAGGCCTTCATTTGCTCCGGCGAACGCGACGCACTCTGTTGCCGCTCTCTGGGCTACTGGCCGTTGTGGTTCAACTCTGAATCGTACAATGTAGATGAGTCTGAGATGCGCGAGATTCGCAAATATGTGGACGTTCTATATAACATCCCGGACATTGATGAGGCTGGAATACGGCGTGGTACAGTACTGGCTCTGAGATATAATGAGATCCACACGGTTTGGCTGCCGCAAAAGTATATGGGGCAGTTCACGGATATGCGGGGCAAAGGGTACAAAGACTTCCGCGACTGGATGGAGGCCAAAGACAACCAGGGACCCAAGGCATTCCGCCAACTGCTCAATATGGCCACGCCGGCGAAGTTCTGGGTGGAGACCGTGAACAAACGGACTAACAAGACGGACTACCACATCGATACGGTGTGCCTGCATGAGTTCCTGCGACTGAACGGATTCCAGACGCTTCATGATGAGGATATCACTGCCACTCAATACGTGCGTATTATTGGCCACGTGGTCCGGAGGATCACGGCGAAGGACATCCGTGAGTTCATTATCTCATGGTCTGAAGGGCAGTATCTGCCGCGTGAGGTCAGGAATACCATCCTGAACAGCCCCAAGATACAAGGTCAGGCACTGGAAAGCCTGAAGGAGGTGGATCTGGACTTCCGGACGAGCACGGCTTCAAGTCAGCTGTTCTTCTTCCAAAACGAGGCAGTCCTTGTCACAGGCTCCGGAATCGAGGAAGGTGCTGCAGGCCATTATGTATGGGAGCACGACGTGCAGCCGCACCGCTTCAAGTTGCTTGATGATATGTTCTCTGTCACCAGGACAAAGGATATGGAGGGGAAGGACCACTGGGATATCGAGGTGAAGAGACCTGCAGACGGGAAAACTACGATATCAAAGCTGATGAACTATGTCATCAACTCGTCACGCATATATTGGAGGAAGGAACTGGAGACAAACTTGGAAGACATGAGTGAGGAGGATGCTGAAGCATACCGCAAGGCCCACCATTTTGATATAGCCGGTGAAGGGCTGACACCGGAAGAGATCGATGAGCAGAAGCAGAACCTCATAGCCAAGCTGTTCGTCATCGGATATATGCTGCACCGCTACAAGGCTCCCTCACGCTCATGGGCCCCCTACTGCATGGATAATAAGGTAGGTCAGGAAGGAGAGTGCAACGGCCGCTCAGGAAAGAGCTTCTTCGTGAAGAGCGTTGCCCAGCTGATGAAGACCGTGAAACTCTCCGGACGCGATCCGCGACTGATGGACAATCCGCATGTCTTCGATCAGGTGACAAGGCACACGGACCTGGTACGTATAGACGACTGCTCACAGTTCTTTGACGTGCGCCGCCTCTTTGACTCGATTACCGACGATATGGTAATCAATCCCAAGAATAATCAGAGCTACACCCTCAGCGCAGAGGAAAGCCCTAAGTTTGCCTTCACCACAAACTACGTTCCCGGAGAGATTGATGCATCGATGGAAGCAAGACTGCTGTTCGTGGTGTTCTCTGACTACTACCACGAAGCAGGCGAGCAGAACGACTATTCGGAGAGCCGGAGCATAAAGAGTGATTTCGGCAAGGATCTGTTCGGTGTGGAATACACAGAAGATGAGTGGAACGCCGACTTCAACTTCCTGCTGCAGTGCTGCAGGTTCTACCTGTCACTGGTCCGCGAGAACGTGAAGCTGCAGCCGCCTATGCGCGATATCAAGCTGCGTCAGTACAAGGCTGATATGGGCAGCTCGTTCGAGGACTGGGCGGCCACCTACTTTGCTCCTGAGGGCGGCCACCTGAACACGCTGCTTGTGCGTGAGGAGGTATTCAATGATTTCCAGGCTGCTTCAAAGAGCTACAAGTGGACGGCCAACCGATTCAGTAAGGCTCTGAGGGGCTTCGCACGCTTCAATGCTGACTGGCTCGTGATGAACCCTAAAGAGGTATGCAACAACGGCACACGCATCATTGGCAAGAACTCGGCCGGGGCAAGCAAAGAGATGATCTATTTCAAAACCATTGAGGGTGGAGTACGTCCAGATGTCGTCACCTCCAGTTCTGTGGCCAGCCCTCAAAGTAATGATGATGACTTCGATTTCGAGGATTACCTGCGGCAAACATAATGTAACCTGCATTCCATAATTAAATAGTGATTGATTTGTTCACTGGCCGGACTGGTGCGAGAGGCATCGGCCCGGCTTACTTTTTCAAGGAATCATGCGTCGCCGCCATGACTTCCCCATACCCCATCCCTATTTTTCTACAAAAATTCTGTAACTTTGTAACTAAAAAGAAGAAGATGGGGTAAACTTTTGAAAAAGAATAAGATGGAGACGTTACATTTTCAGTTACACTTCGGGTTACACTTTTGCAGCAAAGTGTAACGGGATGATGTCCGCCTTGTGCAGCATACGTCGTTACAATTTGCATCTGCCGGAAGAATTCTGTAACGCTGTTTGCACCAGATTCTGTAGTCATTGATTTTTAATATATTAGAGATTTTGAAAGGTTTGTTACAGTTTTACACAAAATTTGTGCAAAAAACTATAGTGTTGTGGAATGATTTAAAATATATTTTGTACTTTTGCGCCATGAAAGAGGCTGCAAAGGACAAAAATAACAAGTATGTGGTGTGGGTGCACATGGCTCCATACGCTGCCCGCTACCTGATAGATAACTTCGGTGTGGGCGACCGCGAATGGCCGGAACTGGTGGATGTGCACCGCGATGATGCCATCATGGCATTCCTCTCTCCACACCTGAATAAGAGCTCTCATACTTACGACCACAGGAAGAGAATCAGGATCCCACAGCAAGGGTTTCGGAAATCGAGAGTGGCAATCATCATCTCCGCCCGCAGATTCACACGAGCTGGATGGGCACTCTCGCCAACAGACGAAGCAGCACTGGCCACGCTCATCGAGAAGCGTTGCCGAGGTATGCTTCTGACTTTCCTCTCTGCACACTACATGGTCAGCGGGGATGCTGCTCAGAGCATACGGGCCTTCTACCGCTTCTTTCACCAGACGGAGGAGAGTTGGCCCTACGACTCAATCCGCAAAATATGGAACAGAAAACTGGATGTTCTACGAAAAAAGAGCATAAATGGTGTCATTGAACGACAGATTAAAGAAATAGTTTTGGCGACATTGTCCGAGAATGGGACAATATCAGAACAGGGAAAGGACGTATATGAAAACAGTTGATCTTATCTTTGACAACATCGGAGGAATCAGGGCTCTGTATCTGCTTCCTAAATCAGATGTCCAGCGCATCGATACTAACGTTGCCTCTGAGCAGGTAATCGTAGTAATGCGCACACGCGTGAATATCATTAAGGTGGAAGTGTCAGACAATGACACGTTCCTGTTCCGCGAAGACATGTCCATTGAGGATGGCGGAATACAGTACTCCGTAGCTATCTCCGGACTTGTGCAGGGACGGTTGGCTTCTGCCTTGGTGCGAGAGATGGAACGTGGTGAATGGCTCGCCGTACATCAGGATGCCAATGGAAAGATCCTTCTTAGCGGAACCATTGACCTGCCACTGCGCTGTGTCACTCAGAAATCCAGCGGTTCCACGACAACCAAGAACGGAGTACCCTTTACCCTTCAGGCTACTGAGGCAGAGCCAAGCAAGGAATGTGAAGGGGAAATCATAGAGGACTAATATACCGAAAAAACGGGTTTTAGGCCTGCTTCATGTCGCATTGAATTGCATTGCATGGAATATATCTTTGCAGTGCAATTCTTATTTTATACAAATGAAACAGGCTATTCTCAAAATCTATTCACCCATAGACAGCTATGGATGGCAGCTGTACAGGGTGCGATCGTTCCTGAGTGAACATACAAAGGACGAAGTGGTTATTGAAGTGAACTCGCTCGGCGGCAGCGTCAACGATGCCATGTTGATTAGCAAGGAAATTGCTGATCATGGAAACGTGACTGTACGGCTGCTTGCTTTCTGCGCTTCAGCTGTTACATGGATGGGATACGGAGCAAAGCGGGTGGAGATCGCTGACGATGCTCTGTGGCTGTGTCACCAGTCGAGTGTGCTGGTCAGCATATACTCCAGCCTGAATGCTGAAGACCTGGAACGTACCATCGAGGATCTGCAGAAGTCAAAGAAACTGGCTGAAGCTACTGACCTGATCATAGCACGCAAGTATCTGGACAAGGCAACAGCCAACGGTAAGGATACGTCTCTGGCAAAGGTCATAGATCTTATGAAGGAAGAGAAGTTCCTGACGGCACAGGAGGTGCTTGACCTCGGTCTCGTTGATGGCATCATCAAGAACGCCAAAAGCATGACGAACGAAATACGGCAGTTCGTGGTGGAGAATCATGCCACTCTGGATATGCCTGCAGTACCGGAGGATTTCCTACCTAAAGAGGAAAGCCTTGTGGAGCGAGTGAAGAACATCGTATCGGAGATATTCGGCGGCAAACTGCCGGAACCTCCAAAGGAACCTGAAAACAACCAACCCCAAAATCAAATTAATATGGAAAAGAAGTTTGTACTTGTCAATGCGCTGCTTGCCGTAGCCGCATTGGAAGTGAGTGACGGTAAGGTCACACTCACTGTGGATCAGATGCAGGCCATTGAGGATGCTTTGGCTCAGAAGAAGGCCGTGGAGGATGGCGTGAAGGATGCAACCGATGCCCTCGATGCCATCAGCGACAACGTGAAGGCCATCGACGGCCTGAAGAACAAGGTAATGGCCGTGAAGACGGTGCTGGACCGCACTCCTCTCGTGGCTCCCACCGCTCAGACTCCTCTGCCTAAGACCGAGGATCAGAAGAAGGCTGAGGAACTGGCTGCTTCCGCAGTCGATGAGGTGAACCAGGAGGCTAAGAACCTTTAAGAGCTTAAAGGTAAGATTTAAGAGTTTAAAGCTAGAATTTAATTGTTTAAAGTTAATTGTTAAGAACTATGAATCTGACAAAACCTATTGACATCACTGCGGTACTGGCTGCAGTGAAGAAACACCAGGATTTGCTGGTGTCCATCCGCGACAAAGAAGCTGCCAAGCTGCTCATGCTGTTCGCTCCCCTTCCCGGCGTGAAGGACAGCGTGACCATCGGCCGCACTGAACTTGGCTCTGTGAGCCGTGGCTATACGGGCGAGTTCCTTGGTCAGCTGAAGAGCGGACGCATCATGCCACGCACGCTGACCGTGCACCGCGTGGTCATGGAAATGGACGATGAGCCTGAACGCTATCGCCGTTGGTACCTGGGAGACATCGCCGCCGGTATCATCCCCAACACTCACCCCTTCGAGCTCTGGCTGAACAACTACGGCATCCAGTGTGCCTCCGAGGATCTGGCCGCCGCCCTGCTCTGCGCCAAGCACAACGAGAACAAACTGAAGGACGGTGTGCAGTACTCTTTCGACGGCCCTCTCACCATCGTCGAGGAGGATATTGCCGACGGCAATATCTCCGTCGCAAAGGGCAACATGTACGCCACCGGAGAACTGACCCGTGCCAACGTTGGCACGAAACTGCTGGAGATGTGGCGCAGCCGCCCCAAGAGCTTCCGCGACAAAGCCTCCGAGATGTGGATCAGCTCCGATGTCAAGGACCTCTATGTCGATTGGCTCGAGGACCAGGGCGTACACGTCACCGGCACGACGGGCGAGGCAACGCAAGAAACCAAATACCTGCGCAATACGGGTGGCAAGGTGCGCCTCGTCGAGGTTCCCTATATGCCCGCAAACTCGCAGTTCGTGCAGCTCATGCTCCCGCGCACCATCTTCTATGGCTTCGACAAGAACTCCGACATGAACCATCTGAACCCCTTCCCCAGCGGTAACCCCTACCACTACACGGCTACGGGCAGCTACGTCATCGGCTTCCAGTTGGTGAGCATCAACCCGCTCATCTACTGCTGCAACGAACGGCCCATCGTCTCCTACACCGAAGTGGAAACAACCACCGGAAAGAATCCTGTCAATGAAGGTTGGTTCGTACTCTCCAGCGGCAAGTATGTTCTCGCCACCGACGAGACACCTCAGGAAGGTACGACCTACTACGTTCGTAACGTCTAACCCTCAAATACGCTACAATTATGAAATGTATTGAACTCGCAGATATAGATGAAGCCATCAGCTGCTCCGACATCGACAATGTAGGAGGTCTGGTACAGGAGATAGGCATCGCATACGCCGAGGACATTGCTACATGGCCGACTCTGCCTGCCCCAACAGGTCAAAGCGCCACTTTGCAACTGGCTGCTGCAGGCGCATGGAATGGCGATATCGTTCAGAATGTCGGTGCCAAGTTCATCAAGGTGAAGTTCACTGACGAAACAGGTGCCTTCACAATCACACAGCAGGGAGAAGCCGGAGGCGAAAACTACCTCTACCAGCTGGATATCTCCCGCGCCAAGATGAACGCCACCATCTTCGGACTCGAGAACGCCCTGCGCGGCCGCAAGCTCGTCATCCTCGTCAAGGACAAGAACGGCATCTGCTACCTGATGGGCGATAAGCTCAATGCCGCCAAGATGGTAGCCGCTGATGCTTCCACCACTGGCACAGCTTCCACGGACAAGAACAACGTGCCGATGCGCTTCACATACGTGTGTCCGCGCAAGCTGGTCTATACCGGTGACAAGGACGGTCTCTTCACAGAGAAGACCGCACCTGCGCAGACGCAGAATCCTGGATGACCCCACGGAGAATCTGACTAGAAAGTCTTTTTGTTCCACCTCAAAAGGGTGGAACTTTTTTATGTCCCATTACCGCAACCGAAAACGCAGTAACTTTGCAGTATCTTAATTTATAGAACAATGAAAAAGAATTTATTCGAGGTCGCAGCCATCTGGCTGAACGGAGAGAAAAAGGATTTTCAGGAAGGAATCGCAATTCTGAAAGAGGCTGGTTTCAAGCCGGGTGTGGTAAGCAAACTGGAACGTGACGGTGTCGGTGGCCCTGCAGCTGCCGAGCGGCTGGAGTTCCAGATAAGGGAATTCATGAAGGCCTACGGCTTCGACAGCAATGTGCCGGACACTGATCCTGAACTGCACGTGTTCGACGGACAGGAATCACCTGCAGACATTCCTGAAGAGAAGCAGCTGGGCATCATGGCCACGGCTGAGAAGATCGAGGCAGAGGAAATGACAGTGGAGGATGTGAATGCCGAGCGCGTCATCCACGAATATGCCGCTGCCTACCGCCAGCGCGAGCAGGCCATGCGACTGATGGCCGAAGTGGGAGAGCAGAACGACGAGGAGTCCATGGCCAAACGTAAGCAGTTCTCTGATAAAATAGATGAGTGCACCGCTCTGATGGAGCGCTTGTACCAGCTATTCGAGCGTTACCAGAGTGGCGCAGAGATTTCCGATGAAGATGTAGAGAAGACCATTAAAGGATCTTCTTCCACTTCACCTGAACACTCTGCTGCCATGGATAGCGGTGCGGCTCACACCTCTGAGGCCACTGCCACTGTGCCCGCCGCTTCTGCGGCGTGTGGCATTGACCTCGAAGGTAAGAGCCGCGAAGAGTTGGTTCTTCTGAAGAAGAATGCCACATCGCGCATAACACGCGCAAAGTGCAAGTTGGAGTACCAGGCAGAGACCAAGGGCGAAACCCCGAACCCAATGCCGGAAGGCCCAAAGCGCGAGAAGCTGCTGGCAAAGATTGCCAACGAGGAGAAACTCATCGAGGCTATTGATATGGCCATCGCTAAGTTCGGTTAATGCTCTATACTCTGCCAATACCCTCACAGGAACCTGCGCCGCCCGCACCGGCTCAGCAGCCGACGACGGGCAAGTTCTGCGCCAGCGACTTCGCTGACTGCAGTGATATGGTGGCCACCATGCTGCTCTCACCTGAAGGCCTCGGGCAGATCTTGCAGGGGCAAGAGAAACATTTCTACTCAAAGGGGGCTTTCAACCTGGTGCAGCTCGTGCTCTACCTGCTGAAGCAGACAGGCCCGGCTCACGTCTTCCTCTCCTCCTATTCCATCGCCTCAGACAGTCTTGCGGCCGTGAAGAGGAGGGAGGAAGCCGGGGAAATACTCTCTATCAGGTTTCTCATAGACAACCGCGTGCGCACCATCAGCCCCAAACCCTTCGACTATCTGGCCACGGCCTTCGAAGGAAGGTACAGATGCTGCGCCCTTCATGCCAAGGTTGCGCTCCTGTGGAATAGTGAGTGGCATGTCGCCGTAATTACGTCGATGAATGCCACACACAATCCCAAACTGGAGCGGGGCATCATATACACCTCCAAGGAGGTTTTTGATTTTGATCTGAAGACGCTGGAAGATGAATTTGAACACGGAACAACTTGAACAGCTGGAACAGATGGGCTATTCGCTCATCACACCGGAACTGGCAGCTGCTAACCTCGAGGTCGATGAGCTGGAATTCAGGACAGAACTCGGCACCGTCGGCTCTGATGTGCGTAAGGCTTATTACACAGGCTACATACGCCAGCTCACTGAGACACGACAGGCTATCATCAAAGCAGCCCACAACGGAAGCAACCCCGCACAGCTGGAACTGCTGAAACTCATCAACAGATTCCAAAACTCCCTGAACCATGTCTAAAAGCAGCGTGACTACACATAAAAGACTGCGCCTCGATGAAGAACGATTCGAGACTCTGCGGAACCACATTCTGGATCCGCAGCAGTTTCCTCTGCAGACACGGGAGGAGGAACAGCAGCTGCGCCGCGTGCAACAGGCGGCCATGCTTATCCAGGAATACCCGAACGAGGCACACGTCATCACACTCATGCTGCAGAGCCACCGCATCACACGCACTCAGGCTCGCCGCGACATTGCTATAGCAAAGGAGATGTTCAAGACGGATTTCAACTTCGACTGGGACTTCTGGCGTGCCTGGCAGATAAAGGACCAGCTGGAACTCATCCGTGAGGCTAAGCTGAAGGGCGACCTGCGCGAGTGGAACAACGCCAAGAAACTGCTGCATGAACTCATCGGAGCCAAGCCGGAGGCCATTGAGGATCCGAGACGCATGGAAAAGAACGTGTTCTTCATCCAGATCATCAACGCAGACGGAAAAAGAATACAGGTCCCGCTGGATAAATTCCGATTCTCCGGAGAGGACGTAGCAACGCTCATCGATACCTTCAATGAACCGATCTCGGATGCACAGGCCGAGGAAATTATGAACAGCTAATGGAAAAGAGACTGACTGACAAACGACTGGTAACGCGCCTCATGGACATGAAGCATGTGGACCGCATCGTTATCAATGACCATGCCGTGACTGTCCGGATGAAGCAGTCACGCGTGGATCAGCACCGCGTCACGGCCAATGACTTCATGAAGATTGCTTCTGAAGTAGGACAGGCTAAGACGGCCGTGCCGCTGGTAAAGGATATCAACGGTAGTAAGGAACTCTGGATTAGATTCGAAAGATACTGATGAAGGAAGAGAACGTCTGGGAAGAGGAAATCCGCGTGAACCCCGCACAGATGGCCTTCATGCTCATGCAAGCCAGGCAGAAGACACTCATCTGGAGCCGTGGCACGGGCAAGAGTTTCATCGTGGGTGCCGAGGTGGACGAGAATGTCCGCCTTATGCCGCGCGGCATCACCACTCTGGCACAGGCCACCTACGGACAGGCTCTCACCAAGACGCTGCCATCTACCTTCAAGATGCTTGAGATGCTGGGCTATAAGAAGTACGACCCCAAGACCGGCACAGGCGACTACGTTGTCTGCAGACAGCCGCCTTCGGGGTGGTACCTGCCATACGAGCACCTGCTATCCTTCGAGCACTGCATCACCTTCAGCAACGGCCACGCCCTCTATATCCTCACACAGGACGGCAACTCTCGCGGCCCTAACGCAGACTATAACATCACCGATGAAGCGCTTACCTTGGACAAAGAGCAATTCGATCAGGAGGTGGCACCCACGAACCGTGGCAATGAGCATGTCTTCGGCAGACTGTCCAAGAATCCGCTTCAGAAACACCATGGTAACACGTTCCTCTCGTCAATGCCATACGAGCCTGAACAGCGATGGCTGCTGGAACCGGCCAAATACTACGAGGAGGAACGCGGCATTCAGCTCTTCGACATCTGGAACCGCATCGTAAAGCTGCAGCTGCAGCTCATCGATGCGAAAATGCAGGGCGATGCCTCTATGTTCGTCGAGATATGGAACGAGGCTGCACGCCTGCGCCGTACCATCCGGCCCTTCGTGTCACGGGACGGCACACTGTTCATGCTGGCCTCGATATTCGACAATCTGGCCAACGTGGGTATGTCGTACATCGTCAACCAGTACAAGGTGATGGCGAAGCTGCAGTTCATGATCGAAATCCTGAACTTCGTGGTCGATAAGATTGACCACTGCTACTATCAGCTCACGGATCAGCACAAATACTACCACGCAGACAACGACGCATTCATCCGGGACTTCGCCGAGGACACGGATTTCTCCTGGGCGAAGCTGGCTGAGCGCGACAGTCGCATGGATGCGGATTGCAACCCGTCGGAACCATTGGAAATATGCTTCGACTGGGGCAGCAGCGCATCATTTCTGGAAGTGGCACAGCCCGGACACTTCGACTGGGCTACACACACGCTCTACCCTGACCGCATCGTGGATAACACCATCAATGAGTTCTTCGTAAAGCGAGAGGAACTGGCCGACACCGAGGTCAATGCACTGGTAGATCAGTTCTGCCTCTACTACCGACACCACTCCAACCGCCTACTGCACTTCTACCGCGACCGCTATGGCGATGCCCACCGCGCCAACAGCCGCCGCACTTACAACGAACTGGCGATTGCCCGGCTGCAGAGTCACGGCTGGACTGTGGAGACGCATACACACCGGGGCATAGAACCGCCACAGCATGACAAGTATCTGCTCTGGAGTTATATCCTCGCTGAGACTGACCAGCGCTTCCCCATAAAGCGCTTCAATGCGCAGCGCTGCAAGTATATCCTCATATCAATGAATAACACCCGGGTCCGGCAGTCTCCCTCTACAGGCCGTTTCGAAAAGGACAAACGCTCGGAGCGCAACGACTCTGTCCTGCCTGAGGAAGCCACTCACTTCGGCGACGTGGTCGATAAACGCATCTGGACCAAGTACGGCGACCTCCTGCAGAAGCAATATACCTTCGTGGATGTGCGGATGTGACTTTTCCCTTCTTATTGTATTCCTGATTGCTGCTGCCCATGGACGGGGTGGCAGTTTTTGTTTCTCTGTCAGAGCCCATTTCTCTTGCAACGGCTCTTCACCATGGTGTAAGTCATGGGGCTTCTGGTGATGATTCTCTGATGGTCATGCTGTTTGCAATGCTGCCTGACGTGAGTTCTGGGCACTGTGCGCAGTGGTGTGACTGCAAACCTCATGAACTGTCTCCTGTCCTGTCTCTTCTTTCAGGTCGCTATATATAATGAAGCACCCCTGATACGGTGCTGCAGGATGTCAGGACGTTGTCATGACAGCTTTTCCGCCTGTTTTCCCGATGTACACTCCAGTACTGGTATTGACTTTTGCACTGCAAAGGTAATTCGCCCGTCTTGTGCTGCAAGGCTGGACGGGGCCTTGGCTACATAAATTATTTTCCCACAAATAAGCCGCGAGCAAGCTCAGACTGATTTCTGCTGAAGCCCTGAAGGGTGAAAATAATTTCTTTCGGCCTTGCTGCACTGCATCTGGCTTACCTTGATTTCGCAGTGTAAAAATCAAAAGTACTTCGGTACACAAAACATTAACTAAAAAACTTTCATCATCATGACAACTCCTTACATGACATCCAACTTCCGCACCCGCACCAGAGGTCGCCGCTGTTTTCTCAGCAACCAGTTCACAGTAGAGATCCAGGACTTCGACGGAGAACTGTTCACCTACGAGGTTTGCGCTGAGTCACACCAGGAAGCAGCACATGAAGCAAACGAACTTGCATATGCAGACGGCATACAAATCAGCATAATGACTATCTACGAATTCTAAATCACATAACCCCCTAAAACAACTCACATCATGGAACAGAACTTTATCGTAGCTGAAATGGTTCAGTCTAACAAGAGCAACAACTTAGTGTGGCACGTCCACGTAAAAGACAGCAGCAATCCTGAACACGAAGGGTTCTGCAGCAAAGCCGGCAAAGCCATCCGACTGGCTTTCCTGCTAAAAGGTCGCACAGGTCTCTTCATCGATGGAGACTCACTGGAACGCCTCATGTGGCACAACAAAGAGGACAGAGCCGCCGCGCAGACCTCCGAGCCTGCCACTGAATCCGAAACGGAACCAGCAGAGGAACCTGAGACTGTCACGGATCCTGATGGTTCTTCTGAGAATAACAAGAAGCAGCGCAGCACACGACGCACTAAGAAGGAGGCCGCATAAGGCCTCCTTCATTGTCTAACCCCTAAAACAGATACTCGCCATGCTACAGTACGCTCTCTACACCTACGTTCCTCAGCGGTTCCGCCGCATCTCATTTGAGCAGCAGGAAACCAACCGCCATATCCTTGATTTCAAGAACGGACGCACTTATGCCAAGCGGTGGGCGGCAATAGCCATCGCTGGCGCATTGGCTGCAGCACAGCTGAAGGATGTGGTCGTGGTATGCGTGCCGGCATCCAGCCAGCGCTCCTACACACGGAGGTATCGGAAGTTCTCTCAGATGCTGTGTGACACTTGTGGCGCTGCTGATGGCTTCGATTGCATCAAGGTCATCGGCACACGCGACAAGGCACACTGCGGAGCTCACAGGGACGCAAGCCTGGTGCAGAACGTCGTCATCAGCAGCAACCTCCGTGGACGGAAGGTGCTGGTGATTGATGACATCTACACTACAGGCTCCACCTCTAGAGCGTTCATAAGCAAGCTTACTGGAGCAGGTGCAGATGTCTGCGGTGCTGTATTCCTCGGGAAGACCCGGCAATACAGGACCGCATGAATCTGCAGTGCTCACCCGCAGACACATCGTAGGACTGTGCATGGCCACACGCACGCTTATCTGTCCACCGCATTATTCCGCACCATGAGCGGTGGTGTCCACGCATAGTCCGACGAAGAGTCTGCTGGGATTCCTCTCGAGAGTCTTATGCAAGACACTCGACGTACGCAGCCCATAGGACTGCGATAGCCAGCGGAAATACCGCAACAGGACAACGCTGAGCGCAACCGCAGGACAGCCGCTCTCAGCTGTGCAGGACAAAACGCAACTGCGTGCCGCAACCCCCGTCCCCGTGTAACGACCAACGGGGGGGGAGGTGTCCGTCATATTTCCTGCCTTGATTGCGTTTTCGGCTGCGGCGCAGGTTAGGGCGCGTCAGGCTTCACAGCCAGAAAACAACCTTTTTTCATAAATTCAAAAGGTTGTTTTCCGTATGTTCAGAGGGTTTATCTCTCTTTATAACATTCATTAACTATTATGCTTTACCCCTGCGCCACTTCCAGGGCGTTGAAAGTGGCGCAAAAAAGAAAAGGAGACCGAGGCGCAGGTCTCCTTTCCGGCTGTTTTGAGAGAGAGTTCATTAACTTGTTCAACCTTGGGCCAAAGCCCTAAAGCCTGACAGAGTCGCCTCAAATGATGGGTTGCGCCCGCAGGCGGACGGGCGGCTTTTGTCTTAATAAGGCCAACGAGGGCCTCGCCTTTTTGGGGGGTCAGACAGCAATGCCGAGACTCTCTGGGCAGATATCTTCGGCAACACGCCGTATTCTGTTAGACAGATCGATGAGAGCACCGCGCATCTGCTCGGCTTCCTCTGCAGTGAATCCTCCTCCGCCACCGTTGCCATCAATACCATCGAGTTTGTGATAGAACCACGATGAGGAACGCTGAAAATAGGTGTTGGCAAATTCACGCCATGATATGGTCATCTGTATATCCCTAATTCTCTTTTTCATGTCGCTGACCACAACGGGATCTTTGATTTTTGCTTCCATAGTGTCCATTGTTTTAATGTTGAATATTCTCTCTGCGTTTTGGATACCCTCCCCGAGTGGGGGAGGGCTTTTCTTTAGAGGCTCGGCTGTCGTACCATGTCATCAAACAGCCTTTGTGCAAACCAGAGTAGCTCGGGATATCCGTCTGGAAAAGATTTGTTGTAGTCCCTGATTGACTTAATGAGATCTCTTTCCTCTGGTGTCACTTTCATCGTTTCCATTTTCTGTTTCATATTTCGTTGTTTTATTAAGACGTTGCAAAGGTACTACAAACTTTCGTATTACGCAAACATTTTACTACATTTTTTCGTATTAACGCGAAAAAACTGCATTTTTCTTTCTTTTTTATGCTTTTGGGCAATCCTAAATGACTCATTTATCACAAATAAATTAAATTTTATTTGAAAAAACAGTAGATTCATATCAAAAGTATCTATATTTGCAGCGCAAAATAATATGCTATATGCTAACAAAAGGAGGTTTTATTATGTGCGCTCTTAACCTTTTAGGAAGCTTTTTCTCAAATGGAGCAAAGACGTTACATGATGCTGCATTGGGACAATATACCCGCGAAAGTACAGGTATAAGTGAAATACGTGCAGAACTGTTCGATCAGGAGATCTCTGATGGAGAGAGGGTTCGTGGCGATTGGCGTATGCTTGGCCGCTTATCATCTGCGCCGCTGGACGGCGCAGATCTGTCGGCCATGGGCATGACTGGGCGAAAGAGGGACGAGAGAAGATGAGGATAGGAGATAAAAAGTACTGGGTATAATAAGAACTTTTGAGACTACGTCAAAACAATATATGTCTATGACCATCACTTTCGGCAACATTAATGACCCAACTTTAAATTTGGACGAGAAATTGCTTCCTCGTAGCACCTTCCTCCCCGAAGATGACAATCGGGATTTTGCTCTCGACGCTCCTTTTGCGGAGCAGGGCATCAGTTTTGTAGCTATAGACTTGGAAACTGCCACGGATGAACGAAATTCCATTTGCGAGATAGGCGTCACCGTTGTAGAGAATTCACGAGTAAAGGAAAGTCGCTCGTGGCTCGTACAGCCACCAGGCAATTTTTACTATCCATTCAACATTGGTATTCATGGCATAAAACCGGAAGACACCGCGAACAGTCCCCATTTCAAGGAGGTCTGGCAAGAGGTGCTGCCGTATGTGCAGGGGAAGGTGGTGGTGGCACACAATACGTCATTCGATACTTATGTCCTTCGCGACAGTTTCCTGTGGAATGATATGCCCTTCCCTAACTTCGTATTCTTCTGCTCATACAGGATTTCCACGCGGGTCGTGAGGAATTGTTACAGCTATTCCCTACCATACGTCTGCGAAGCCGTGGGCGTAGAGTTCTGTCACCACCATCGGGCAGAGGGTGATTCCAAAGGCTGTGCTGAGCTCTTCCTGAAGCTGATAGATTTGTCGGGAGCCACTTCATTCGCTAACCTTCAAGAGTCTTTAGCTTTCCGATGCGGACGTTTCTCAGAACAATACTTCCGTCCCCAACTCTCCAAGCACAAGCCTAAGAGCAAGGTCTGCGAAATCGTGGGCGACCCATCAAAGGTGGACGAAGGTAGTTATTTCTATGGCAAGACCGTCTGTTTCACTGGCAAGTGTATCTATGGAACGAGGACGCAACTGCAACAGAAGATAGCTGATATTGGCGGCTACCCTGCCCAAAATGTCACAAAGGATACAGACATTCTCGTCGTAGGCCAGCAGGACTACCGCATTGTTGGCGACAGTGGCATGAGCGGGAAGCAGAAAAAAGCTATGCAACTCAAGGATGCTGGTGTGGAAATAGAGATTATGTCAGAGCAAGAATTTCTGACAAATCTTTGATCAATTTGTCGGTATTTTATAAAATATCCCTGTTTTTTTGGCGAGAAATGAACTTTTCTCGCCTTTTTCTTTGTCAAATCAGAATAAGTCCATACCTTTGCTCCCGCTAACACATCAAGAGACTTCGGTCTCCCGTCGGGCATCGGTCACCTGCTCACTCCCTCGGTGGGCATTTCTTATGCCCTGCGAGGATTTCCTCCGAAAGGGGAGAAAATGATAAAGGCGGCTGCCTACCCAACTTCAAGTATCTGCCCTTCGGGGACGAACCTCTTGATGTGTTTAGCGACGGGGTATGGCAGCCGTTTCTCTGTCTGTAACGCTAAACACATCAAGAGTATGGGAACAACATCCATCAACCTGGGCCAGAGGCCCGCAAGTGCTAATCAAATAGCACTGAACGCAATTTTATTAAAGATGAGTGCCATCATCGGACGCTGCACCGGTGCCGCCCTCACCCATCGCACGGCGGTGGGAGGGGTGGCGCTGATGGGCGGCATGGTGCTGGCCACTGGAGCTGACAACATCCCGCAGGCACTGCTGACGCTGGCCGCCTTCGCCGTGGCCGGCACATGTCTCCATGAGAAGGAGGAGGAAGGAGGTGAGGCATGATTATCACTGAGTATGCTGCAAAGCGCGAAAAACTGGAAAGGACGATGCAGGAAATAAACGAACGAGAGGCTGCACACAAGCTTGATCTCTGTGCCAAGCATCAGATAGTATTGAAGAAGATTTCCTCTCAGATTGGCCAGCTGAAGCATCAGAGGGCTGAGGAGAATAAAAGGTATGAGCAGGATAAAGCTTTCTTCCACCGCAAATACCGCGAAGAAAAACATAAAGTGACGGAGGCCATGCACTTGCTTCGACTGGAGTACCTGACAGTGAATGGTATTAGAGAACAGGAAGGAGGTGCGATATGACTAAGCAGGAGGTCAAGGTAACGGTGAATGGTCACGAGGTGGTTATCACCGAACGTATGGCTGAAGCCCTGGAGGATCTGCCGAATGAAAACTATTCCATCATACGGGACTGGGTGGCATTCGTGGACACGGTGTCCATGCACCTGAGCATAAACGAATGCTATAAACCATCACCTGAAGGCTGCAAGTTTGCTATGCAGACCGTAGTGAATATGAAACTGTTTTTGTTATCACTCACAGATGAAGACTATTATGAAATCTACAAATAAACCAAAAGATACGCCCAAAGGCGGCAAGAGTTCGGACACATACTCCGACAAGGAACTATTTCGGAATATGATACAAGGTCAATACCAGCCTTCATTTGACATACCGGGAATGGATGATACGAAGCAGCTGGTCACCAGCCGCGACCTGCAGTACCGCTACCGCGATATGTGCACCGTCTCGGTCAGCACAGTCGCCGACGTGCTGCAGGAACTGGGCTATGAGTTCACCTTCGTGAACGGAACACCCTACTGGGTGCTGTATGACAGAATAGAATAAGAGGTAAGAAGGCACATATTTTTTTTTGCATTTTTTCGGGAGACGCCGTCCGTGAGGATAGCGTCTCTCATCTTTATATATGTGTGCAGGTGTCCCACGAATTTAAGAGGGGGTGTTGTACTTTTGCAGTGGAAAGTATAACACCACGCATACAATAATATATAAATACAACGATGACCAGCCAGACATTCAGGAAGAAAGCCAGGGAGTGCCGCGCCTGCAAGGTGACGTTCTTCGCCTCGTTCACGGTGGCCGTGGTACTGATAATAGCTGGATTCGTGGTGCCGCCGATGGGAATCATCGACGGGTCAGTGCTCACCGCAGTGGGCGAGCTGGTGGCGTTCCCTGCACTGGCCTTCGGAATGAGGGCCGTGGAACTGGGCTACAGCCTGCGACTGGCACGCGGCGAGATGAGCATGGAGATAAGCAATGAAAACTCAGAAACCACAATAAACACAGAAAAAAATGAAGCGTGAAGGTATCGTGTGCCTATTTTTTATGGCGCTGCTTATTTTTATGTTTGCAAAAATCGAGGGCTGCATCCAGAAGCACAGGGATACATCCCCGGACAGTTTACTCGTGGAAGTGCGCATCGACACCTTGTGGATCCACGACACGCTGCATGTGTATCACCCCGCCGTAATACGGGAGCTGACCCGCCCCGTGCCGGCGGAGGTTGATACCGCAGCGATACTCGCTTCACACTTTATGACAAGGGTGTATGCCGACACTCTGCGTATAGCAGACGTGGCCACTGTACATATCTCGGACTCTGTAAGCGAGAACCGTCTGCAGAGCCGCAGCATCGACTGGGTGGCTGCGCAGCTGGAACCCGTGGTTACGGTGACCAAGCCTCCCAACGTGGTCACACCGCGTCTGGCTCTGTCAACCGGTGTACAGCTGGGAACAAAGCAGGCAACGGTCGTGGTCGGCCTGCGCATCAAACGCGCAGAGCTTCTCGCAGGCTATGACCTGCGCCTGCACACACCGAACATAACTCTGAAATACGATATCTGGCAATGGCAATAACGACTTCCACACTGGCAGCCTCATACTTCGTGCTTGACGTTCCCGATGTCCGCTGGACGGATGCCGCAGACGGCAGGCGCGTGCGCGTTGTCATCGTGCCGGGGAATGACGCTCAGGTGGAGTTCTCGGAGCCTTACGTACCCGACAATGGGGTGGTAACGCTGAGAGGACTGGCAGAGCTGCTGCAGCCATACGTCCGCCCTTGCCCAACACCGCTGCGCCGTGACCTGGTGCAGGGCAGAGGGGTGTGGCTGGCAACGGTCGTAAGGGCTTCGTTCACGGCTCAGCTTTACAACGAGCCGGCTGAAGGTCAGGAAGCGCAGATGATCGGTCAGGCATTCCACTCATACGCATACTATGCCAGCCGCCGCACTACCGCCACTCCAGGGGCTACAGCTATGTGGCTGACACGCTACACGGAGCGCATCATTCTCCCGCAACAGCCCATAACGCTGAGCGTGATGCTTATGGCAGGTATGTCGGCCAGATACCAGTGTCAAGGAGTGGACTCAAATGGGGAACTCATACAAGCTACGGTGAATATAGACCTTGAAGCAAGCAACGGAGCGGCAATAGGTTCGGCTCCGGCCTACGCTTCAGTGGTACACACTACGGTAGCAGCTCTCACTGAGGCCGCCCAGATGGCACGCCTGCACCGCATTACTGTGGAGCTGCTTAAAAACGGGACGGTCGTTGATAGCGTCACATACCATATAGATTACTCTCATCATGCACAGCTTCGGATCATTGCATTCACCAACTGCTTCGGTATGCTGGAGACTGAGGCCTTCACCGGATCTGATGAAGAGACGACTGAGATGGAAGCGGAATTCGCATGGATGGACAGAGAGTATGAGAAGAATGTCACACGAGAGGTGACACAGCATCGTCTCGCCGCACGCTTCAAAGATGACACGCGCCGCAACAGCCTGCGTGATATCACGGTCTCCCCGGAGATTTATCTGATAAATGACAACGGCACAGACTGCTGGGAAAAGATGACACTGACTGGATTTGAGATGACAGACCGCAGACCGCATTCAGAACCTCAGACAGCAAACATCACACTGCGCCCGTCGGCCATGTATCAGGAAGAGGTGGCACGAAGGGGAGACACGGACTCCGGAGAGACGCGCCACCGCATATTCGACTACACTCATGACTATACTTTCAATTGACATGATATGAAGAAAGAACCAATCTACCGCCGTCAGGTGCTCGATGAGCTGGACGTGCGCACACATCCGGACGGCCGCAAGCGGATATTCAGCATCAAGTTCGTCACGGCTGAAGGCAAACTTATATTCTTCCCACAGGCATACGCTTGCGGCGCAGGACGCATGAACAACAAAGTGTTCCGCGTACGTGGCATTCAGGCGTGCGACTGCCAGGGGAACCCAGAGAAGGGAATTCACGTCTATCCTGTAAGAATCTATAATATCATCCAGTACAATGGACATCCTGTTCAATGAAGAAGGTACGCCCATGATGATGCAGTCGCATATGATATTCGGCGAAAGCACCGGGCGGCCAGACAACTATGAGGTGAAGAAACGCAATATCCTTGCACCATTCGAAAGCCTGCGTACCACCTATAAGGAGTGGAACGGACACCGCCTCCTCGAGTGGGGCGGGGATAACGACTTCCCGCGTACTGCAGCCAAGGTGGTGTCTGAGACAAGCGTACTCAACACCGGTCTGCGGTTCCTGCGCAACCTCACACTCGGGCAGGGACTATTCGCTTGCCGTGTCACCGGATATGACGAGAAGGGAAACGAACAGCTGCAGCCCATCGATGACCCGCAACTGACGGCACTGCTTAACGGACGTATGATCCGACGCTATACAGAGCGTGCCAGCCGTGACTACTTCAAGTTCGGTTGCTCGCCAGTGGAACTGATTCCTGATGCTAAGGGGCAGCGCATTGTCGGCCTGAATCCTATCAATGCGCTCTATTCCCGCTTTACGGTTCCTGATGCAGTGGGGCGCTGTAAGTGCATCGTTTCCGGTTGTTGGCCAGACCTGCCAGCAACGACGGAGGATGACACCCCACGTGTGCTTGATACACTGATGGACTATGACCCGCAGCTGGAGTATGACACTCGATTCCTGCTTGACAAACTGAAGCAGCCACTGGTCTATGCCCTGCGCGACTCTTGGAGTAACCATGATATCTACAGCGAACCGGTATGGCTGCCAGCCTACATCCTCGGATGGATAGACATTGCTCAGCAGGTGCCCAAGTTCCTGAAGAAAGCCTATAAGAACCAAATCACGTGGAAGTGGCATGTCCAGATTCCATATTCATTCTGGGATCGCAAATTCCCGATACAGGACTATGCCACTCTCCCAAAGGAGGCTGCAATCGCTAAGCGCAAGGGAGATATCACAAAGTACATGGACAAAATGGAAGAGAACCTCTGCGGAGTGGAGAACGCAGAGAAGCCTCTGATGACCATGTACGCAGTGAATGAGGCTAACGGCAAAGTGGAAGAGGAGTGGAAGATACAGGCTCTGGATAACAAATACAAAGGCGGAGAGAACTTGGTGACCTCTGCAGCCGCAAACTCCGAAATACTCTTCACGCTCGGCGTCAATCCTAACGTGTTCGGTGCTGGTATGCCGGGCGGCACCTATGCAGGCAACCAGGGCGGCTCAAACATACGTGAGGCCTTCCTTGTGAACATCGCAAACGCGTGGGTAGATCGTCAGAACCTACTCGATCCTGTTTACCTGATGCTGCGCTCCTGGGGATACGGCGAGGACGTACAACTGAGATACAGGAATACAATACTTACAACACTTGACACGGGTGCAGGCACCCAGAAAACATTGAGCTGATATGTTCTTCAGTAGCGAGAAATGGAATAACGGAAGCGAGATGGATGCTGTGATACCGGCATCATCCGCACTGAGCTTCGAGAATCTGCAGTCTTCACTGATGACTGCTGATGAACTGTTCCTGATACCGTTGTTCGGCAGCACCCTCATGGGCAGCTTCGAGTCATTATACTCCAAGACCACCCCTTCAGATGATGAGAAGCAGCTGCTGCGCGTTCTTCAGGTAGCCGAGGCAAACCTGGCATACTATGCCAACTTCGACGTCCTGCAGCTGAGAATCACAGACCAGGGATTCCAACGGCAGCAGACTGACAATTTCGGATCACCGTACAAATATCAGGAAGACCGGCTGCGACAGACTTTCAAGAACCGCGGCTTCAATGCCATAGACCGCATCCTCGAAATGCTTGATAACAAGTTCACGAAGCTGCAGGGATATGCAGATATGCCAGTTCGTGTCTCAACACGCACAGACATTGTTCAGCGTACGTCAGAAGTGAACGCAGTGCATTTCATAAACAACTCCCGCCTGGTGTTCCTCCGTCTGGTTCCGATTATGACAGCGATCTGCCATAATGAACTACGACCGCTGCTGGGATGGAACCTCTACAACGCTTTGAAGCAGGCCCTCGAAAACGGAAAAGCTACAGCCCCAGTTCGCATTGCTTCAGCATCGGGTGACCCTGCACGTACTTTCGAGGAACTGCGCCTGCAGTGCATTCCCTTCGTGGTGAAGAAAGCCGTGGCACAACTAATCCGCGAAACAGGGTCTCTCACAGATCGAGGACTCTACTTCATAGGGCAGAGTGCCGGCAGCTCCGACAACAGGACGGAGACTCCGGCAACACGACGCGAGGCACACGACGCTGCCGCAGTAGCAGAGGGAGAGGCTAAGGCCTTTGCCACCTCTCTCCAAGCTTTCATTGAATGGAAATGGCCGGAATACTTCGGAGGACACGTATCCGATGTGTTCAAACGCGATAACGACGACAAAAGAACCTTCTGGGCATGAAAGAGATAAGATTCGAATATACTTATTTCGGGCGTAGGAAAAGCTTCACAGCCACTGTGCCGGAGAAACTTGGGGAAGCCAGCAGCAACCAGTTCATAGCTCTGCTGTCTCTCTCTGAGGGAGCGGTGACGGAGGAGCAGTTCTTCAAGTTGTTCTTCGGCATAGGAAGCGATATCCTCTCACGCCTCGATCCGTGGCAGCTCTATGTGATGACTGAGCAGCTTCGGAATCTATGGGAAATGACAGCCGCAGATCACTTCTTCATCCCGGAACTGTCAATAGACTCCGTGCGGCTCGTGGCTCCTGAAGACAGACTGCGCGGAATGACCCTGAAACAGTTCATGACTGTGGATCAGTTCTGGCAGTGGTATGCCTATTCTGGAAATAACACATACCTGTATGCCATGGTAGCAGCATTGTACCTGCCTGAAAATACAGACTTCTTCAGCTATGACCATGGTGCACTGGCTGAGAGCATTGCCAAAAGCGAAGATCTCATGCTTCTGCAGGGGATAACCGTCAACTGGGCATTGATAAGGAACTGGCTTTCTGATGCATACCCGCACCTCTTCCCCTCTGCAGAGCAAGATTCTTCGAATGAAGCTCCGTCGGGTAGGAAAAAACAACGTCCGGGATCATGGCTCGCAATCCTCGATGCCCTTGTGGGAGATGACCTGACAAGGCTGGAGACATACCCGCACCTATTGGCACTGGATGTAATCAGGATTCTTGACCGACGTATTAAAGAACAGAAGAAACCACGGATATGACACCATTCCATACATATATTGAAAATCTCTGCAGACGACATCACTCCATCCGGCATACGGATGAAGTACCTCACTTCGCCGGCTCTGCAGACAGCGCACAGACAGCTATGGCCAGACGCCTGCATTACCCCGCTGTCTTCCTCGATGTCGGGGATTTCGATTTTGCTGGGGACAATAGCCATAAGATAATGCGGCGTTCAATTTCAATCGCCTTTGTCACTCATGTCCGTGACAGCGGCAACGCAGAAGAGATCCAGACGGCACTCAACAATATGGAACAGCTGATGATGGACTTCATTGCGCAAATGGATGCCGACAGAAAGGCTTGCCTGAAAGTGGCAATGGGGGTGCAGCTCGCCGGAGGTGAAGCGCACCGCGTGGAGCTGGAAGGCGCAGGACTGTATGGATGGATGCTTTTCTTCGCAAAGGAGAACCATATTAATTTGTGCATGCCTGATAATCCTTTCGAAATAGAGACGGATGATTGATGACACTCTCATACAGCAATTGCTAGCACGCGCCGGCGTGGTGGCCAACGAGACAGAGGACAGCGCAAACGATGCCAACCGCATAGGTACGCTGTTCGCCGATATCATACGTGCGCTGAGTATGCTCATAACAGAGGAGGAACTGGCACAGCTGATTTCCCAATACGGCAGCCGTCTGTTCCTCTCGAAGGTCAATCCCGACACCGCCGCCGAACGGATCATAATGGCCAAAGGCGTGCAGCTGGGAGAGTCGTTCGCCTCCGGGATGACCGGACACGGAGGACTGCTTGACGGGCAGGGACGCGCTGAGATGCGTTCCCTGAAGCTGTGGGAGTGGCTGGAAGTGCCGGAGCTGCGCAAGAACCGCACGCGTATCATCGTCGGTGACGAATGGCAGGCCCCGGGCGGCATCATCGAGAGCGTGGACACCGACAACCAGACAATAACGCTGAAGCTGGAGGAGGGGGAAATCGGCCTTATCGAGGAAGACGACCTCTGCATGGGCTACTGGAACGACCCCGACACGTCACTCAACAGCCGCGACACCAGCGATGACGGACGCAACAACCGCCGCATAGCCGGGTTCGCCACCAGTTATTTCCGCCTCACAAGAGTGTCAGGGAGCCGCAATGAGAATGCCGAATACGTGCTTCGCGGACAGTCTGAAGCCTACCCGAATCCCTACCACCCGCAGGTGGGTATGCACTTCGTGGTATTCGGTAACCCGACCAGGACGGATCGCCAGAACTCAGCATACAGGACACGGACATACACCCGCTATGTCAAGGGCGTTACGACATGGGAGTTCTCGGCCGCGAACATAGCAATGCAGTTCGGGGACCTGTCCAACCTCTCACTCCTGGGAATAAACATGCAGGGCTACTCTGCATACCTGAACAATATCTATCTCACAGGCCATATCGAGGACGTGGAGGTCAGCGGGGCGCATCTGGAAATACAGATGCTCAACGGCGGATGGGTGGATGCCCTGAACAGCGAGACGGTCACGTTCTCGGCAAAAGACGGTCTGGGGCGCGACATAACGGGGCATTTCACTGGATTCAAGCTGACCCGTGAGAGTGGCGACGAGAGCGCTGACAGAGCTTGGAACGCTACGCACACGCCCCTCACTTCTCCCGTCACGCTTACCAAGGCGGATATGGGAACACTGTGGTTCGTGCGCCGGACTCTCTTCACACTGGAAAGCCTGGGCGGGGATGAGACGATACGGATCAGCTTCGCCATAGGAGTACGCGACCATCAGGACCTGCATATAGAATTCGTGGCCAGCCGTAACGTGGTGTATGTGGATGACGTGAACGTGACCGTAGAGGCACGCCTGTTCTACGGAGAGGAAGACGTGACGGATGAGCTGCTGCTGCAGAACACCACCGCCACGGAATGGAAGCGTGACAGCGGAGTGGTGGCGGAGGATGCCGCATGGACTCCGACCTTCGGTACCACAAGGAACAAGATAGTCCTGCAGCACGGCCCCGGATACAATCGCAGGGACTGCGGCAGCCAGTGGGAGGAGACGCTGCACTGCTCCTTCGACTTCAAGGCCGTCCTGTCCACCGGCCTGAACCAGCAACAGACAATAACAGAGAACTTCCCACTGGGAATATGACATTATTAACTTCAAAACTATAGTATTATGGCTTATCACATTCTTGTGCCCCAGTCTCTCATCGAGAGCCGGCACGTATTCCCCGACAATCCCAAGCTGCCAGACGGCCGCACAGTGCTGAGCGTGCGCGACCTGAGCTACACACGATTCTCCTACGGCCCCGTGGAAATCGTGAACGACCAGGACCTTGCAGAGCTTATGAACGAACAAGTGTCAAATGACTAAATACTGAAGATATGGGAAAGACAATTACCAACAGATTCGGGCTGACAGCCGTCATCAACGGCATGACATTCCGCGCACAGATTATCCGTGACACGAACAGCCGCGCTTTCTTCCAGTTCTATGACAAGGATGCCCATGTCTGCACACCGGACTGGAGTGACAGTTCATTAGGCCCCAAATTTCATGTCGAGGTGACCGACGCAAAAGGAACGACGTACAACCCGACGAATCTCACCCTGATGTGGAACGGCACCGCAGTTACCTTCGGAAACGCAGACGCGAACGGTATCGCATTAAACACAGACGGGGTGCTGGATCAGGGGACGGTGAAGAAATGGACGGAAAACTCCGTCACATACTTCCAGATAGTTAAAAACATCTTCACAGCCGGCAATGATGACAACGACCAGTTCTATCTGACAGGACAGGTCCGTATGCAGGGTGGTACCATGCAGACTGTCCGTACAGAGACCGAGAACGTCACTGTCGTGAAGACTGCCAGCGGCGGTACCAGCTACTATGTGCACGTCGAGGTGACAGACATAAAGACGGCAGGAGGAACCGGTACTTGCGTTGCCCACCTCTTTTCAAGTGCTTCTGGAACGGAAGTCCCATCCGGTATGTCCTACCAGTGGTATAACATGACGGGGGCAAGTGCCGATGCATGTACCGCTCAGGACGGATATTCCGGCGTCAATCAAAAGACCTTGACCGTGCCGGAGGGAAAAGTCAACGGCGATGAGCTCTTCCGCGTGGACGTGACCTTTAACGGAAACACCTATTCAGGCTATGGCCAGATGCATGACTGGAGTGATCCCTATTTTATCGCTCTCGAGGAGACAAGCAACGTCACTGGCCACAACTTCGGTTCCATAACGGAAGATGAGACCGTGACCGTTCGCGCATACATCGTGGACAAGGAGGGCGAAGCCGTTTCTGGCAGCGGACTGACACCTGCCTTTACTCTCGTGGATGCCGGAGGTTCGGCACTGACAGCCGGAACCGGTTACACGTATAACAGCTCCACCAATTCAGTTTCACTGACTTATACACAGGTCATCGCAGCGGGCGGAGGAGTTACAGGATATGTCACGGCTGAGAGCTGAGTTGTATAACTGATAAAGACTGAAACCATGCGTAAGAAAAGCAGTGTACTGGTAATGACCAAACCGCTGACAGTGTCGGCGGCAATATCTGTCGCAGGCAGCAGCACCAGACAGATATACGACAACTCTACGGGCATATACAGCCCTGACCGCATAACAACGGCTACAACTCTTCAGTTCCTGATTACATATTTCGACCCGAATACAGGGACAGCAGGCAACGCAACACCGACAAGCGTGGCATGGTATGAGGAAAACCGTAATGGTGTAAGATCCATTATCACGGCCTCTAACCCAGACTACCATATCGGTAATATCAATCCATTAGATTCCGATCCAAGTATATTGGTCATAAGGAAGAATGTTCCTGAGGGTCAGAGTGGAATGGGTATAGTCGGCGTGGCACACTACACCAACCCGAGCACAGGAAAAAGCCAGGTGATAAAGGCCCGTACGAAGCTGACAACGGCCGTGTCTGCCGTGTCCGCCCTGAGCCTTAACATAGAACCTGCTGCAGGTGACACTACCTACGCAGGACGCGTCTGTCTCATCAACCCTCTGCTGACGCCGCTGAACCAGGCTGAGACGAACTGGAAGCGCAAATGCCGCGTACAGCTGCGCGACGGAACGGTGGCTCTGGCCGACGCTCACACCATCGGCAGCTCCGCCGATGCCGCACGCACCGGCAACGCCTTCTACTTCTGGTACTACCGCCTGAACGGACAGCTGATCCGCCTGCGCGAGAACAACGACTGGTTCGAGGCTGAATACTATGCCGACGGAACAATGTCGCGCGAGGTGACGGTGAACCTCGCAAAGATCAAGGATGTGGAACTGGTCTGCAAGGCCGGGTACATCCCGTACGGCGAGCTGCAGGACTACGTAGATGGCGACGGTATCATTCAGCCGTCGAAGTGCTACCTCGGATATCTGCAGGAGTCGTTCAAGCTGCGCGTCGCCCTGCCCATAGTGCAGCGCGACGAAGTTGTCTCCCTGAGCCACCCTGTACTGGAACGCTCCGATATAGGCAACAGTTCCGTCAGCATCAAACGCCGTCTGCTGCTTACATGCGGCGGCAGCGTGGTGAACGACCTGGCTCTTACTGGCCCCTCTCAGTCCACGACGGTCTTTGATAGCCTCTTTGACGTTACGTGGTATGCCGTATATAACGGCGACAGCGTGGCCATCGGTACCGGAGAGTTTCTTGTCATCAACGGGGCAGAGCTGCTGGCCTACCTCCGTACTCTGGACAACACCATTACAGCAGCCACCTTGAAGGGAATAAACTTCGAGGTGGAGTATGAGCCGAAATACCCGCTCCTCAGCGGAAACAACTACGTGGAGGGATATACCCAGGGAAGCTCCGACATCGTTCCGGTGAAGAAGATCGGAAACAGGGAATGGCTCAACAACCTGGACTTTTTCCTGCTCGATACCACGGACAATACGGGTGAAGACACGGAACCGCTGCTGCTGCGCCGCAACAACCTGCTGCGCTTTGCAGGCGGCGGCTGGGCTCCGGTCGTCCAGATATCCTCGGCGCAGGCTGCAGATGCCAACCTGCAGCTGTTCAGACAGTCACCGACCGGCGGCTATTATGAATACTGCGGAGCCGGTGAATATGATCCTGAGGGGTATGTCGATAACGTGCTAAGGCCATGGTATGCAGGCACCCTGTCCGAATGGAAGTCTCCGCAGCTGTACAAGTCAGACGGCAACGGCGGATATGCGGAAGCGCACGCCGTGCTCCCGTGGGAAAGCACGGAGACGAAATGGACCATCGGCATCGGATACTCACAGGGCCTCTACCTCCTCGATCAGGTGCAGGGAGCCAGCGGAACCGTGTGGAAGGGACTCTTCACTGATGTCACCGAGTGGGACGGCATAGACCTCACACCATACTACCTTGCACCGACTGCAATAAGCCCGTGCCCTGTGGCCACCATCACGGAGGGCGGCAAGCACAAGACCCGCAACCGCTTCTTCCTGACACAGGGAGAGACGAACAGTGCAGGCATGGCCGGAATGAATGACGTCAGCCAGATGTTTCACCAAAGTGGACGCACGTATCCGCGCACTCAAGACGTGGAGGCCGTGGTCAATATGCAATATGCCAGAAACAACAACGCCAACGTCAAAAGTCCAGTTCCGTTCGCTGAAGGCGGTTACCATGCCAAAAACGTGTTCATCACGGCGCAGGAACTGCTCTACTCACGCAAGAACCCGTTCCGTGCCTCGCAGTTCGGCAGTGGCATAAACAGCAATGACGACTGCAATTCACTGTCCACATGGCGGCAGAACGGCGGCGTGCGTGCGAAGCTGCAGAGTGCCGGCAGCTTCTCGTACTACAAATGGGCTGATAACACTCCATTCTACCATAATGCCAGCGGCGGCCGTCAGAACTTCACGAGGACCATGAACCAGTATGCGCCAAAGGAGCAGTGCATGGAGAGCCAGATGGCTGCAAGCTTCGCTGCTGAGTTCGGCATCACAGCTACGACGGACGTGTCTTCGCCCGTGTATTTCGAGATGTATGGCGGAAAGTACTATTACATGAATGTCAGCGATGCGAAGACCTTAGCTCAGGGATACATGAACGCCCGTGTCTATAAGGAACTGACAGAGACAATCAACGCATGGGACGCAAGCGGTGGTGCCGTGCAGTATGATGTGGAGGTGGTTCTGCGCATGAGTCTGTTCGGCGGTGCCAACCTTTGCGGTGACGTGTATGAGTACTGTCAGGGCGGCGCAGAATGTATAGGAACCTGTCTGGTCAGGCAGTCAACATCGAAAGAAGGGAACCGCTATGATGCATATATCATTACGGACCAGCGCCGCTGGCTCTACGATACGACGATAGCTCTTGGCACGGGCTCAGCAATGATTGAGAACAGTGAGTATGCACTGAGTTTCGGGCCGTTCACGCAGGTAGGGGACGGCAATGCCAAGAAACGCCAGAGCTATACACCCGTAAAGACGGAGAATGGCGGTGATATGTCTTCCTGGGAATGTTTCTACGGCTACACAAGGAACGAATGGGGCGATGTCATAAACAACAGGTGGCGTGTCGCTCTGCGTTTTCGTGGTTATGCGCACAGTACTTACAGTTCTCCTCGCACTTGGTCTGCGTCCTTTGCTGCCTCCTACACGTATGCGAGTTCTGCGGGGTCTGCCCAGGCTCTTCTCAGGAAGCGCAGCTAAGCCGCAGGCAGCGACGCAGTCGCAATAAAGCCCACGCAGTGGGCTGGCAAGGTGTTCAGAAGGTGGCGGCGGTGCAGCCGCCGCTGCCTTCTGATGGAAAAAACGGCGTCAGCCGTCGATTTTTCAGGGCATTTTTAATATAATACGAGGATTATTATTACCTTTGCCGTCGAAATCCCCATGGCGTCCTGACAAGCCCGGCACTGGGACCGCGGCCAATGAAACAGGAGACAGGGGTTGAAAGATGGACGTGGCCATCGGCTCTGCGTTTTCGTGGTAATGCGAACAGTACTTACAGTTCTCCTCGCAATTGGAATGCGAACAATGCTGCCTCCTACACGAATGCGAATAATGCGGGGTCTGCCCATGCTTGGAAAAGTTACACTGCATGGCCATGTCCAGCCCGGAAGTGGCGAAGATACAAGACCTAAAGGGTGGCGGCGGCCTCGTGGCCGTGACTGGTAGGCGCCCTATGCCTAAGCCTGGAAAGAGCATGTACATCACCGAACAGCATATCAGGGATGCCGTTTTCGAGACCTTCCGCGGCCGGCAGCAGACAAAGCCGGTGCTGGACTTCAAGGCCGGCTTGGGGATGAACATACGGCAGATACACGCAGCCGTGTGCGATGGCAGCTACCGCGAGATGCTGTGCTACTACCAGAAGGAGGTCGAAAACAAGAACGGGAAGGTGAGGGCCATCGACGCCCCGCTGCTGAAGGCGCTCATCATTGAGCATGTGTGGTTGGTAGTACTCAGGCCGATCTATGACAGGGTGAACCCCGGCGTGGCACGTAACTGCCTGCCAGAACATGGCATCACAGCTAAAAGGCGGGAGTTCTCAGTCCTGAAGGAGGCCAAGCGCCTGTTCTACGACCTGCGACACCTGCACTGGCTGGTGGACGTGGATCAGCGACAGTGCTACCAGCGTGTGACTGTCAAGGCCTACCGCCGAGGCATGAAGTACATGCGGGCAAAGGTAATGACCTTGAAGGATGTGCCGCCGTTATGGCGGGAGTATGGCTTCTGGCACTGGCTCATTGATTTCGGCGAAGCCGTCAGCTTCGTGGACGGGCACCTGCCCATCGGCACACCCACCAGCCCCTACGTCCATCAAATCGTCATGCTCAGCTTCGACTACTGGCTCTGCGAGAACTATGATTGGCGCATCAGGTATGCCGACAACGTGTTCATCGCCCTGCCCACCAAGGAGGAAGCGCATCAGGCACTGTGGCGCGTGCGGCAGTTCTGGTGGTACGAGCAGGGCATCAGGGCCAAGCGGCAGACAGCGCGCATCGTGGCCATCGACGACAAAGGGGTGGACATCTGCGGCTACCGCCTCTACCGGTTCCCGGGCAAAAAGGCAACAGACCACAATAAGGGGCTGACCCTCATCCGCAGATCTACGCTTCAGCGTGCACGGAAGGCTGAGAATGACCGCAGCTGGGCAAGCTACTTCGGGCTGATGCAGCACGCCGACACCTACCGGATAATGCAACAAATTGAAAACGATATGAAACTGTCACAACTGACTGCGAAAATCCGCATCGACCGCGAGATGGACGCCAAGAATATCCCGATGCAGAATGTCCCTTCCCTGCAGACGCTTACTCTCTATAAGTATGAGATACGCCAGAGCAAGGGAGAGGACAACTGGATAAAGTGCCTCATTGGTACACCTGAGGTGAACAAGGAGACAGGGGAACCTACGGGCAAGACTCTTGCATATGAGTTCCACGGGAATTATCAGGGCATCATACGCTGGATCCGCGAACTGGAGAAACTGTTCCCGGGCAAAGAGTTCCTGCCCATCGAGGACGCACGCATCGTCAACGAGTGCGGCTATATCTTCGAGGGCAGCACGAACCAACTCAGATACATTGAGGAGGGTGAGATATGAAGAAGATAGGTTCACGCTTCTCGTTAGTGGCAGTCCAGAACGGGAACGGCATCGCCACCGTCACCACATACTTCATCGCTACCACGATGTCGCAGGGAGTGACACGCACAAACCCGGCAAGCGGCTGGGTGGCCAACGTGTTCCAGCCGCCTACAGCTGACAAGCCCTACGCCTGGAAATATACCAAGACGACATACACTCAGTCCGGAACGGAGCCGACATACACTCCCTGCGAACTGATTACAGTGTGGCAGACAGGAGCGAACATCAACCTGCTGGAGTGTGCCGGATTCGACTGCGAAGAGGCCATGCACGCATGGACGAGCCGAGGAAACCGCTTTGCCCCTACTTATTCAGGATACACGTCGCAGGCCACTGCGACCAACGGGAAGATCGTCAGCTCCGACGATGACGAGGTTCCTGTCATCAACACAGCTTCTACGGTGGGAACCGCAGGCAATGAATGGCCCGAGAAAATACCTGAGGGATACCACCTCTGGACTTCACAGACACACTACTTCGGCAAGAACGGCCAGGGAACGAAGGCGGTGGCTGTCCAGCGGCAGTACTGCCTGAGCAGCAGCGCCACGACACTCTCAGATGCCACAGCTTGGAGCTCCGTCCGACAGTCGCCCACGGCGGCCAAGCCGTATGTCTGGATGCGTGACTATGTGGCCAGCGCCACACATACCATTAATATTGGGTATGATGCTTCGGCTACTATATTCCTGGTATATCAGAGACCTTCTGCATACGGCGGCTTTGATGGCATAGGTAAGATATCCGACGGCACGCAGGGACGGAACTCCTTCATGAACACCATAGACCTGCCAAGCAGCAACACCGGCGGCAAGAACATGCTTATGCAGATGCTGTGGTATGCCAGCGGCAACCGTAGTAACGTTTTAGAAGAGGGGACATGGTACACGCTTTCCTTCTGGTGCAAGGGGCACGTGATGAGCACGAACGGGAACACGGAAAGCGGTGCGGCTTCTTCACGCTCGGCTACCTTCAAGACATTCATCTACGGCAGCAACAGCTATCCGGCCATCGATACCTCCGCAGGCGTCTATGCCGACGGTGTGCTGGATGCGTCCCCCGCCTTGGATGCAGGACACGTGTGGACGGCCACGACAAACTGGACACGGCATACATTCACGTTCAAGACGGCGGCCAGCCTGAGCAACGTCGATAAGAAGCTGCTCTTCCGCCTCCTACCGAGCGATGCTGCCGTCTTCAGGAACTATGTCTTCATCTGTATGCCGAAGCTGGAGGTGGGCCTTATGGCCACCGCCTTCATGGACAACGGACAGGATCTGGTGAATGCAAGCCTGCGTGTCACACCTTGGGTAGAGAACATGCAGTTCTACTGCGGACGCCGGGGCGAGCCATACGTGGATATCGTGATATTCACAGACGGCAAGCAGTATGCCTGTACAGAGACGCATATCAGTTCTGCAGCCAACAAGCCAACGTCGGGAGGTGACAACCAGTGGTGGAGGATGGGAGACCAGCGCCAATTCATCGCTACAATGCTGTTCCTGGCTGACAAGGCTCTTATCAACAACCTTATAGCCACGCTTATTCAGACCGGATACACAGGACAGCCTCACATCGAGGCAGAAGGATCTGAGTTTAAGGTGTTCGGTAGCGGCCAGTACCCTGCCATATATCTGGCTGTGAACAACGACGGGAAGGCCGTGCTGCGCTTTCAAAACGAGGATACCGGCGAATTCCTCTACGACCTTGGACCGGACGGTATCATGCGGGATTTTACAGAGGTGGCGGACACTCATACCACACAGGCACTGAAGAAACTCGTCAACGCCACTAGGGTGTCGGAAATCCTTGATATCAGCGACAGCGACTGTACAACATACTACCGCTTCAACGAAGGCTACAAGCAGATTGGTTCTGGCAATAACAGGACTAAGGAATATCATGTCTCTGGAACCAATTTGCCTTCTGCCAAGAATGCCCAGTACTTCACATCGCAAATATCAGCTGCAAACAACTACGTGGGCACGACCATAGATGACGGCTGGTACGTAAGGCCCAACAACGGCCACTACATCGCCAAGAAGTCTGGCAGGTACCAGCAGGACGGCGGCATCAATCTGGAAGTGGCTATTTACATGGTCTATATCTACCGTTTCACCGGTGGCAAACTCATCTCTTCCATACCGGTATATTTCATATACACGGACAACCAGAACGCAAGCCACAGCGTAGGATGCGACTTGGACGGCAACGAGCTGGACACCTCTACATACCAATACCTCTATTCCTACAGCGGGCTGGCAGGCTGATGCTTCTGTCCCACAACCCTACACTCGAGTGTGAGTACCTTTGCACCGCAAATGCAACAGTACTCACACTTTTTTTGTTATGGCACGAAACATCAGATTCATCGTCGTACACTGTACGGCCGGAAGCCAGCGGGCCACAGTTGCTGACCTGCAGGCGGAGTTCAGGAAGAAGGGATGGAAGAACCCGGGTTACCACTATGTCGTCTTCCCAGACGGCAGGGTGGTGCAGCTGCTGGATGAAGCGAAGGTGGCCAACGGGGTTAAAGGCTACAACTCAGTAAGCATACACGTAGCATACGTGGGAGGCATAGATGCACAAGGGCGCTCGGTAGATAACCGCACGGAGGCGCAGCGCAGGTCCATGCTCGTAATCTTGAAGGATCTGCACCGCCGCTATCCCTCGGCACGGATCCAGGGACACCGCGACTTCAGTCCGGACAAAAACTCCAACGGGAAAGTGGATAAGTGGGAACGCATCAAGGAGTGCCCCTGCTTCGACGCCATCACCGAGTATCAGGATATATGAAAGACAGCACACCTCATCTCATCACTGCAGCCGAGTTCAACGCGCAGGTGCGCAGCTGGGCCTCGGAAATCAAGGGCATGGCACAGGCCAGCCTGGCCACCGGCACCCATGGCACGGGACAGCTGCGCGACCGCTTCGCCGCCTTCGTCGACGCCACACGCCACACGGACCCTGCCGTCGATGGGCAGGGAGAGGCTCCGGCCTATAAGGTGAAGTTCGGCTTCGACCGCTATGGTGTGTTCCGGGCCTACGGCGTGGGACGCGGCTGGGTGCGCGTGGGCGGTGCACTCGTCAGGGGCTTCCGCGCACGGTCCGAGAGCGAGATACGTAACAAGACGTGGAATATCTTCACCACGGAGCTGCGACGACAGGGACTCACCAGCCGCGAGATCAACACCTTCAAGTTCCTGGACAAGGAGAAGGATACCGGCAAGGTGCGCACGCCACTGGACTGGCTGGACCAGCATATCAACCGGCGCATCAACGAGCTGGCAGACCACGTACAGGAGTTCTACGGCGACGCGGCCATGCGGATCCTGCTCGAAGAGATAGGCAAAATCCGTATCGTCAAGAAAGGCAGCGGCGTGGGTCTTGGATAGACCGAATTTATGCTCTTCGGCATCCTGAATGAAACATTTTTCCCTTTTTTCTTGCATATATCACCGACAATCCCGTACTTCGTACTAACAAACAGCGCATGAAAAATGTCATGAATGCCTTAGACATGAATATTTCCTGGTTCAAGGACAACCGCAGGGAACTATACAACCGCTTCGCCGAGGAATACCTGGTTATCCATAACCGGGAAGTCATCTTTGCGGCACCCGGCCTGGACGATGTCGGGGCATACCTGCGCCGATACAGGTTCCCACGCGGCAGCATACTCGTCAGGGAATGCACGCTCAACGACAGGGTCATACAGATTAACCCACTGATAAGTATAGCTCATGAATAAGGGCTGGAGTCAGACTATAACGGGACCGGCCGTGCGCCGCATCATAACCAAGTGTCAGGTGGAAGGCCTCTATCAGCGCACGATGGACGCCGAGACGTGTGTGGAGTGTCTGGCACTGTGGGACACTGGCTCTGAAGGGACCGTGGTGTCTGAACGCATCGTGAAGGAACTGGACTTGGAACCATACGGGAAAAGCTTGATCGGCCATCTCAACGGGCGGAGCACATCGGTGGACTACTTGGTGGAACTTATCTTACCCTCTGGCCAGCGGAGCGGGCTGCTTCGCGTGAATTCCGGCACCATCCCTTCTGAAGTTGACGTCATCATAGGCATGGACGTTATCAGCAGAGGGGATTTCCAGCTGCTTCAGAAGGACGGGGGTATGTTTTTCTCTTTTAATCTTTCATGATTTTATGTTCTTCGGCATCCTGAATGAAACTTTTTCCCCTTTTTTCTTGCACACCTCGGAGATTATCCCCACCTTTGCAGCGTCAAAACTACTAAGCGGCATCAAGAAGCCGCCAGCCGTACTCCACCGCTGGCTATTTTTATGCCCATCCCTCTTAACGAAAAGTCAAACCCTTTGACTGCGCATGTGTCGGGTAGCGGTGACGCCCCGGAGGTACTGCTTAGTAGACCTTGACAGCACTGCGCAGTTATTTTAATGTCAAAATACTAAGTATGGAAACAAATGAAGTAATGAACCCCGAGAACGTGCAAGGCATGTTCCTGTGCTGGCTGCAGGTGAGCCGCCGGATGGAGAAGACGATGAGCCTGGTTGAGTGGGAACTGAAGAACTGGCTGCTGGAGCACGCCGTACACTGCACCATCCCCGACCTTGAATGGCCCTCTGCCATGAAGGCAATCCGTAAACGCGTGTCCACGGCCAACGCCCGCAAGAACGCTGACGACGCGCCGCTGGATTTCAGATGGTCCCGGCCCGACGAGGTCAGCTCAGGATACATACGCATCGAGCGCGAGGGCGAACCCAAGGCCGTGATGAACATCCCCGTCATCGACTGGAGGGGCAATTTTATGCCATGCAGCATATGAGCACGAATTCACAGGCGATTCCCCTTGGCCGCGTGCCGGGGAATCGCTACATTTGCCAACGCTAAAACCTTCAAAAAGCTATACTGACATGACACCGCTGTTTTTTCTCTTCGATATAAGCCCCCTGACCTGCTTCCTGGTGGTGGCCTTCTGGGTCATCGCGTTCATCGTACTGGGCATCAAGGATGCCGGACGTGCAGCACAAGCTAAAGCTGACGAGCGGCGCTTGCTGGAGGAGATGGGACGTGAACTGAGACAGCGGCAGCAGCAGACGCTGGCCGAAATCACGCGCTACCCCGAAGACAGCCCTACGGACGTGCCGGCGTGGCTTTTTCTGGGATATGCTGACAGATACTCACACTGGCTGCTGACAGATGCAGAAGGGCGCTACATCGATGATGCCACCGGGAAACCAGATGAGAAGGATTTAGAGCAGGTGGAACTGGTGGTGGCCTACGGCAAGGAGACGCTTCAGCAAGTAGGCATTGAGACAGCCCGCTGTAAAGACATCAGTCAGCCGGGGGTGACACTGGCACAGATGGTGGGACGTCTGTTCCTCGAAAACGAAAACGTGAGGTTGCGGGGCATGGACAATGCCGAGGCACAGGCACTGATGACCTACCGCTGCTTCATGCAACTCCGCAGCAACCAAAGATAGGTGCTTGGCGTGCAGCCATCAGGCTGTGTCCCTTTTGGTGTCCCACCCGCATCGGGTGGGATTTTTTTATCTTTGCACCATGATAAACAACATTTGAACCATCATGGCAAGAACCAACAACAAAGACGTCCACCGCGGCGTGGTACTTTACCTCGACGGCAAGGAAATCCCAAACAATGCACGCGCCATCCGCGCAGAGATGAAGAAGGTGAGGACAGAGATAGACGGCATGACACGCGGGACGGAAGAATACAACCGGGCGGCAAAAAAAATAAAGACGTTGGATGCTGCACTACAGCATCACCGCGCACAACTGAAGTCTGTGGAGATGGCGCAGGAATCTATGTTCGCCAAAGGGAAACGATGGCTGAAGGATTACTCCGTGGCACTCATCACTACCTTCGAGGCGCTCACAGGTGTGGCCATGCAGCTCAACAAGTTCCGCAAGATGGCGGCCGAACAGGAGGACGCTGCCGCCAACCTGAAGGCCCTCACCGGACTGGATGATGACAACATAGCCTGGCTGAAGCAGCAGGCCGAGACGCTCTCCACCACCATGGAGGCCTCCGGACTGCGCGTGCGCAAGTCGGTCACCGAGATCCTGGAGGCATACATGCTCGTGGGCTCGAAAAAACCGGAGCTGCTGAAGGACAAGGAGGCGCTGAACGCCGTCACCATCGAGGCCATGCGACTGGCCGAGGCAGCGAAGATGGAGCTGAAGGATGCCGTGGCAGGCGTGACGCTGGCCATGAACCAGTATGGCGCCAGCGCCGAGGAGGCAGCGCGCTACGTCAACGTGCTGGCTGCCGGTTCGAAGTTCGGTGCCGTGGGCGTGGCCACGCAGACGGAATCCATCGTCAAGGCGGGTGTGGCGGCCAACATGGCCAAGGTACCTATCGAGCAGCTGGTGGGCGTACTGGAGACACTGGGCGAACGTGGCATCGAGGGACAGATCGCCGGCACGCAGCTGAAGACGTTCTTCCTGAAGCTGGAGGCCGGGGCCGAGGACACACGCCCGTCGGTGGTGGGCCTGCAGCAGGCGCTGGAGACGCTGGCAGCCAAAAACCTCAGCGTGACGGAGCTCACCAAGATGTTCGGGCTGGAGAGCATCAGCACCGCACAGGCGCTCATCAGCTCTGCAGACAAGGTGAAGTACTACACCGATGCCGTCACCGGCACGAACACAGCCGTGGAGCAGGCCGCCATCAACAGCGACACCACAGCAGCACGCATGGCCCAGGTGCGCAACCAGATCAACCTCACCGGGCAGGAACTGGCCAAGACGCTGGCTCCCATACTCAATAAGACAGTGGGATGGACGCGCAAGTTTGTCATGATACTGCCGGGACTGATTGACTGGATAAAGAAATGGGGACTGGAAATACTGGTGCTCGCTGCAGCTTATACTACATACGCGTACGGAGCACGTATGGCAGATGCCGTGACGAAAGCATGGCACGCAACGGTGCTCTTCTTCACTACCGGAATTGCCAAGATGCGGGCTGCTGTACAGCTGACTACACTGGCCATCAACTTCAACAGGAAGGCAATGGTGCAGATGGGGCTGCAGATGCGATCAATGAATACGCTGAGCAAACTATTCGTGGCCAGTCAGGCACTGGTGAGGGCTGCACTGCTGGCCGTGACTGGACAGACTACAAAGGCCGCACGCGCAATGGCTGTGTTCCAGCTGGTGATGAAGAGCGTCAATCCCTGGACTGCTGCAGCCGCTGCCATTGCCGCTGTAGGTACTGCCCTGTACGTTTATTATAAACGCGGCAAAGAGGCTGTGCATGTCAATAAGGAACTCAAACAGGCTCAGGAAGATGCAGCAACAAGGTACGACGAACAGAGCACCCACATCGAGAGGCTTAACAAAACCGTGCACGATGAGACGCTGGGCTATAGGCAGCGTAACAGTGCGCTGGAAGAGCTGAAGCGTCTGGTACCGGGATATGAGGCGAGCCTGACAAAGGAAGGGAAACTCATCAACGATAACACCACTGCCATCGACAACTATCTGAAACGGCTGAAAATGGAAATAGCCCTGAAAGCTCTTGAAGAACATCTGGTGGAAAGCCAGAAGAATGAGCGCAAGGCCAGGGATAAAAGGGATGACAACGAGGCCGAAGCTGCCAGACACTACAATGCCCGCATGGATGAGCAGGAAGGAAAGAACGGTACCATGGGAAGGTTCAATCCCATCAGGTGGGTCTGGCACGCCGCAGCTGAACAGTACTATGACTTCAAGGCTGGTAATGCAAAGGATGAACTGAAGCAGGCCGAGAAGGATACCGAGGAGCTTCAGACGGAGATTGACAACGTGACCAAGCAGCTGGACGAAATCCTTAATCAGGCTGCAGGTGGCGGTAACGGCGATGGTGGCAGCGGTGGCGGTAACGGCGATGGTGGCAGCGGTGGAGGTAACGGTGATCCTGAGACCGAGTCCGAACGCCAGAAGCGCATCCGCAAGGCCATCGAGGCGGTGAACACGGAGTATGACGCACGAGCCAATGACCTGAAGCAACAGTACATCGATGGACAGATAGCCACCGAGGAGGAATACAGCCGGGAGTTGGAGGCACTGGAGATGGAACGCCTGAACCGCCAACTGGAGATTGCCGGGCTTGAACCTGAGAAACGCGAACAAATAAGGGGGAAGATACTCGATATGACCATTAAGCTCCGCGAGCAGCTGAAGCAACAGGACGAAAAGCTGAAGAAGGACACCGAAAAGGCGGCCTCCGAACGCCTGAACATTTCCCGTCAGGCCATGCAGGACGCTCTTACTCAGATGCGCCGCACTCGCATCGAGGAGGGATTGACCGAAGATGAATATGCACAACGGGTACTGGAGATACGCCGTGCCTTCTACCGTCAGGCCCTTCAGGATCAGGAACTGTCAGACCAGGAACGCCAGAAGCTGCAGCGTGAGGCCAACGAACTGGAGATAACAGAGGAGGAGCGCAAGCAGAAGAAACTGGAAGAGCTGGCACAGAAGCAGGAATACCGCCAGAGGCAGCTCTTCGATGCCCTGCGCTCTGCAGGCGAGGAGATGGGAGAGGCCCTGGGCGAATGGCTTACGGATACGGAGAATACCTTCGAGGACTTTTCCAAGCAGCTGCTGAAGACCATAGTCAAGACGGTGGAGAATATCATCACAGCGGCCATAGTTCAGCGTACGGTGGAGAATATCCGGACGCTGGGATTCTGGGGCATTGCAAAAGCTGCAGGAGAAATAGCTCTCATCAAGGCTGCAGGTGCTGCTCTCAATGGCCTCGTTGAGAACTTCTACACCGGCGGCTACACAGGCAGGGGGCAATGGGACGAACCGCGCGGAGTGGTTCATGCCGGAGAGTTCGTGGCCAACAGGTATGCAGTGGCCAACAGCGCCGTACGCCCGGTACTGGATATCATTGACCAGGCACAGAGACGCGGCACCATAGCCAACCTCACAGCCGAAGACATCATAGCAGCTGCCACACCATCGCGCCCATCAGCGGCACCTACTCACTCTCCAGCTACCGTTCCCGTAGCTTCAGCATCGGGTGCTCCCGTACGTGATCCGGAACTGACAGCTGCCATCCGACTCCTTACACGCACCACGGCACGGGCTGCAGAAGCATACCGCGAACCTGCACAGGCATATACATTCGTCGATGGCAGGGGTGGTGTGAACGAAGCACAGGCCCTGCTCGCACGCATGAAGACAAACGCCAGCCGCAGGAATAGTTAAATCGTAAATCGTCAAATCGTAAATCCTAATCATGATCCGCCTAGAAATCATAGACAGTAGCTCCGGAGTCACAATGGTGCCTCACCTCCCTTCCACTCTCGGCTTCGAACTGATAAGGGAAAACCCGTTCTTCGCCCGGAGAGGTGACTATACCTACGACATCGATATCTCTCTGAGAGACCCGCATAACCGCGCCATTTACGACCATATAGACCGACTGACCAGAGCCGGCAGGCCACAGAACCGGAGAGCACGCCTGTACTGTGACGGACACGTCATCTGTGACGGTAAGGAGGTAATCCTGAAGAAGGAAGGTGACAACGTGAAGATCCAAATCCTCGCTGGCAACTCGGAACTGAATATCCTCACTGCAGACGAGAACCTGCGTATCCGTGACATGGACTTCGGCTCTTTCACGGAACCGCGGGATCGTCAGACTTATCTGGGGCTGATATACCCTGATGTCCATATTGCTTACCCCACGGTGTTTACAGCTTATGCGTCAGATAAGGACAGCGATATAACGTACGACGTGCCTTATATCGGCAACAAAATGATATTTGAAAACGGGAACAGTCAGTACGACGGGAGAACACCTTCAAGGATGTTCCCCTTCCTGATGTACTACGTGGAGAAATTCATCCAGTTGCTGGGATTCACCATTGGCACCAATGAGTTGCTGCAGGATGAGAGGTGGAAGAGGCTTATCATCATAAACGGATATCAGTTAGTCACAAGGGAACGGCAGATTGTGGCATCCAAGATGCTGCCTGACTGGTCGGCTGCTGAGTTCCTGCAGGAGATAGAGACATTCTTCAACTGCGTCATCGTCTGCAACCATGTCACCAAGGTTGCAAACATCCTCTCCGCAAAGTCCTTCTATTCATCCGCCAATACAGTCAGGCTCCGGGACGAAGATATCCTGGATGAATTCGACTGTGACTTCACTGTGGATGAGCAGTTCTACAATAACTATGCCAACGTGCAGTATAAAATGCCCGATAACGAATGGGGTAAGTATGCCTCTCTCTCTGAGGATGTGAGGAACAAATGCACGCGCGAAACAGCTGGCATAAGCGATCAACATATAAGGAGTACTGACCAGTGGAAGATCTTCCATGACGAACAGTACGATTTTGACTACTTCAGCCTGTGGATTAAACAGGACGAGAATACAAGAGCCCATACTATAAGGAGAGTTGATTTCTTCGCCCAGCATCTGGAGAATGTCGGCAGCGTGAACACAATGAGAATAGTTCCGGCTGAAATAAGAGTCGTTCAGGCTTTTCCCGCACAAGGACAGGGATGGCTTACATGCGCCATGCCGCAGTATGTGGAGAGAACGGAAGATCAGGATTTTGAAGAGTCGCTCGAGAACGGGATGGCAGAGGAAAAGACTATGGATACAATGCAGGTGGCGTTCTACGGTGCTATACGTCTGAGGAGATCTTATAGCGATGGCGTGGAAACCATGCCCTATGTGGCACCGATGTTATTCAACCAGAGATATCATACGCTGTGGGTAAACCTTCACCGGTACCAGGACATCATGGACGGGGCCGTGAGAATCACGGATAACGATATCACTGATGGCAGCAAGATGAACCTGGAACTCAATGGCGATGCAGGACGATTCGGGATGGACTTCAGCCAGTCGGCACAGGTGAACAGCAAAGAGGCCCGTACTATACGCTTCCGGGGCGGAGCCGAACTGGATCCCACAAGACAGTATCTCATACATGGAAGACTTTTCGCCTGCCAACAGCTGAAATACACATACTCTAACGGCTCTCAGCACCCCGTCGTAGAGGGCATTTTCTTTCCTTGTTTATAATACGCGCGCGTGAGAGGCCTCACAGCTTTCCCTCGTAGTTCTTCAGCTCCGGATGCGCCGTCAGCTGCTCCTTCCTTATATACCTGTTCGTGGTCGCTATGCTGCTGTGACGCGCCTGGTCCTTTGCTACCACAAGGCCTACACGCTCCACGGTGTCCGTGATGCCCGTGTCCTTCAGGCTGTAGAACTTATAAGACTTGGGGAAACCGAGGGCCTTGCGTACCTTCGCCCAACGGTCGCGGTACTGCTTGGCCGTGCCGCGTTCTGCAGAAGGCAGGAATTCGTGACCGAAAAGATAATAGGTGGAGGGGGCGTTGAACACGCCCAGTTCCAGCATCATCTTCAGGACTACGGCCGGAAGAGTCACCTTGCCGTCCTTGTGGTTCTTTGACACCTCACGGCTGATGAACAGCGTCTGCTCCTTTACGTTGATGTCCTTCAGGCGGATGTAGGACATTTCCTTCGGCCTGACAAGCGTATAATAGTGAACCATGCAGGCCAGAAGAAAAGGACGGTCGTTTGCCGTGAGATACGCCTGCAGCTTGGCCATGGCTGAGTCAGAGAGTGGCTTGCGCTCCTTCTCCGGCTCGCGCAGCTTCTCGATGCCAACGGTAGGATCCTTCGCTATGTAGCCGTGACCGATAAGCCAGCCAGACAGGGACTGCAGCCAGCTCAGATAGTTGTTACGTGTGGCTGGCGAACAGCCGTGGTCGATATAGCAGTAGTCCAGATATTCCTCCACGAATACCCTGTCAAACTGGTAGGCATAAGTAAGGGGTACAGGCAGCGTCTTGTTGAAGTCATCGATGCGCTTCATGCGGCTCCTGTAGTTCTCCAGAGAGTCGATGCGCATGGCTCCGTCCTCCTGCTTCTTCTGTATGTAGGCCAGATACTTCGCAGATACGTCAGACCACAGGGCCAGACCCTTGGAACCGCTTGATTCAACCAGGGGATTCCAGCCGCGACGGAGCTTCAGACCGATTTCGTTGCAGAAACGCAATGCCGCATCTCGCTGCTCCTTGCGGTTCTTGATATACCCGAACTTCTTCTTCAGGCGCACCAACTTCGGACACCCGGCCGCCACAGACACAGGATCCAGGACATAGTAATAAACATACGCAGATTTCGCCGTCTTCACAAAATGCGGAAGACGGAACTGCTCCATACCATCATAGCTTACTCTATTACGCGCGATGGTTTTTTTGTCGGAAAGATGCATTTTTTTGCATTGTTTGCCTACCAGACAACCAACGCTGATTAATAATAGTGGACCAAATTTGTCCCGCTTATCTAACGCAAAACGCAGTATCTGATTGACTTTCAATCTCGTACCACGCTTGAAGTCGGAAAGAGGAGACTCGAACTCCCGACCCCTACGTCCCGAACGTAGTGCGCTACCAACTGCGCTACTTTCCGATTAAAGTGCATCGCGGACACCCGTGATGTCGTTTTGCGGGCGCAAAGGTACAATCTTTTCCTGAAACTGCGAACAAATCCCCACTTTTTTTCTCGTTTTGGGGCTAAAATGTATGATTTGGGCAATATTTTTGCAGAAAAACTTGCGCAGTCCAAACAATTGTCGTACCTTTGCACCCGCAAATCGAAAGACGAGCATGGTGTCATAGCTCAGTTGGTAGAGC